>JAZLDO010000146.1:0-52104 GCA_045614825.1 Candidatus Aphodosoma sp. | reverse complement strand
GGCTTAGATGCTAGAGTCGTTATAAATACAAACAATATAGCGAATAAAGCAGATAAAGTAAGTGGTGCTACTGCTAATAATCTTGCTAGTTTAGATGAGAATGGCAACTTGTTAGATAGTGGATTTGCAGTAAACAATGCTACCAATGATAGTTTTGGAAAAATACCTTGCATAAGCACAGCGGGTGTACTTGAGGGTGGTAAATATATTGATTTTCACGAAACAAGCAATGATGCAGATTTTTCTGTAAGATTACAAGCACCTAATGTTACTAGTAAGACCGTAACACTACCTGGTACAACAGGTACATTAGCACTAACTAGTGATGTAAATACATTAAGTATGCAACCTAGTGACAGTTTTACCACAACAACACTAACATCTGCATTGTGTACTGCTGGGAAAACAATGCTTACTGCACCAACTAACGGAGTAGCATATGTTCGTATTTCTTGGAGTGGTTTAGGAACGACAGGTATCCATCTAAGAAGTTCTGGTAATACTGATTTGGCTTATAATACACAAACTAATGTGCCTTTATATAATGCTACTTTTGTAATGAAGAAAGGTCAAAAATTATATTGCTACGAAAACTCAGCGACATTCAGTTGGGGTGCTATAAGATTTGTAAAATCAACAAATGCAAGTTAAGAGGTATGAACTATGAGATTATACAGAAAAGATAATTCAGTTGCTAATTTCAAAGTTGCTGATGATTGGGAAGAGTTTGAAGACGAGTTGGTGCAGACACCAATAGGTGAAAGACTTAAAAGTGAAGTTGACACATTACTATTTAAAGAGCAATTGCAAGCATATGAATTAGTGCAACTAAGACAAAGAAGAGAGCAAGAATGTTTTTCAATAATAAATCAAAATTTTATTATTGATGGAAAATCAGTTTCTTGGTTCGATACACTTACAGACGAACAAAAACAAGAAGCAAATATTTGGGTACAAAGTTGGAGAGATGTTACTGAGACCAAGATTGTGCCTGAAAAACCTAAATGGTTATAACCGGTAATACCGGATAACATATTTGGCTGCAAAACGGTCTGGCAACCGAACCTCGCCAACAAAAATGCTAAAGGAATATTATCATGTTCGAGATAGAAGAACAGGCTGCTAATATTGATGAAACATTAGACACAAGTTCTAATGAGTCACAATCTACCCCGCCAGTAGAACCAGTGGACCAAACCAAAGCGTTTGCTCAAAGGCTAAAAGAAGAGAAAGCCAAAGTTAAGCAAGAAATCGCTGAGAGTTTTGGTTATGAGAGTTGGCAATCATATGTCGATGCTCAAACAAACAACAAAATTTTAGACAAGGGTTTAGACCCAGACTCTATTAGAGAGACCCTGAAAGACCTTGTCAAAACAGACCCGGATTATGTCGAAGCAATGAATTACAAAAAGGAAAAAGAGGCTCTTGAAAAAGAGTTATTTGCTAGCAATTCCTTAAAACAATTAAACGAGACATACGGAACAAATTACAAAAGCGTTAATGATTTAGATGCTGAAACAGTTAGAATGTGGAATGAAGGAACACCATTAGAGAAAGCCTTCGCTGCAAATAACATATCTATAATCGTAGACAACGCAATTAAAAAATCAGTTGCTGGGAGAGACAGTGGTAAGTCTCATTTGAAGACAGTGACCGGAAGTACAGAACAATCTGGCACAAGAGACATCTCTCAAGAAGAACTTAGAGTGGCTAGAGCATTTGGTTTAGATGAAACTAAGTTCAAAGAATACATTAAAAATCAAAATAAATAGGAGAGAATATAAATGGCAACATTTAAGAAATTTGACAATCAACAAGTTTATCAATTAGTTATTGATAATGAGATTGAACTTGAAGTTGGTGACGTTATTTCATATCGTCCAAGTCTTAAAGACGCTGCTGTAATTGATAGTTTAACAGCAGCAGAGGCAGCACTAGCAGATAACAGAGAGTTATATCTAGTAGCACAAAGTGATGCAATCACTTATAAACATGGAACTGGTTATAAGAGTTCTAAATTAGTAGGCGACACAGTTAATTCAGATGGCACTAAAGAGCACATCGTAGTTGCTTACAGAATTGAAACATTATCAAATATTGAAGGATTGGAGGCTTAATAGAATATGGGTATAATTTTTAATATTGAAGAGTCAGTAAGAAACTCTGGCTTTAACGTTCTTCAAGAGCCAATCAAAATGATTCTTGACAAACAAACAGAAGCATATGAGAAAGATTCTATCATTGATAAATTCTTCGTTAAGAAGACAACTGATAGATACATGGAAGAATATAGAAGTTTAACTTCTATGGATGGTTTTAAACCAACTGAAGATATGGAAGTTGCTCCAATCAGCGATTTTGAAGAGAGTTATTTCCAACAATTTACATTCCAAACTTGGACTAACAGTTTTGTTATTTCTAAGCAAACTATGGAAGATGGCAACATGAACAACATTAATGGTGGTGCTCTTAACTTTATTAAATCTCATGGTAGAACAAGAGAGTTATATGCAGTTAGAGTAATTGGTGCTGCTCTTGGTAATGAATATCCTGAATACAAGATTCTTGCTAAAACTGGTAAGGGTATGGATACTGTAGACGGTAATATCGAAGGCGAGAGACAAGTATATTTCCACAATACACACAGAACAGTTGCGCTTAGAGATGGAAGAGCACCTGTTATCCAATCAAACAAATACACAGTTGCTAACTTCGATATGACAAGTGGTGTTACTGCTGACCTTGAAGAGAAAGTTCTTGACGTTCTAGGCCAAGTGGAGGCTAAGATGGCTGTTTACAAAGACGATAAGGGTAATATTACTCCAGTTGAAGTTGATACAATTTTCGTTGGTAAGAACTATAGATTAACAGACATCCTAAAGAGAGGTCTTAAATCAAGATATGGTGCTGCTATGGACGGTAATGGTATTAATACTCAATATGGTAAATACACAATCGTTGAGAACGCTTACCTAAGCGACATCGATGGTTTCAAGGATGCTGATAACGGTTTAATCCTTGCAAGTTCTAGCAGAAACCAAGAGGGTCTTGGTGCTGTATGGTTCGACAGAAAGCCTTTAGAGGTTCGTTCTTATAAGGATGATAAGACTGAGGCTAACGTTTGGGCTGGTAGAGCAAGATGGGGTGCGGGTTTCGGTGATTTCAGAGCAATGAGTTATATTTCATTCCCTGCTGCTGGTGCTAGCGATAAGGCTACTGCTAACGCTACTCCAATCGTGCCTACTTCTACAGGTGTTAAGGCTGTTAGTGTTGTAAACACAGTTAAAACTAAAGAGCAAGCCTAATTCAACATAAGAGAGCGAAATGCTCTCTTATATATGAGTGATTTGAGGTAATGACTTGAATTACTCACTAATAAATAAGGAGAATAATAAATGAAAAAATGGAGCGAGATTAGACAAGCAATAATCAATAAGTTATTTATGGATGAACAAGAAGTAAATAATGATACTGATAATTATGCTAGTAAGTTTGCATATTTTGCTAACGAGTGCTTAAATCAAATTGCTAATAGTGTAAAACCTGACGTCAAAACATTTCAACCTATTGTATATTCTAAAGGCATTTTAGGCTCAGACTTTCAGATTGTAGATGGTAAATTATATTATAACGCTACATTAGGTGACCCGATTGTTGAAGATGCACAATATAACACAATTTACACAGATATCAATACTCACAAAAGATATGTTTATTTGAGTGGTCAATTACAAGAGACAGAACATTATTACACAGTATCAGACGTAATTGAAATGCCAGAAGATTTCTTGAGTTTTGCAGATATGATTAATTATCATAATGGTCAACCGGACCCTACAATAACTTATGTTGGTGACAGATATATTAAATTACCTGAAGTTGGTGCTTATAATATATTCTACAACGGTTTATACGAAGTAATTACTGAAGATTATATGAACGATAATGAGCAAGTTGATTTACCTATAGACCCGTCAATATTAAATTGCATCCCCAGTTATGTGGCTTCACAAATATTAGCAGAAGACGACATTCAAAGGTCAACAATATTAAAGAACGAATATGAGTTGATGATTAGCAGATTAGATACAAATGTAATGTATGAAACAAATCATTTTAAGAGTAATGGAGGTTGGTATTAAAATGGCTAAGAAAGAAAAGTTAATTGAGTTTTATAAGAAAGGTAGTGATTTTGGTTTTGATATTCCGAAGGGAACTTCTGTAGCAAACATAGAACAAGCAATCGCTCTATTCATTATAGATAATGCTAAATTTAGAACAGCACACGACCACCCAACTAAATCAGCGACTGTTCTAGCGGAGATAAGCCAATGGGTAACACAATTAGAAGAGAACCTGTAACATTCGATATACCAAAATCACCAGATTACAGACATTTAAATATAACAAACTTTAGAGGACTTGATGTATCTAGTAACCCATTTGAATTAGACAATAACACAGCAAGTGATTGCTTAAATGTATATGTTGATGAGAGTAACACATTAACAACTAGACCTAGATTACAAAAGAAATATGTTGACTTACTTAAAACATTAGGCGATACATGGCAACCTATTGGTTATTATAAATTACATGACGGATATTTACTACATGGTAAATTAAATGGCCAACCGGTAATGAAACTATATATCAATGACGGACCGTTAAAGGATATAACAGGTACTATACCGACAAATAAATGTAAAATATTCGAGCAAGGTGAGAACGTATATTTATTAGATAGAGAAAACTACACAGTAATAAATCGAACTGAAAAAGTTATTAAAGATGTGGAAGGTTATGTGCCGACAACCGCAACAGTAGATATTGACGGTAATAGGTTTGATGTTGAACCGTTGAACTTGTTAAGCGATAAATATAAAGAGAGTTATTATTGGGATGGTACTTGGAATCCTCGTACAGCGATAACAAATATAATCGATATTAATAATATGGCAATACAGTCAACAACAATAACAACGGCTAAATTTAAGCCTGTTAAAAAATTATCAACACTATCCACTAATAGTTATTCTTATTGGTATGGTATAGATGAATACGGTTTTCCTACAAAAATAACCATAGATAATTTGAACGGAAATGTCATTAAAAGTGAACGCGATTCTGATTTACCAGTAAACATGAATGACAATAAATTATTAGCGTGTACTGCTACACCAGACGGCAAACGATTTTTAATTGTAGAAGATAAAACTAATAAAAATATAAAAATATTAGTGTCTAGTGAATCTGGCGACTGGTTTATATCTAGTATTGATAAATTTCAAAACGATAAATATACCGTAAATATCAACACACTGGATATAGCATCTAATGGAAATTTTGTTTTATGGAACATGGGTGATAAATTAGCATTATCTAATTATAAAGGACATACACCTATCGAAATAACATTGCCCGACGAATCATTTGAAATCATTAGTTTTAAATTATCTGCAAACAATAAAATCATTGTTATTGATGCTAAACATCCTGATACATTACAATCTCGATTATATGTGACGCATTTAACAGAAGGTCTTAACAACACTTATTCTGCTGAAACAGAATTAATAGCAGAGTCATCTTATTTGTTTTTAGATTATACCGTATCACCAAACGGAGCATTTATTATTTATTTAACTGAAAACGCCAAAGTTTCTGATAGAATTGCGGTAGATATTAACAAATACACAATCGAGGATAAAAATATAATTGCAATCGAAAATGCTTATTCAGGATTATTTACACACGTTATTACAACTAACACGTTGTGTTATCTTTTAAGTTCTAGTCAGTTTGCTATATTAAATATGAATAAAAATGAATTAGTATGGCACGAACAAACACAACATTCGTATGCGTCTGCATTATATAATCAGTATATGTATGCTGATGATGTTGCACTTGAAACACCTTTTATAGAAATTGACACATATCTTGGCTCTACATACAACACAATAGATAAAATACAAATAGATTATAAAAATCCAATAATAATCACTAGAGAATTATCAGAGAATATTGATTATCATAATTTGTTAGATAATCGTAAAATATTATTCAAATCATATCTAAACACACGTTTTGATAATAATTACTGGTTTGCTAATGGCAATAGATATTATAGGTCAAGAAACAATGACCCAACATATTTTCCGATAACGGAATATAATGATTTGGGCGATAGTAACTTACCGATAACAGGTTTTAACTTAGCAAATGATACGACATTAATTGCTTACAAAGATGATAGATTATATCTAATACAACCATTTGAATCGTCATCAGGTACTAGAGAATATAGTATTACTGAAAGTAAAAATACTGTTGGTAACACTGCAATAGATGCTCCGATAGTGACAACTCTAACAGAAATACCATTACAAATGAACAATGATGGCGTATATGGTTTAAGTCAGTTATCTAATGTGTCTGCCACAGAAAGAATTGCAGATTTAATGAGTAGACCAATTAATCAAAGATGGTTAGATATACCAGATGATATAATTAAAAATGCACAGACATTAAATAGATTATATTGGACTTACATCATATTGCCTGATGATGAGAAAAATAAAACTAGTATTTATTTACTCGATAACCGTACAAATTCGTGGTATTATTGGGAATTACCTATTGTTGTGCTAGATTCGTTTGTAGTTAATAATAGAACCGAATTTGCAGACAAAAATGGAGAAATATACTATCTCACAACAACCGATATAGATGTGCCTAACTTTGACGATGTTTTAGTCACTGAATATTATGACGATGGTGAAAAGTTAATTGATTGGTATTGGCAATCACAAATAATGTATTTAGGTACAATAAATTACACAAAGAGATTAGTTAATACAACATTTATACTAACCGATGACGACACAACAGACGGTTATGGATTAAAATACGGTTTCAAAGTATTCCGTAAATTAGCAAGTAGTGTGCCAGACAAAGAAATATCTAATGATATAAATCTTGTGAGGTCTACTACAAGAAAAACAAATATATCTAAATTTGGTTTCTTACAAATGAAAATATCCAATATCACACCAGATGATAGAGGCACAGAAGAGAGAAAAGAATTTAGAAATAATAAATTACGCCTAGTGGGATTAGGCTTGAAATATGTATTATTGGAGGGATTGATTAGATGATAGAACAATCTATAGAAACAAGAAAAACAGTTCACCCAAACCATGTGGCGATAGAAATTGACGAATTAAAGAGATGGTTTAGAACTGAATATACAGAAAGATTAAATAGAGCAAATAGATATAAATATTTAGGTTTGCCTATGTTAGAATCAAGATATGCTTTAGAAATGGAAGCATATGAAAAAGAACAAAGATTACGTGAACTAGAAGGTAAAGAACATTTACCAGAACCAAAGTTCACAAACATTATATAAGGAGATAAATGAAAATGGATTTAATGTTAGCAATACAATTACCAGCATGGTTAATTAATATCTGGACTACATACAGTGATATGATAGTTCCTGCATTAGTAGCACTTATGGTTGCTATGCTTACATGGCTTTCTATCACAATTAGAGCAGATGCTAAAACACGTGCTAAGAAAGCAGACCTTGAATTAGAGGCGCTTAAAAAGATAAATGACAAAGAAGATACTAGACCTGAATTAGACGCTGTTAAAACTGAATTATCAGACCTTAAACAATCAAATACTTGTTTAGCAGAAATGTTCAATTTAGTATTCCAAAATTCTACTTTAGATGAGGAAACTAAAGCGAGTCTTACATTACTTAAAAACAAATTAATGTCTGGTACAGATGATATTATTAAAACTTTAACAGATGAAAATGCTAAACTAGCAGAGCAAGTTCAAGCATTACTACAACAACTTAAACAGGCTAGTACTGTTACAGAAATTACAGAAACAAGAACAAGGAGATAATTTATGAAGAAAACTACGTGGATTAAACTTGCTGCAATAGGTGTTCAAGCAGTTCCTCCCGTTGTTGTCTTACTTGTAAACGCTCCTATCTTCATAGATAGAACAGACAAAGCCATATCTGCTGCCGCTGTATTAGTGGCAGTGATACTGGCTTTAATTTTTAAGGACGCAACAAAGAAAATATTTCAAACACCTAGTGCGTTTAAGACCTGTGTGATATGTTTCTTATTGAGTTATGTATCAGTAACATTGGGTCAGCAAATATTAGAAATATCAGCAACAGCACTAATATCTGGTGCTTGTGCAATACCATTAAATATGTGGTATAATAATTTAACTCAACCGGCTACAACAGATGATGTTGTGAAGGCACTAGAGAACCTAGTAAAGGAGAAAAATACGGATGATAAGAGCAGTTAAACAATGGCTTGCTGTTATACTTACATTATTAGTAATATTCACATTATTTGGTATAATATTCGTTAAGGCGGGTATTGTACAATTAACTCCTGAGTTTTTTATGGAATTATCAATAGTATTGCTATTAGGACTATTGATGAAAGTGTGGTGGTACGATTATACTGAAGAGAAAGTATTAAGCGACCCTGAAATGATTAACGAAAAAAATAAATACTTTGCTATAATAGACAAAGTAGTGTTAGATGCTAATGACCTAGAAAAATATTTAGTAATATTAAACCAAGAGAACAAAGAGCATTTTATCAAGAATAAGATTGGTTCAAGAACATCTAAAAATTTATCACAAAAAGAATGGTGGATGTTATTACTACATCCGTCTTGGCGTAAACTTACACCAGAACAAATTGGTGAGATAAGATATGCTAAATTATATTATAAAACACAAAGACAAGCAGACAGATTAAAACCTATCAAAAGTGAACAAATAATGGCTCTATCAAATAGTGAACAACTATATGACGCAAGAAACCATTTGCAAACAAAGAAGAGAACATTCCAAATAGTATCTACTATGGGTTCATTTCTATTAACAACAGTTTTCTCAATGCAAGCCATAGAACAAATAATGCTTAACTGGGAAAATGTTTTCAAATATGTGTGTTATTTATTTACAATAACTTTTAGCATAGCATGGACTGTTATTAAAGCACACAAACAAACTAAAGAAGAAACTTTAGATTATTATTCAAGATTAAAATTTATTGTAGATAAATATGCTACATACAAGGAGGTGACTGTAAAAAATGGCAAGTCCGATTACATTAACAGAATTGAAGAAGAATGTTAAAGAAGAAGTCTATGCATCAGAACAAGTTCAAAATCAAATCAAACAGTTCCAAGACTTACTAACATCAAGTTATAAGACTACCGAACAGTCAGCAGCAACACGAGCAAGTTATGATATATCTAATGCTTATGCTAATTATCTAAAGCAACAACGAGCATTGACTGGTACTTCTGGCTTAGAAACAGGTTATAAGGAAGAGATAGGACAATCTATAAGCGGCACATATGCTAATGCTTATGAACAAGCAAGAGCAGCACAACAAAAAACATTAGCACAAGCATCAGCAAATGTACAAAATCAATACAGCCAGTTTCAGTCTAATTTAGAAAAAGAAATTGATAAATTAGCACAAATAAAAACAGATATTGTAGATGTCGCAAGACAACAAGTAGAAGCCAATTACAACGCAAAAAATTTAGAATTATATGACACTGACACAGGCAATTTAACAGACTGGGGAACGGACCGTTATATGGCTGCTATTTTAGGTGATTCTAAACAATTTAAAACAGCATTAGAAGAAGCGGGTAAAACAGATGCGTTAAGTTATTTAATAGACGAAACTACAGATTTGTCTAGTTTGTACAAGGAATTGTTCGGATTCGATACATTGACATACAACGCAAGTTCTGAAGAGAATGAACGAAGAAGACTTGGTATGAAAGGTTACATTGAATCATTCAGACCTGAAGCGTTAACTTTAGACAGAACAGATTTCCAAACATTCGACTTCTTTGATTTGGGCGATAAGGGTGTGTCTAAATTAACAGACAAAGCGGATGAAATCACTAAATACGCTAGTTCTATTGGATTAACTGAAGCAGAAATAAAAGAGGTGCTAGGCGGAGACCCTATCACTATATTGGAGGATATCGGTAAACGTGCTAGCAAATCTGGTTGGCAAACTGGTGTTTTCTCTAAAACATTAGGTCTTGCTAATTGGGAGAATATTGGCTCACAAGATACCGATTATTTGACCCGTCAAGCAGTTATTGAGACGTATGACAATATGTTAAAAGCATTAGAATCAAAAGCAATTTCTAAATATAGAGGGTAGGTTTATGGCAGACAACAAAGGTATTTTTAAAGCGTCATATATCAGTACAAATGAAATATTAGAGGAACAAGCATTAAAAAATAAATATTTCGATGCTGAATATTATGACATCGCTAAACAAAATAATCAAGGTTACGAATATTTATCAGTTATGGCTAGTCTTACCGATAATATGTCTCCTACATTTAATGAAACTGCGTATAACAAATTGACAGATAAATCTGATAAATTTAATTACTTAGTTGTTGAAAATTTATATGACAAAAATTCAGAAGATTATAAAAAAGCAACTGAGCAGTTCAATCAAAAATTTGAGCAAATTAAACGAGAAGAAATTTTTAACGGTTTAAATGATTTTGAAAAAGCAGTTAATTCTATTGGTGGAATAGTAGGTAATGCGTTCAACCAGTTAACAGGTATCGTTGAGGGTTTAATTGATGTAGGTATTACAGGTAGTGCCGCTGTAGCAAGTATTTTTGATAAGAATGCTGCAGAGGCATCAAAAAAATTTATAGCAGCCGATGTTACAGGTTATGCAGATAACCAAAGAAAACTATCAGAGTGGATTAACACTTATACATGGGTTGATAAAAACGATGTTCTTAAAGTAGTCGATAATGTTGCGTCAGGTCTTGTTAGAATGGCTCCATTACTTATTCCGGGTGCTGGTCAAGGAATTTATTACGCTTCCATGGCAGGTAACACAACAGAAGAAGTAATTAAATCAAATCCTGACATAAATTACTGGGCTATGTTAGGTTATACTGCAGCAACCACAGGACTTGAAGCAGGCATAGAATGGACGTCTGGTAAACTTTTAAAATTCGATACTTTAGGTTCTTTACTGTCTGGTAATAAAGCATTGTCTACTGGTTCATGGATAACCGATATGGGATTCAACTTCTTATCAGAAGGCGTTGAAGAAATGGCATCTGAGATAGGAAATAGTATTTTAAACAAGTTAATGATTGACCCTACTGCCGATTTAGCATCAGTACAAGATGTATTATATGCCGGTTTAATAGGTGGTATTACAGGTTCACTTGTAACTGGTGGAAGTGTGTTATCAACCCCAAGATTGGCTGTTAAAAACGGTCAATTACTGGATTTAAGCACTGCACAAGCGGAATACTCTAAAAGTCACCCTGACGCTAAATTGACAGATAAAAAAGATTATAAAAGCATTGGATTAGGTAAATCATATAATATCGCTAAAGCGATAGATGCTTTTAACGCTGACCAAGTTTCTGCAAAGACTAAGTTAATGACTAAATATAAAAATTTAACTGAAACAGAAATTAAAACACAACATTCATTAGAATGGAATGAAGCAGTACAAAAAGATACAGAGACAGACAATATTAAAACCAAAGCTGCTGAAGATTTAATTACTTTAATGAATACTATTGGTGTTGAGCAATTTAATAAATCTGCAAACTTATTAAATAAAACATTAGATGCACAAAGACAATATGTGGATAATTATTTACATAACACAGATACTAAAAATAAAATAGCATCACAATTATTCAGTAATTATTATCCTAACACATCAGCAACTGTTAAACAGGCTAGTGATGTAGAATTAGATATCGCTAGAGCAATTCAGCAAACTAATCCGGGAATGAAAGTAGTGTTTGTTGATTATGGTGCTGAAGACGGTGATTATAGTGGTAAAAAAATTAATATAATCGATAATTATATGTATATTGAAAGCGGTTATGCTGCTAAAGTAGGTATGGATGTCGTATTAAACCAAACAGTAAGACAAACTTTAGTAAATGAGATGATGAACAACATACAGTCTAAAGAGTTATCTGATTTAGTAGAAATGTTTGGTAGTTATGACGATATATTATCAAATTCTACAGATAAAAATAGGACCAAAATTGTCAATGAATTATTAAAGAAGCAGAGTAAAGCCGTAACAATAGACCAACACAGAGCAGCGTTACAACAAGCATTATATGATGAAAAATACATCAATAGATTACTAATGTTGAATAAAAAAGTACATAAAAATATGTACAACATATTATTAAAAGCAATCAATAAAAACAAAATTAAACGTAAAACCGAAGCCACTAAAAAAGAATTGCATGAATTACTTGAGATTAAGCAAAGATATATACAATCATTGACTGATTATATAGCATCAGACACCGATATTGAAATAGCGACTTCAGATTATCAATTAAACGCAGACGAAAGCAATTACATCAGAACAAACGTAACCGAAACTTATTTAAATAAGCAATACGCTTTAATGAAAACTGACCATACTAAAAACACAGCACGCAGACATGATTTAGAAAGAATGCTGGCTGGTGTAAGAGCAACTGAGACTTTACTTGACTCGTTTGATTATACACGTTCATTAGATGAGACTTATTATGATGAAGTTTTCGTTGCCAATATCAAAAACAAGCAAAACGAATCAGACTTCAGAAGAGCGATGTTTGATTATGTGTTAAATAACTATGGTTTCGTCTTAGCACCTGTTGATGGTGAAATATATGAGGCTGTAGATTTACCTCGCTATATGACACCATCTATGATTTGGTGGTGTAATTTTGGCGAAAAAATACCTGAAAAAATTTACAAGATTGAAGAGGTTGTCTCAAACACTTTTACAGACAAAAGATTTTCTGATTCTGAATTATCACGAATAAAAATAAAATTCATCGATGCCACCGAAGATGCTAAAGTGAATACTATAGCAGGTTCTACAAATTACAAAGACCCAAACAACATAATGATAACAATTAAACTTAAAAAACGAAACGGCAAACTTATTGCAAATCCTAATCAAAGATTGCACGTTATTACGCATGAAGTATTGCACGCATTCTCATTCCTTCAAGGTTTACCTCGTGGTGCTAACTTGAAGACAATGACACAGTTTGTTAAAAATATGTCAATAACACAAAGACGTTATATGGAGAATCTTCTTTTAGATGAAACCTTTAGAAACACAGCATCAGAAGCAGATAAAATAGAAAAATTATCGATGAAAATGTATCAACGTGTAGATGGTGAATTATTAGCCGAAGGACAAATTACTCAAATTTATCGTGGAGATATTGGTGATTATTTCACAATAAGTGGAAACACATTAATTGGTCGTGGTAAATTTAGACCAATTACTGGCAAATTATACAACATAGAATCCACAAGTCAATTTGCGAAAGCAACCTCAACATTCGATATCGTAACAAGAGCGATTAAAAACGCAGGCATTACTGATTTGAAAACTTTTGGTTTTAGTAAAAAATTCATAAAAAATTATGAAACAAACCAGATAGATAAGGATTTAATAAATGATATGTTGAATACCCCTCGAACAGTATCACATGATGGCTCATTAATAGTATCACAAACTGGTTCGGGTGTAGGCAATAAACAAGCAACGAATTTTATAATTAATGCAGTATATCCTGATGCTGTGTTAAATAGTATCGCTAAAATAAATATGTT
Organism: Candidatus Aphodosoma sp.; assembly: GCA_045614825.1. Taxonomy (GTDB): domain Bacteria; phylum Bacteroidota; class Bacteroidia; order Bacteroidales; family Paludibacteraceae; genus Aphodosoma. The sequence goes on along the minus strand of JAZLDO010000146.1, from coordinate 38,380 downwards.
TCGTGATATATTACCAACACTATCTATTCTATATGGAGTTAAAGATAAAACAACAAAAGAAATACCCAAAGAAGTTCAAAATAAATTAACAGCAATTTTTGCAAATTCTATGACCACATGGAAAGATTCATTGACAAATTTATTATCAGAAATGATACAGAAAGGTGTGTATAGTGCACAAGAAGTGAGCAATGTGCAATATGCTACAGCAGATGACTTAGACCGTCCAGAAAACACAAATACGTTTGTGTCACACATATTACAAAACAACATTTCACCATACAAACCTGCTAGTGTTGTGAAATTGATAAAAACATTACGTTCTCAATACGGTATTGGCGGTAAAAAGTACGTATCAGAATCTATCGATACAGGTGTTCAATCTAAAGACGGCGAAGATATGGTTGGTCAATATGGTGGAGAAGATACTCGTTTTGAAGAATTATTGTCTATATCAGATAGAGAACCCACTGACATTGTTGCTGATAATACAGAAAACAAATATGGTTATCAACTATACCGCATAAAAGAATCAGATTTAGAAACTGATTTCAAAAATAAATTAAATGAATTTTTCGAGGTCTATACTACTAAGATTGAACAAACAGAAAATATGACAGATGATGAGTATAAGAAATTACTACAAGAGCGTGCGATTAAAATTGAAAATTTATATAAGAGCATAACAAGCGTTGTAAAATTATTCAAATCTACTCAATTTATTGATAAAATACGAAATAAATATGGTGAAAATGCAGTAGACACTGTGCGAAAAATATCAACGAAAAAGTATTTCATGGAAACACTTAATGAATTTGTGTCAACATTAATACAAACTGAAAATGGTATAGATGCTGCGATGAAACTTAAAAATTATTTGACAGATTCGATAAGAACTTCGAGATTAAAATCTGCCTTTGGTATTGCCGCACTCACAGACCTTAATAAGTTATTCGATAAACGTTCTCTTAAAAAACAAAGAGCAAAGACTGAGAAGATGAACGCATCATCAACTGTTAGCACTGAAGTTCAGCCAAAACCTGTAGAGCAATCACAAGAACCGGTCGCTGAAACAACAGCACCAACAGAAACAGTAGGTGACCAAACATCTTTCTCTGGTGAAACTGCTAAACCAGTAACGCAAAAAGTAGAGAAAAGAAAAACACGTATTAAGAAAACTTTAAAACTAGATAAAGCACCTGAAGAAACTACTCAAGCAGCAGTAACTTTAGATGTTGTGACAGACACGAACTTGTCTATAGTTGATAAATTAGAGCAATTTATCGAAGCAAACGCTACTGATAAATATTCTAAATATCAAGCGTTGGTTGAAGAAGAAGTTGATGAAGTTAAATCACGTGAATATATTGCATTGTCTGATAAAATGTCTGAAAAAGCATCTTTCTTGATTAAACATAAAAAAGATTACGCTAAAATCAGAGCAGAATTACTTGCTCGTAATACAGACATATCAAGAGCGGCAGCGAACTTCTTAGATTATTATATGTACAAATTTGCATCATCAGACCCTGAAGTTAGAAAAATTTCTCAACAAACATCTACATTAGCAGCCCAAAAATTAGGTTTACGTGGTGTATATGCTAAAAGATATTCACCTATGAACAAGTTTGCGACAGAATTAAAAAATAAAGGTATTAACGTTGTAGACAAACTAACTCAAAAGAAATTGTTAGAAATAGCCGGCAAGTATGACGCTAGAATAGCCAATAGGACTGCTGAAATTAAACAGGCTAAACAAAAAATCAAACAATTAGAAAACCAATTAGTAGAAATGGGTAAACAACAAGAGAAAATCACTACATTAGAAAGTCAAATAGAGTCTTTAACTAATCAACTAGTAGATGCGGACCCTTCTAAACTAAAAGAGTTAACATCTGAAATAGATAAACTACAAAAACAAATCAATAAATTCAACACAAATGCAGCAGACCAGACTGTTATCATGAGTGATTTAACAAATCTTAATGAAACAATAGAAGTGTTAGAAAGTGGTGACGCAATGGCTATGTTGGATTGGTCTATCAGAACCACAGCAGATGCCAATGAGCGTAATAAAAAAGAAAGTGGTGCTATATCTGAAATAACAGACGAGTTAGCGAACATTCTTGATGATAAAGAACTAAGCACAATTCGACACTCTAAGAAAGGCAACTACCCAGTCGCTTTTCCTAAAGCAACTGCAAAATTAAAACAAGTTTCTAGCACTCTAAAAGCATTCCGTTACACTGCTATGTTGAGTAGTCCTATCACATGGATTCGTAACAAAGTAAACAATACTATGATGGTTGGCTTAGATAATATAACCAAAAACATTGAACGTAAAATAATCGAGCATACCAAATCATCAGAACAATATAAAGACCCTAATCAATATCGATTAACAGATACTTTGGATAAAGATTTACAAAATCACATTAAAAATAAGTATTATAAATCACTTTTTGATGCTCTTGGTACTGATAAAAACAGGTATGATTCGTCTGCATCATCACAACAAACTAAAAACTTAGAGACACAAGTACAAAAGAAATCAGAAAATCCTTTTGTTAAAGGCTTGGCTTACGCACAAGATTTCGTGTACAAAGGCTTAGAATTAGGTAAGTTGACTGGTGATAGACCGACATTAACCAACATGGTTATAGACAATATCACAATGTTTACAACTGCTAATAAAGACAAAATGTTGGCTGATTTACAAACAAAGTATGGTACAATAGAACAAGTCAAGAAGAAAAAGACTATACCAACCGAACAAAAAGCAGCATTAATAAAAGCATACACTACACAAAGCAATATTGATGTTTTAGAGGCTGTTATGACAGATTCTGAATATTTCTCATCTACAATATTAAAAATGAGTGCTGAAAGAGCGTGTGAGCAATTATTCAAGAACGATAATATGTTTAGCGATATGTTGCGTAAAATGGCTGACAAAAGTCCTGCTGCAGACCTTGTTATTGGTGTTGTGATGCCGTTCTATAAAGTAGGTTCTAATATACTTTCTATGGCATATAAATACAGTCCATTGAACTTTATCTCAGCGTTAAAGAAAATGAGCATCGCTGAACAAGTAACATCTACCGATTATAAAGGTAAGATAAAAGGTACAGAAGTTGCTGAAAAAGACAGAGCATTCGCTCAAGCATCAGTTGGTACTGCGTTGTGGGTTGCTGGTATGATAGCATCTGCCATAGGACTTATTGATTACGATGATGACGATTATTTAGGTCCTGCAGTAAATGTGTTTGGTGTTCGTATCGGGTTATCTAATGCTGCTCCAGCATTAACTACATTATCTTTGGGTGCTGTATTAACAGACTCTTTGAAAAAAGGCGAAGGCGTGAATGTAAATAAGATAGCAGATGTATTATATTCTAATACATTATTAGGTAGCATTGAAAACGTATTCAAATATGATACCGAATCTACTTTAGAAGGTGTGACAGTTTCATATCTAACCTCATATATTCCTGCTGTTGTTAAACTAATAACCAAAGTTACAGACCCTTATTCAAGAGACAAAACTGGTACTTTAGGTGATAAATTATGGAAAAGTACTTTAGCGGCTATACCGGGATTATCTTATATGGTACCTTCTAAAATCAATGCTTACTCCGGTCAAAGTCAAACAAGATACGGTTCTGCAGATGCTTCATTCTGGGGAATGATTGAAAACATTATTGGTGCGGTGAACCCATTTGACATTTCATATGAAGACAAATATCTAACAGATATTCAAAAAGAAGCAGAAAGATTAAATGTACCTACATCAGGTGTTACTGGCAGATTCACTTACAATGGTACTGATGTTGCTGTGTTAGGTACTGAAAAAGAAAATATAGCAAAATTTAGAGCAAATTATATCAACAATCAGTATAGTAAAATTGTTAATGATAAACAATTTGTAACTGTTGAAACTGAAGACGGTAAAAGAATCACAACCACTTACAGTAAATTAACAAACAAACAAAAACAAAACGTAATTAGTAAATTGTATACTGATGGTAGTAATTATGCTAAAATCAAATATTGGATAGATAGTGGTAATTCTTATTACACTAGCAACCAAAGTGAATATAACAACTTAATAAATATACTAGGCAAAAACAGTAAAATAATATACAAGAAAACTTGGAGCAAATCTAAGTTCGTGGAGGCTTAAAAATATGAAGGCATACAGAGTGTATGATAATCAAGAACAAACATTTGTAAAAATAGGAAAAAGCAGGTCTAATGACATTTATGTGAACAAAGAGTTACTAATAATGAATCTAAAGAGATATTATAATCTAAACGATATAAAACCACGATTTGATATATTCGAGTATGACCTCGTTAAGACTAAACGTATATAAATAAAAAAGAGAGAAGGGATTAACCTTCTCTCTTTTTTGGTTTTAATAATGTTGCTGGTGTTTCAGCATCTATGTCTGTAACAAATCGTTTAGCCATTTCTATTTGTAATGCTAACTCTTGCTGTCTTCTTAATGAAGCATCGATTTTGGCTTGATAAGTCCTATTTATCTTATCTACTTCATAATCTCTTTGTCTGCTTAAATTAGCCATATAATCGTGTTCTTTTTGTTGCTTTGCAACAAGAGCACTATATTCTCTTGTCACACTATTTTTCTTTCTATTTTCTAATAACATATTTATTCTCCTAAATCTAAATTTATATAATCTATCGTTGCTATCTTGTGATTATAGAATACACCTATCCACCAATTATCTTTGAAAGTCCTTGTGTTTAGTATCTCTTGATTAAAATTTCTAATTTGTGTATATAAACTATCTTCAACATCTTGTGGTGTAATTATATCTTCGTGTTGCATACGATATTCAATCACTTGTTTTCTCAGCAACATTGCTTCGTAATCTTTTTCTATAAATGCTTGTGTACAAGCACCATGTATAGAAAATCCTACAGTTGTAAATAGCATCAATGCACCAAATACTACGCTAGTACCCCTCAAGCATTCGTTATAGATACAAATACCAACAGCAACAAGAATTATACAAATCCCAGTCATAAAAAATAATATTAATATCAAACCCATATTAAATCCTCACTATATTTGTCATCATTTTCATTCCATCTTTTTTACGTGATGTTTTAACTACAATCACACTAGGCTGTCTATCTGATGGTTTATATCCTTTCTTTTCAGCATAACCACCATATTTCAAGAAAGCATTTGCGTTGAAATATGTTCTTTGGTGCTCGACTAATTTATGTTTCACTTTATCGTATATAAAAATCATATCGTTATAATTTACGCTGGTGTGTGTATGCGAGTGAATATATAAATCAGCATTAGGCACAACTAGCGACATATCTTGTAAAGCATTAGCAGTTGCACCGGCTCTACGACCACCGCCATTACCGCCATGAATACCAAAAATAACATAGTGGTTTTTACGGTATTTATTGCTGCTATTTATCCCGAAACTCAAGTCTATTAAATAGGAGTCGTCCACTAACTTATCTCGGATTCCTAAGGCTAATGCGACCGCTTTTAACGGGTTTATACCAGCCAATAAACTGGTTCTATATTCATGATTACCAGTAGCCATAACTAAGATTTTATTTTTAATTGGTGACAGCAACTCTATTAACATATCTTGCTCTTGTTCGATTGTCATTTGTTCTAAATAAGAGTCACTCTTACTCGTTTTCAGAGCATTGTTGATTAAATCACCATTTAAAATCACATAACAATCTTTGGTTTTCTTCACGTAATCAATGGTATCTTTAATTAAATCTAAATCACATAAAGCATCACCAATATGTAAATCACCTAAAACCATTAATTGAAATGTGTTTTTAGGACAATCTAATTCTATTTTAAAATTTCTCATGATAATTTTCCTTTATATATTTTAACAATCTCTCAAAGTCTTCAACAGGTATTGAACCGGTAGATTCTTTTTTGATAGTAATCTCTGTATATGGGATTGACACGACAATCCAATATCTTTTGTAATAATCAGCATCCCCAGTAAATCGACATTTTGTCTTTAACCAACAACCGGTGTTTAAACATTCTAACGCTTGTATGTTATCTAAATATCTAGCAGTATACAATATAGAATCTATCTTGGTCATAGGATGTGATTTATGTCTACCGGTCGGTGTTTTAACGAACACTCTATAATCTTCTGTCATACCCATTTTAACTCCTTAACTTTATTTTTAGCAAATTGTATATACCAATCTCTATCCAAATCGTCAATCATTTCTAACTCGTCATTTAATAATCTACATCTCTCAGGTACATCTGCTATTTTATCGTATCTTGGTTTACCATCGTCACACACTTTATACTTTTTAATAGTACCACATCTTTGGTCTGTAGTTGCCACAACACGATTAACTTTATTCGCTAGATGTGGTTCGTTGTTATGGTAATAATACGTTTTTGTGTATGTGTGACCTGTCTTAGCCGTCAAACAAAACTTTTTTATATCATTACAATGATATATTGTTTGCTCTATAGGTGTGCCTTTAGTATAATATTCCAATAAGGCTTCGTGTGTTATTATAGCATTTAAGTTAGGCATTGCACTAGATGCAATATCCGCTTGGTTAGTCCACTTACCTTTCAACTTATACGGTTTCTTTGGATTATCAGTAACTTCGATGTAATTATTAACATCTCTTTGAAAGAACATAGGAACTTCATCATATTCCATTGTAAAGCCTGTCATTTGTTCCCATTCAGTAACAATATTCTTGACAATATCAACATCAATTCTAGCAACTTTAACTAAGATACCATCTGTATTAGTTTGTATCACTGTCAATGATTGTATATTGTTGTGTAATTTATTTGCTAATGACGCTAATAATAACTGACCCAAATAACATAACGAACTGGCTTGATACTCATCATATAAAGCATTGTATTTGTTTTTAGTCGCACCATAAGTAGTGTTTAATATAAGTTTCAAGGCTTCTTGCTGAGCATTAAGGTCTTTCCATTTATCAGACTTACCATTTAACTTTTCTTCTGCTTTGGCTTGCTTTTTTAATTCTACACGCAAATTGTAAATATCTCTATATTTTTCTGGTTTAGGCACATTACGTGACATATAACCAAAGTTCATCATTAGATTCGGATAATATGATGTCACATCAACATTCAATAATACATACTCGTTATCACTTTTAGTCACAATATTTTCAGAATATACTGAGTGAATACCACCTATACCGAATGTAATTTCGTTATCGAACAAAGTAACTTCTTTACCATCATCACTAAGATATTCAAATAATGACAGAACATTTTCAGGTAAGTTTTGTCTTATGTATGATTCTACTTTTTGAGGTATTACAAATCTTGTGTCTAATGTTCTTTTTTGCGGCTCTGCTTCTAAAACTAATGCACATAATTTAGCATTTGTACTTTTTAATACTTTGGCTTCAGATATACCATACATACGACCTAGCATTCTCTTAGACTCGATATAATCACGTCTAAACTCTAACAATTTAATAGTCGCATCCACATCGTGTTTACAGTATTTAATTATCTCTTCTTTTTCTTCAGGTGTTAAATTACATTTATCGAATGGTATTTCACTTTCTTTGATAGACATTCCAATATTACTTTCAAACTCTTTTAAAGACCCAAATCGCCAATCGTCATATAAATCTGAAAAGTTAAACTTATTCCAGAAAGTGTAATTGTTGAAAGGGTCACTCTCATCTTTTGCTATTATTGCTTTAGATAATTCATACAGTCTATACGGGTCACAAGAATGAATAATACCGTTTAAGATACGCAAGTCATAAAGTTTTATATTAAATCCTATCAAACATCTAGCAGGTATCAACTCTTTAATGATTTGTTTGTAGTTAGGGTTGTCACTAGTTAGTACCATTTTAGTTTGAATGTCGTCTGGGTGAGTGTACACCATACACCACCACTCAGGGAAAACTTCCATATCAAAAACTACTTCTTGCATTTGATTTCTCCCGGTATGATTTTGTTAGGATGTAGACAATTAGGACAAATCACACAGTACCCACCATCTGACGTCTTACTAACTTTTCGCCAGTCTTTATCCTTTACTTCAAATTCGCACTCACACACTCTACACGCAACATTAGCAATCTTCGCTTTTTGTATTATCTTCATTTTGTTCCTCCGGTATAATTATAATTTTTTGCCCGCATCCAACACAAGTTAATAACTTGCTACCATCAAGGCCTATAACACTATCTAATGAGTCGCTATCAAAACTCAGCATTGTACCACATGATGCGCATTTAATCATCTCTATCTTCATCTTCGCCGCTCCCTTGCACTAATAAGGCTAAACTGAGTATATAGCCTATCATATACCCACCCCAGCCTGATTTCCAAAATAATATCACAAACAAGACATTGAGTAAACCAAACAAAGTAACTATCAAATCGTGCATCACTTCTTCACATACCTCCAAGTTTGGTTTACTTCAGGGTCTTGAATCCATGTGGTATTTTTCTTGGTTAATTTTAATTCTTTACAAATTTCTTTATCAAAGTTTATCTTCTTTACTGGTTTAAAACCAACTGATTTACAGTATTGCTCATAATCTTTGTATATAGGCATACAAGGTTGATGGTCTACTGACGCTGTTGTTATATCATTGTCACTAAGGAAAGTTAATACAGATGATTGTTCTTTTCTATATGTTTCTTTTCTAATTTCAGCGACATCATTTTCAGATAGTTTTCCAGCCTTTATTGCTGCTTTTACTTTGACGATTGCTTGATACAATAGATATTCGTAATCTGCATCAGTCAATCTATCGAAGAAAAATACATCAGGATTTTGTATTACATTATTTAACTCTATAATCATAAGTCTTCTGTAGAAACCAGTTGACCTATCACTAACTTCTGGTAATTCATTGGTAGTAAATAATAGAGTAGCAAAGTTTTGAAATCTAACTGGTGCTTTATATTTTTGGTCCGCCATGAAAGGTTCACCAGTAACAAGTTTCTTCAATGTTGCTGTTTCTTTGATATAATAAGGCACGTCATCACCAAGATTTACTAACTTACCAAATAATTCTGAAGTCATAAAGTTTTGGTCCAACTGATTATAATCCAACGAGGTGGTATTTTCTTTACCTACAAGATTCGATATAAGTCTTAAATATGATGATTTACCAGTATTACCATTACCATAACATATAAAGAACTTTGAAAAGATATTTCTTCTTATTAAACAACATCCTACAATTTCGTACAATAAATCTTTAGTCTTGACATCGTTACTAGATAATGTATTAAAGAACCCATCTATAGATGGTGAATATATCGCATCTTGTACATAATTACAATCAATATATACTGTATTATATACTGTTGGTGAATGTGGCGATAATGTCATTGTATTTAAGTTTAATATACCATTTCTAAATGTGATTTGATTCCAATCAGCATTAAGTTCTTCTGAAGATACATATGATTTAAGTTTGATAAATTGAATACACTCTTTTCTTTTGGTTTGTTTCATTCCAATGTTATACTCATTATGTAGCATTCTCTCTAAATCAATATCCAACAACTTTTGATAATATTTACCATTAAAGAAATAACAATCCTCATTGCAAGTAATTATTTGTTTTTCTTGGATTACTTTTCTAGCAAGTTTCTCTTCATAACAACTTTTATCGTCATCGTCATCTGGCTGTCTACTGGTTATTTCATCTCTTAACACTGTTTTATTAAGTTCGTCATCGTCAATAGGGTCTGCAAATAAAAACTCATTTATTATTTTAATAGAGTCTTTCTTTTCGTCTACTGTTAAATCTTTAGCATAATCAATCAACGCAAACACATGTCTAAGTAAAGCATCATTACGACCAGAACCTGCAGTCATACCGAGAAATTCATTTTGAACCTTTAAACTTTTTTGTGGTACTAAATAGAAAGGCACATCATCAATATCGTTAGAAATTGTACCCCATTTTCGGTCAGTATCATTTTCAGGTAAAATTATATAACCTTTGCTCATACAACGAACATCGACCACAATACCAAGCGAGCAAACTAGTCCTGCTGATATCGATTTCACACCACGAGTGTTTTTAAATATAAAGTGTCCGCCTTTGCGACCTTTCATGTAACTGAATTTGACTTTGCGTCTTTGTAGTATCTTGAAAACTACACTGGCATTTTCTTGTTTATCAATATCAATTACAATATAATCATCCGGAACAATCCAACCGACACGATTGTTAGTATCTTTTATTTTGTCAAAAGTTACTATGTCAGAATTGATTGGTGATTTGCTCTTTTGATATTTCTTTAGGTCTTCGTCAGTAACCATTGGACCAGTATATTGAGCGTGTATCTCTCTATATTGACTATTTGGGAATTGTTCATTAAATTTTAATAACTGCTCACTAGCCATTATTATAACCTCCTAAAGTTTCTTTCAGAAATTCATCTCTTGATTTTTTGTTTTTTATAGCCCACCAAATTTGTTCTTCTATCGTTCCTTTAGATATTAAGATAGTATAAACAACATTATTCTTTTGTCCGTTACGATAAATTCTACCAGTCATTTGCTCGTAATTTAAGAAACTATAATCGTATGAGTAAAATATCATTTGGTTACAGTATTGCAAATTTAGACCTTCGCTCTGACCAAATTGTAAATATAGGAGTTGCTTATTGGGAAACTCAGCAGGGTCAGTAGTCCAGTCGTATTTTAATGTTTTTAACTCATCTAAATCTTGTTGATATTGATATACAATAATAACACGTTCGGTTTCCTCTAACAAATCAGTTAGTATTTCATTTAGTTCTTTTAATTTTTTATTTTCGCATATGGTGTGTACTGTCTTATAATCGTCATAAAAAAAGCCATTAGAAGCCTGATGTAATTTATTAAGAGTCTCTAATGGTATCATAGTCTTTTCATATTCATCTGTCCTTAATATTCCACCCTTCAACTCTCGATACTTTTCGCTAATCATACCATCAATATAAACTAAATCAGTTCTTTTCTCAGGTAAATCAATACAATCTTTCGCTTCTTTAACCATAGAATGTTTAGCAACTTTACTCATAAGTTCTTCAACCATGAATGGTTTTACATTTAATAAAATGTCAAATCTAAACCCACTACTACTTTCAAGTTGCTTTGTATAATAATATCTCCATACAAACTCATCATAAGTCATATTAAATTCAACAATATTCATATTCTTAAATATGTTATACACATCAGCATAGTTGTTGGCTACTGGCGTACCAGTAAGACCCCATACATATTTGGCTCTAGCAGTAACTGCTCTGAACTTACGTGATGTTTTTGTTGTTTTACCTTTCAACTTATGCACCTCATCTAGTATAATGACATCATAAGAATTTTTTATGAAATTTTTGTCTCTGGCAATTTTCTCATAGTTCATATACGATACATTATAGTTAGATAAGTCATAATTAGTATCTTTCTTCCAAACATTCTCTAAAACTCTTTTAGGAGCGACTATAAGCACATTACAACTAGGTAATTCACACAAAGCACTCAATGCTGTAAATGTTTTACCAGTACCCACTTCGAAAAATAAACAATATTTTTCATTCTTCAATAATAATTCTTTACCTTTTTCTTGGTGTTCGTATAATGTGATAGCCATTTATTATTCCTTCATTTTCAATAAATCTTGTAATATCCCGATGAACTCTGGATATTTTTCTCCAGATTTATCACCAAAATATAATATTGCATCTTCTAAATCATCTTCTACAGCAGTGTGCATACATCTAATTACAGAATCTTTATCGTTTGTAATAAACACTGGTGTAAACTTGTACTTTCTCATAAGTTCGATAAAATCATCAATACCTCTTGTTACAAACTGATGCTCAGTAGAAACAACGATTAAATCTTTACTTTTTTTGTACAATTTCTCAAAATCTTTACCCCACATGAATGGTGACATATTTAGTATAGTATAATTTGTATTTGCAACCCACACTTCTTTAGCGATGTCGTCCACATCATGTCCTATTATTAGTAAATTCATTTTTATCTCCTTCAAGCAGTGGTTCAACCACAGCCATTACATCTTCTACACAATCAGCCACAATAGATATCCCGTTAGATTTTACAACATTGTGTCGATGCACTTTTTGTTGCTCTGATTCTCGACCACCGGGTCTTTTAACTTCAATAGCAACAAAATGACCATTGACACACGAGATTATATCAGCGATACCGGGTGTCATAAACTTAGACCCATGTACTTTGAAATGATATACACCTCGTGTGAAAAGATATTCTTTTATCTTATTTTCAACAGTCTTTTCTCTCATTAAGCCTCTACTTTCTTAAACTCAGCAACTTCATAAACAGTCTTTTGTTCTTTCTCACCAGTCTCAATGTCTACTTTATCAATAGTTTTAGACTTTACAACGCCAACGAACTTGTTGCCTACAATTCTATTAGGAATGTCGTATACGTTTGTGTAATCTTTTAAGTTTAATCCCATAGCCTCTAGGAACTTCTTATACTTCCACATAGCACCTTCAACAAGATATAATGTTACAGAGATTTTCTCACCATCTCTAGTCTCACACATATACTTATGAAACTCTTTACTATTTGCAGATAATTGTGTTACATTACCTTCTTGGTCTTTTGCAACACCAGTTATTTTTAGAGTATAATTACCCTCAGCACTAATATAATTTGATGAGCCAACCTCATCCCAGTTCATATTCTTAATATCCATATATTTTACCAATCCTCTTCTACATTATTATCATTTTTAGTTGAACTATCTTCTTTCGGTTCAACAACATTTAATTTTTCAATATTTTCTACTTTTGTTGTACCATTCAAAATTTCACTTAATTTATCAAAAGTAAAATCTTCAATGTATAAGCCACTATCTATCTTTTTACCAGCAGTTCTTAATTTAGTATCCATATTTGGATGTGCACCAATATAAGATAAGAATGCGACTCTTCTAGTGTTATCGTCATTTACAATAGTTTTTCTTGCACAATAAATAACAGCACTTGCTCTTTCTAGTAATAAGTTACCATTGTTATATGACATCTTTGGTATAATCATAATACTTTTTTCACCAGTAGTATTATCAGTACACTCTTTGTCTTTGATATGACATACGCAAACATATTCCACATCACCTTGAGACAAAGAGACTATTTTGTCTCTCACTTTAAGCATTGTAGAGGCTACACCACCTCTTTCGTCAATACTTAATTTCTTACCTTTAACTTTCTCCATGTAATTAACAATACTTTCCTCTACAGATGAGTATGCGTCAATTACAACAGTTTTATAAGGATGAGCACCTTCTAATTCAGTTAACAACTCCATCAATTTATTTTGTACGTGTTTTGCACCAGTCGTTCCCGGTACATCAGAAGCTAAATGAATTGTCTTAATGTCGTCATCACTATAGCCTTTCAATACTTCACCACCACCATCTGTTTCAATGGCTACATAAAGTATTGGTTTTGGGAAAGTACCTGCTACAGTAGTTTTACCACTGCCCGGTTTTCCCATTAAAATTGTAAATCTATTATGTTTTTCTTTAGATATTCCTTGTGCTAATTCTAACATTGCCATTATTTTACATCTCCTTTCTTTTTAGTTTCCTTTGGTTTTTCTTCATTCTTAGGTTGCTCATTATTGCTAGTTACAATAGTTCTTAATATCGTATTGATTTTCAGCACTAAAGCATCTTGAATGAAATTCACATCGTTTTGTGATAGCATTTTAACCTCCTTTCGCTATTTTTAATATTTTGCCTTTCGGCTGGAGGCACGAGTAAGATTCAAACTTACGTTCATAGGGTTGCAGCCTATTGCCTAATCACTTGGCTATCGTGCCATGGCAGGGAATGATGGAATCGAACCACCGTGGTCAGTTTTGGAGACTGATGTAATACCATTATACTAATTCCCTATGGCTGGAGCAGATGGATTTGAACCACCGATGACAGAGTCAAAGTCTGTTACCTTAACCACTTGGTGATGCTCCAATGGATGAGTTATTAAAACTCATCTAAATTATACATTTTCTTTGGTTCTAAATCTTCAAATAGACCATCTTCTTCTATGTGTAATACTACATTATCTTTATCGTCAAAGAAGAATATATCGTTCTTGTTGAACGGGAACATATCTATCATCATTGTTTTTGCTTGTGCTAATTTCGCTGTTTCTATAATACTTTTCTCTTTATCTGTCATTAGTTTTTAATCTCCTTTCCATATTTACAATATTGAATAAAATCACAACGTTTACATTGATATGTACATTTCTCAAGTACATATCCTTTTTCCATGTCTTTAATCACATTGTCTATGTTAGTCATAATACGAACCATCATATCTGTGTTTATCGGTGATATTGCTATATCGACCATATTTCTACCACTTATATCGCTCAAAATATCTTCATAATCAGCGACATTTAAGTTCAACTCATTTATAGTTTCTAAATATAATTTATATGTTGTGTTTTGTGCTTTATCTTTAGATAAAGAACCATTTTTCAATATTCTAGGTTTGCTCATTTCTGCTTTTGGTATATTGATATAACCTATATCAATGTCTTCTATTGTAATATTATTCAATGAAGCGTATGCTACAGCATAAATATACATTTGTTCATCTAATAGAATATCTTCCATACCTTTAACACCAGTACTAAATTTATAGTCAGTTATCAATATTTTACCTGTATCTTTATGCTTCCACACTACATCTACAACACCTTTAACATCGGGTGTTTCAACTCTATACTCTCTATGTAATATTTCATAATCTCTAAAATAATCATCTAACTCATTGAAGATTGTTGTAAAATAATTTTTCCACGATTTTATATTGAACGCTTCTTTTAACTCAGGATATAAATCTTCATCAGGTATTATTCGTGTTTCAAGTACAGAATGACCCATAGAACCAAACTGCAAATGTATATTGTCTATTTTAAGACCTTTGATGTATTGTAATTCCCATTTCTTTTGGCAATCTAAATATGTAGATATTTCGCTATGTGATACTTGTCGCATTTTATTATAACCTCTTTATTTTATCTTTAATGTTTTTCATATGCTCGGCTAATGTACATTTAGCCATGTTCAATTTTTCTTGTATTTGATGTGGAGAATAACCTTGTAACAACAACTGAAAAACTTCGTTTTGTCTTGGTGTTAAGACAGTTTTCGTGTTTTCTATCGTTTCATATAAATCGTCTTCACTCTCCATGTGGTCGATTGCTGCTAGGTCATCGGCATATTTAAGTTTTTCTCTATACACCTCATCTAGTATAGCATTTCTAGCCCACGTATTACATCTTGCTTGAATTTGATTTAGTTCATCCAAACCTTCGTTCAAACTTCTATCGACACATTCCACAACAGCAATCATCCCCACAGATTGTAAATCTTCATTTGAGCGATGATTATTATATTTTCGTACCAAATTATCTACTATTGGTATACAACTTAATATAATATCATCTCTAGTCATTATGCGTTTATTTTACCTTCCTCATCTAGTACATTATATATTCTTAACACTTCTAATTTGTCATCTCTAGTTTCACATAAACAAAGTTGTGCTTCGATTTCTCTGATAGTAGTTCTCAATTTCATCATTTCATCGCCACGTTGTTGTTCTAACTCTTTGATTTTTACTTTAGTATCGTCTAATGGCTCAGGACGTCTAATATCATACTCTCTAAGTGTTCCACAAGGGTTTTTTTCAAATAATGACGCTAATTTATCAAAACACTCTTGCCATATTTTCATATTAGCATCTTCTGCTAAAACTTTCTTAATCTTTTTGTCATATTTTTTATCTATTGCTACTTCAGTTCTTTTTTCATAAATATTTAATAATTCCATATAATTCTCCTCATTATTTCCTTTTATTGTTGATAACACATCTCTTAAATCATAACTTGTTTTTGCACAAACGATGTCGTCTGCACACAATACTCTTGTTGTAAAACACTCTATTGGGTTATCTAATCCTACAGTACAATTCCATAGCGGGTCTGTAACTAGTTCTAAATGTTCTTTAGCGAACCATCTTTTGTTGTGCTTTGTTGGGTCAAAATTAAATGCTTCTTCTGTGCTATTACCGTCATGCAAATCAACGCTATTATCATCTTCAAACTGCACAACATAATCATAACTTTTACTATGAGTAAACACCCCAACTATCTCACCAGTCTTGCCGATAAAAGTTTTATTGTTATACTCATCGCCTGTTATTCTTACTCTATCTCCTACTTTCATCTTTTTCTCCTACTTTTATAATAAATCTATACAATAAAGTATTAGTTGTAATATCAGTGATACAAACCACACTATTAGTGGTATGAATATCACCCACCAATACCACATAACTATACCACACAGTTTCAATACCAAGAATATTAAGAATAATGGTATTGATATTATAGATATTGCTCTTAATATCACTGCGAGTATAACATATAACATTGCTATAATCACTCAAACCTCCTTTCGATACCAAACATTGAAAAATCTTTAGCACCATTTTCAAGTAAGATTTCTAAATATTTTAAAATTATCTCTTTCGTTGTTTCTTTTCCTTGTAAAAAATATTTCATTCAAACCTCACACTAACTATTATACTCTATTTTTCATTTTCTGCAAGTGTTCTTTTCAAAATAATTTTAATAAACGATGTCTCACCAGTATGTGGCTTGAAAAAATCAACAAAAATCAATCTATCGTTCATTTTTACGCCTATACAATCATCTTGTTGCATCAAATAACCCACCCAGTTTAGTAGTTCACCACCTTGCATTACTTTAGTTTCAACATCTTTATTGTCTTCAAACTCATCAAAACCGGTTCTAACTGAATATTCATGAGTAACTTCTATCTCATAACTAGAAAACATATCTAAATCCAGTTGGTTTATACCGACTCTAATAACATTGTCGGGATAAATGTACCCCAAATTTGTAACCACTTGTTTTGGCGTAAATTTCTCAATAACGGCGTGTTTTAGTATTTTTCTTGTAGTGCTACTACCAGTAAGTGTATTTTGATTTATCACAACAAAATCACCCACTCTCAATTCGTTCCCTAAAAAATCGTGCATAATTATTCTCCTTTAATCTCTTTGATTAGGTTGTCGATAAAATCAGAAACATATTCAAAACCATCTCCCGTTTTATCACTAGACCACATAGTTGTTTTTCGTGGATACCTTTCTTTCACTTTCTCCAACTGCTCTACTGCAAAGTCGATTTTGTTTTGTTTTACCTTTAATATAAAGTGTTCACCATAACTATGATAAATACCTTGTGCTAATCTATCATTACAATGTTTCAAGTTTTCAATTTCCTTATCTTTCTCTGCAAGTTGTTGATGTAAAGTTTCAATTATATTTTTATCTCTCTTTACTATCTCGTTGATTCTTTTGTGTAATTTGTTAATTTCTTTGTAAGCACCTTTCTTAAAGATTTCACTCTCTGCAAGTTTTGCTTCTAGGTCGGCTATTTGTTGGTCTTGCTTGTTTAACAAACCACAAATATCAGACATCATATCGCTTTGACATTCATACAACCTTAATTCTTTATTGTCAAAAATAGCATCATCTTCTATTTCTAATGGGTCTACTTGTATAACAAATCTCTTTTCTTTACTCACTCTCTATCATCTCCTTTGCTTTAGTTGTAAAATGGACTATTGAAAATTTTGAGCAATCACAATTTTTACAATCCCAATTATCACAATCTTTTTCAACTCTAAAACAATCAGCATATATAGGACAATCACTATCCATTTCTTGTATATCATTTATCCATTTACAAGCCAACTCTAAGGCTTTGCTCACTATCACAAACTTTTTAGCCAACCTATCATATTTATCTTCATTATCATTCAACAATGCACAAACGGTTTGTAATGGTAGAAATTCTTGATTATCCATAAAATCAAATCTACTTATCATACCATCTTGTATAAAGTATTTGCACTTTTCGTAGCCATCTAATACTTCACCATCAAAATATTTACTCATCTTGACACTCCTTAATTTCTATAGGTACTATTTTACAATGCTCAAAATCTTTAGGGTGTACATCTTTACATAATCGTAAATATTCATCTATATCGCTTTTATATTTCATAATAAATGCTTTATAAACGGCTGTAGTAAAACGATTTCTACCATAATCAATACCCATATAATACCACCCATCATATCTTTTAATCACATATGCTTTCATTATTGCCTCCTTACACCCAAAATTCATCTGGTTCTCGCTTTGGCTCAATTATCCAGCAGTCGATAGCACCTTTACCTATTTTGTCGGTCTTAAAGAAACCACCAACTGGCATTGTATAACTACCATCTTCGTAGTCATCTACGATTTCAGTTTTCCACAAAAACCTAATGTAATTTTCGTAAATAACATCTATTTCTCTTTTGGGTTCTATTTTTTTATACATTTCTATTGCTTGTTCTTTTGTGTATATTTTTTTACTAAAGCACAACTGGTTTAGAAACCACCCCTCTTCTAAAGTATACACACCTTTATATTCTTTACCATCAATTTTCATACTACACTTTCTCCACTAGTCCTGCTTTTATTAGGTCGAATATAAGATGTGTATAATCATCAATAACCTCATATAGTTCGCAAGGTGTGTCTATAAATATTTCTCTATCATTATGTTCATAAATAGGTTTGCAAATAGCAACTCTAAAATAATCATCAAAATCCTTAAAGTAATAACCATAGGCATATTTTTTGGCTTTCTTAAACCCAAACTTTTCAAGTTCTTTTAGGTCTATGTTATTTTTTATTTTAAGCATCACACAACTCTAATAAGTCAGGATTATCGTGTATATTACCAACAACTTCTAACTTGTCAACTTCAATTAGTGCCTTGCACAATCTATTATCTTCCATTTCTTCGCCATACTCATCTTTATAAAAAGTCGCAAACATTCCATCATTAAATTTGACATACTTATAAATTTTTACTTCTTCATTGTTTGTAAATTCATTACTGAAAGTCATACATAAAATATCACCTTCAAATATCTTTGTACCATTCTTGTCGCATAGACCTGTAAATTGACCTATAGTTTCTTTATCTACTGGTGTCATAGAACCATCAAAAGTACCAGAATTATTGTTTGTGTATGGTAAATCTTCATCATCACAATTATTTTCCATAATACAACAATACGCACTACCATCATCAAAAGGTATATAAACCAATGAACCAGATACCCATTCGTTGCAATCTCTAACTTTACCTCTAAACTCTATTTCTCTCATAAATTTCTCCACCGCTTTTAGATTTCAAATATATTTTTTCATTATTCCATAAATAATATGTTTTATAAACTTTCATTTAGTACTCCTTCTTTAATTAGATTGTATAATTTATTTAAAGTTTCATGTGAAACATTTGCTGTGATGTTTAGTGATATAATCAACACATCTATTGTAGTGTCTTTGTTGATTGTAATTCTGCTACTACCTAAACTATCATACCACACAAATGTGTTATCTTTTTTGTCTTCAAACCCATAATCTAAAGGGTCTTTTTTGTTATTCCATCGCATATTTTATAATACTCCTCAAAAAATGCTTTTGCTATTGACATAGCGAATATTGTTTCGCTTTCGTGATTGTCGTATATCTCTCTCGCTCTATTATATATTTTACTCAATAATTCTTTATTTTGCAAGTGTTTATTCGACATATTTTTCAATCATCTCCTTTAATTTTTGTTTACACATCTCTTCCATAAAATCTTTGGTAATATCGCATAAAGGTATATTATTTAATTCTTTACTGGTGTTCCAAATATCACAAGCAATATTTTCAGAGTAATCTGCATAATCATCTAAAGTCCACTCTAAATAACCATCATAGACTGCTAACCAAATGCCATATCTATCGCCATCTTTATGATACCAAACGATTTCAGTATCATCTTCATAATCTAGTAAATTCTCGTTATTTTCATAATCAATAAGCATACTCTCTTTTATAATGGTTTTCCAAAGTGGTGCACATGAAAAACATTCATCATACTCAAAAGTATTTTCATCTTGACATTGTTCAATAAAAGATATTGTCAATTTCCAATTACTAATAAATCTCAAAGGACACGAATGATTATAAGTATTTTCTAATTCTTTTATAGGTAATATTGTATAACCTATTTCTTCTGCTTCTTTTAAGTCGTCATCATCTTCTATAATATACATTTTATGACAATCATCATAAGCAAATAGTGTTGCTTTTGTTTCAATGTTATTTATTTTCATTTAATGTTATCTCCCTTATCAATTCTTTGTGTTCTCCAGTATAATCCAAACAATATGCCGTATCTATTTCTCTAGTTACTCTATATACACAAATAGAACCTAGTTCATTATCATAATCTTCTAAAATACTAGCACCAATAATGTGTGATACTTTATCTAAATCTGCTTCTTCATTGCAACCTAAATAACGGTCTTCATAATCATAAAATAATATTTCATAAATGCAATCATATGTTTTCATGTCTAAAATTCTCCATATTTTTTGGGTCATTTTCGCCCATTTGTTTTTCTACTACTATTTCATCGCAGTCATTGTATTTGGTCGAAAATAGTAGTGATTTCAAGTCTTCTAATAAGTCTGCGATAGTGTTATATCACTCCTACCATATCAGTAATTGTATTGATAAGACCATATTGTGTCTTATACTCAAAATATATTGTAGTTTCGATTGATAGTTTGCTATTTTTTGATGTATGCACAATAACATAAGTATTGTTTACACCATTTTCTACATATTTTCTAGCAAACTTTATTGCTTTGTTTAATGATGTAAATTGTGTTGTACCCTCATCATAAAAACCAAATTGCTCATAAAAGTTTGGTATTTGACATTTTTCAAACTCAGGACATGATTTATTTTTTAATAGTCCCACTTCTACATAATATACTCGTTTAGCCATTGTTTAGTTCTCCTTCATAAATAAAATATACATTTGGTTGTTTTACAAAAATATAAGTGTTGATATGATTAGTTGTGTAATAATCTAATACATAATCTCTCAACTGGTACATTGTTTTAGTCGCTAGTAAAGTATCTCTTTCTTCTATGCTTTTTGTGATGTAATCTAACTCATAGAATATTTGTTGTGGTGTTGATAGGTCTACAATAAACACATCTAATTTTTCAAAATCTAACATTATTCGTTCTCCTTTGCTTTGTCATCACACCAGTCACTTACCAGTGAGTATCCTATGTCATACCAACCACTATATTCAGCAAGGTTGTCTTCGTATCTATTCACCATTATTTTGTACTCATCATCAGTAAATGTATAGTCAGTGTCGTTTTCTGCATTGTAGTTTTCTACAATATTTTCTAGGTCTTCCTTATAATATTTTAGTTCTTCTTCTCTAAAGATAGACCACTTAATTCTTGCATTTGTTGTTATGAACTCAAGTAATTGTTCTTGAGTTATATTGTTATTTTCTTGAAAATAGTCTTTTATAATTTGCTCTTTGTTCATCTTAATCATTGTTAATACACTCCTTTAGTACAACTACACCAATAAGGTCGTTTATTGTACCTTCAATAAAATTTTCAATTTCCTTTTCATAATCTCTTAAAAAGTCAGTTAAACTTTGATATTCACTCATGTCAGCAGACGCATTGTATGTGGTGTCATATATAGCAAATGCAGTCGCTATTACATTTGTAAGGTCGTATAGTTCATCTATACCAATACCAAGTGTTGTTGGTAGTTTTCTCAATTTATGGCAGATTTCAAAGTCATCTGCTCCAAGAATAAATGTGATATAATTTATTTGGTTTTTATCTAGTTCCATTGTTGTAGTTCTCCTTTAGTTTTTTTAGTGCTATGTTTAATTTTATTCTAGTGTTCTCGGGTGTTTTAGTTCTATCATACTCACTACAACTAAAACCTAGTGAGTGATGTTTTAGTATCTTACGATACTCTTCTTTTTTTATTTTGTTGATAGCATTTGTTAGGTCTATGTTGTCTTCTAAATTGTCGAAAGGTACTGACTGGTCAGTGTCTTCCAATATTGCAAGTAGTGTGTCTTCATCTCGCTCATCTACAATGGTGTCAGCAGATGTATTTAGAGTGTTTATTTTTGCTTCTTTGTCTATCAGTTTCCACATGTTTTTGTGTATGTTTTTGTACACATATGTACCAATAGCGTACTTATGGTTTTGTCGTTTATATGCTTCTATGCCTTCAAAAATACCTAGAAAGCCTTCACTTATCAAGTCATCTTTGATGTACTCAAATTGTGGTGCATATCTTGTGTTGTATATGTGGTATACTAGATTTACAAAATCTAGTGGGTTTGGTGTGTTAGTCATTTGTATTTTCTCCATAGTTTTTAGTAAAGTTTTGTGTGTGTTCTATTAAGTCCATAAGGACTATTTTTAGAAAAGGTGAGTGAGTATCTTGGTACTCTGCTAGTGTTTTGTTGTATAATTCTTTTGCTTCTTTTAGTGTCATTTTATTAAATATTTGCATAGTAATCTTCTAACTCCTTTATATCTTCTTCAGTATAACCAACTGACAATATATCGCCATTTAGTAAAATAAGTTCCGTTAGTTCTTTTATTGTGTGGCACTCATCATTATCATAGTCGTATGCATACGGGTGGTTGCCGTAGTATCTTATTGCAATTTTCCACTTTAGTCTATGTGTTATTTTGTCTAGTTTTTCTAACATTGTCTTTGCTCCTTGCATAGTTTTTGTTTGTTTTTCTTTTTTCTGCTATTATGGTGCGAACTTTTTGGTTGGTTTTATTTCTATCTTGTATCAGTCTATCGTTGATTTCGTATAGTTTCCTAAACCATTTTACCATATTTCTTTTAAATAACATTTGTTCTAGTTCAATTAAAGTGTCTAAATCTGCTTTGTTTATATACATTTAGTTATCTCCTTCATTGTATAGTGGCTCATAATCTAATATCAATGCCACAACATCTTCAATTAAATGTGCCCAGTTCTCATCGTTCTCTTTTTCATGGTCTAGTGTGTATAAATATGCACTAGCATATGGCTCGTTGTAAGTGTCTTTTATAAAGTTGCGAACATAGTCTTTATGTTCTCTTACCCATTGACTGAAACAGCACTCTAAGTGTGTACTGGTAATAAATACCACTTTAATCTCTTTTGCTACTTGTGTGTTTTGTACATCAGAATAAAAATAAGTATCGTACTCATCATCTGCTAGGTCGCAGTCGTAACCTAGCATCTTTTTAATATCAAATAATGTTGTCATGTTTATTTACCCCCAAAAAATAATTTATCTGCTTTTTCTTCATCGCCATCAATAAGTGCTGTGATGACTTTCTCATACTTTTTAGGTATGTTGTTGTACATTGTGATAGTGTATGCTGATGACCACTCATTTAAGTATGTTTCTTTTACTATTGTTGTCTTGCAGTTAGGTGCTGTAAATATGTAGTTGTCTAGCAGACAGCCGTATATGGTATATACCATACCATCACGGTCTAAGTATTTATCTCTAAGATTTAGTATTGCTTCTAGTGAATAAAGTTGTTTTCTTGCCATTTTGTTATCTCCTTTGATTTTAAGTATTACACTATAGTATAAATACTATAGTGTGTTATACCAGTTGTATAAAGTAACTACATGCTCTTGTGACATTGCCTTTGCAGTCAAGTCATCTTTTAATTTTCTTGATAGTCTTTTGATATCATTGATATATTTATAGTCATCTATATAGTTTTGCACTTGTTGGTCAATTACTTTATATAGTAGTGCTTTGACTACTGATTGGTACTCATAACTTTCCCATGTACGATTATAATATCTAATTTTATGTGTTGCTAAGGTTGCTGTAACATCGCCATCATAAGTCTTTAATAAAGTTGCTTTGTGTCCCCATGCTGATGATGTTTCGTAAGTTTCTGCTACAATAGTGTAATTTTTGTGTGTAAATAATTGCATATTTTAATCTCCTTTGTTGCCAGTTTAGGCAGACACCCTTTAAGGGTGTTTCGTATCAATTTGCAGATACTCATCAGTGCCTTTATTCATCATCGCTAGGCATATCTATGTAATCATAGATATACTCCCAGTCGTATGCTAGGTAGTCATTTAGTTCAGTTAGTGATGGTGTTTGGTCACCAAAGATGTCTTCTAAGTGTGCCATAAGGTCATCATCCTTGTCTGCATCTTTGATTTCTTCTAATATTTGTCTTGCTTGACCCCAACAGTTTTCTAGTAGGTCATAAATGTTATCTAATTCGATTGTTACTATCATGTTTGTTTCTCCTTTAATTTAATTCTAAACTAACTACTATTTTATCATTGTCTTTTGCATATATTTTGCACCATACACAATTTGATTTTAATTTATAACCATTGTTTTCAAGCATAGTGCAAATGCTCCAGTTGTTTTCGTGTGTTGTTGTTTTAATTGTTACCATAATTTTTACCACCTTTCCGTTTGTTTTAATATTGATTTTAGGTATTTTATTATAGTCTAAAGACTATAATAACACTCCAGTAGGTTGTTCCCAAGATGGCTCATCTTCATAGCCACTATTGTACCAGTCTTCTATCTTAGATAGGTACTCAGCGAATAGTTCGCCTAGTTCGTATGTGTCATGTGCATCATCACCATTATGGCAGATGCCACCACGGACGCCACCACCTAAGTAGTTTCTATATGCACCGAACTTATATACTGGTTGGTCTATATTAGAGCCGTATGTATATAGTGACCATGCTCTGCTGTCATCGAATAAGATGTTGTCTGCTGTTAGGTTTGTAAAACCTAGTTCGTGTGCTTTAATTATTAGTTCATCAATTAGTTCATCAATCATTTTTTATCTCCTTTGTAGGCTGTCATCTTCAGTAGCAGTAGCCCATCTCTGCTAGACACCACCAAAGGTGGTGTTTCGACTATTATATGCAGTTGTCATACTCATGTTGTATGATAGATGCTACAGCATCTATTTCTATCTCACTAAATCCTGCATTTTTAAGTGCTTTTATGATAAGTGAAATGTTTAGTGGATAGTCTTCAGTAACATCTTTGATGGTGATTATATCACCATTGCCACCATAGATGGTTTTAAATGCAGATACTGATGATGCTGTTCTATACACCTTAAATGCTTCAGTATCAGTTTCAAATATTGCTTTGTATAATTTTCTCATGTTGTGTTCTCCTTATGCTTATAATTTTAGGTACTACACTATAATCTTTAGATTATAGTGTGTTGTGCATATTTTTACAGAATTATTTACATTTTGTAAAAATATTTGTAAAAACAGCCTATATTTAGCCATTATTTGCATTTTTACAAAATTATATGCGTTTTATGGCTTTATTTGGTGCGTTTTTACATTTTTACAAAATTATAGCAAAAACTATTATTATTTTTATGCTAGTTGCTTGTGTAGTGTGCTGGTATATATGCATATATATTATATTTTTACACTTTTATAAAGAAAAAATTATAAAAATGTAAAAACGGTATTTATAAAGCCATTTTTTTAAGTTCAAATTGTAAAAATTTTTATAAAATAATTTTGCAATTTTGTAAAAAAATTTTTAAGTACCATTTTTGGTACATAGATACTATCTAGTAACTAGTTTATACAAGTTCTCTAGTAGCATCTGCTTTGTGTCTTCACTGAAGACATCGCTAGTTACATAAAATGTAACTAGTGTTTGAAACTCTTCTAAAGTCATTGACTTTACCCCCTTTTAATACTCAAAGTTAGTTGTCACTAAAGTCTTACCAGACTTTAGAGTAAACTTGCTGATATCTGATGGATAGCCTACATAGAACTTGTGTTCTGATGGGCAGTACTCATCGACTATGTAAATAGTCGATGATGCAGTGCCGTCTTTTTTAAGGCACTTAAAATAAGTGCCTTGTTGTAACTCATTTAGGTAGCAAGTACCTAAAAAATCTTTAGATTTTTTCATCTTCAAATGCCTCCTTGTTTAAAGTAAAGTAGAGTGTAACTCTACTTTTTCAAATGCTATGCTTTCTTGGTTCAAAAGAACTTTTAGTTCTTTTGCGATAGTATAGACTGTGTCTATACTAGTGAAAAGCATTTCAATTTTAATGCTTTTCTCTCTCACAAAGTGAGAGCCATCTTCGTGGCGATAGCCACCTAGAGTTTGACTGATGGTATAACCATCAGTATGAACTTGTAGGCATTGCTCTACAATGTTCATTGCTACTTTAGTAGCAATCTCTTGTTTCTTTGTGTCTTTGTCGTTCAAACCTACGGTTAGAACATACTTGGTAAGTTGTTCCATAATTTGCCCCTTTTGGATGCTATAGCATCCACCTTTCTTCGTGTGGTAGTTCACCAGTGGTGATAAAGTGTTGCATAACATAGTTATGCATCTCTATCGCTTCTTTCTTGGTCTTGGTGCGATAGCACCAAATCATCTCCCAGTCTTCATCGAAGACTGCTGTTTCGTGGTAATATATGCAATCAGCAGTGCTGATTGTTAAATTATCGACTTCGTCGATAATTCTAAATAATGGTCTTGCCATAGTTCGCTCCTCCTAACATCTACCGTAGTAGATGCCTAGGTATTCGTCTTGGTCAAGTAATACCTTATAGGTATTACTTGCTGTGAAGTACATCAAAAAGCATTGGTCATCTACTTCGTAGATGTATCCACAACTGAATTGGTGGCAACTGCCACCGACTACACGATAGTGTAGTCCGTTGTCTCTATGCATTTGCTGAAGTATCATAGACTCTGCTCTAGTCTTGTAAAGACTAGGTCTAGCATAGAGTTCATCTATGCTATAGTATTTTGCTCTGCTGAAAGCATCTACGATGCTTTGGTATTTTTTTGTTCTTTTCATAATTCACCTCAAAATATGTAATATTTTGCACCATCGCAGACTTGCACTGCGACTTGGCACTTGCTGGTGCATATACACTACTATCTACGATAGTAGTGTGAGTTGCATACACGGCTGGGCTGGTATTTCTCCCAACAACTCTGTTGTTTCGACCCGAGTGATTAGGGTGCTTCGCTACCGAAAATGCGAAGCATAGACCTATGGGGACTTTCCCCGAAAGCCGACACTCCTAGCCTTTGGCTAGTGAGTGTGTATTGTATACACCAGTACTACAGCAACTACTTTCTCTACCTTCGGTAGCCTATGAAGGTTATATGCTATATTTCGGTGACCCGTCACACCCTAAAGGGTGATAGAGGGTACTTCGATTGCTACCTATTCTCAAGCGTCTTCGATGCTAGTTCGTGATGTATTGAATTGTCAATGTACTCGTCAACTTTTGCTGACACCTTTGATTTTAGGTGCTAGACTCTTACTTGTAAGAGTCTGTCTGGTACGGCAAAAATCAGTATTCCCGTAAGGGAATACTGCCGCCATCTGCGACCACTGGCACTTGTGTTCGCAATATGGTAGGTCGTGCGTGTGCGATGAATCACACCCCTACCGGGGTGTGGAATTGCCCGTATGCCTTATTATTTACACCCACAATTTCTTCATTTTAATTCCCACCCCTACCCGGTCGTTTTCCAGTACCTAGCATCGTTCAAAATAAAATCACACCCTCACCCACTTCGACTTTTTTGACACTCATTTTCAGTTATTATATGTAATTACTACAAAAGGAGGTACACTACAATGTACACACAAAATTTCATTTTCATCAACACAGAAGAAGAGGCTTCTGCATACATCATCCCGCCTAATCATACAACTCTTTTAATGTGCAGAAACAAACCTATTTTCTTCATCAAAACAGCAGACTCTTTGGGTCAATATACATTAGACCGTTACGAGTTCAAAAAGGCACCAATTTCACCCAACGCTGCTCTCCCTGATAACTTAATAACAACAGAGCAATTCGAGGCATTTAAGGACGAAATACGCAGCCTTATCACAGCAGCCTCTCACACAACCCCAACCACAAACCCACAGGAGGTAAAACCAAATGCAAGCAAGTAATTTCATGCAATACATAAATAAAATTCAACAAATGCCTACTGCACAGCAGTTAGCACAATTTAAGCAACAATTTGCTTCACAGCCTAACTTTAGCCCACAACAGTTGGCTCAACAGATAGCCCAGAAGAATGGGATTTCACCACAGCAATTAAACCAAATTGCTAAACAACTTGGTATCACTCAATAATACCCACACACAAGTAGTCCAACAACGCCGGCAAAAAGGACTCACCGGTATTATTGTCGATACATATACACAAAACACAAGGAGGAAACAAAACAACTATGCAATACGAGAACAACGACTTTGCAACAGGATATGCACTAGGTCAAAATTCACACGCCAACTCAGGTAATTTCTTTGGCAACGATGGTTGGTGGATAATTCTACTATTACTATGTGGCTGGGGAGGTAACGGCTTCGGCGGTGGATTCGGTGGCGGCTATGGTGCGTTCAACAACTTTGAACTAGGTAGATTAGCAACTACTAATGATGTGGCATCTGGCTTCAACAACTCTGCAGTGCTATCTAACTTAAATGACATTATTTTAGGTCAAGCAAACATTCAACAAACACTATGTCAAGGCTTCAATGGTATAAATACTTCAATACTAACTTCTACTAATGACTTATCTCGTCAATTAGCAGATTGCTGCTGCACAACACAAAGAGCAATCGATGGTGTGAACTATAATATGGCTAAGAACACTTGTGACATAATTAATTCACAAAACGCTAACGCTCAAAGAATTATAGATATGTACACTGGTGACAAGATTGCTTCTCTACAAGCAGATAATGCTGCATTAACTGCACAATTATCTCAAAATGCTCAAACTAGTACTTTAATTAACGCTCTAAGACCAGTTGCTCAACCAGCATATCTAACTTGTTCACCATACGAGAGCATTTATGGTGCTAGAAATACAGCCTGCGGTGGCTGTGCTATAGTACAGTAACCCACACAATAAAGTAAGGAGGATATTTTATTATGCTATTAATAGGACTACAAAACCCTACAAGCCAAGCGGTAGTCGCTGACGGCACTATTGCATTGGGCGCAACTTATCGTAAATTCGATAGAGCCAACGACTGTGGCATATTGGCTTTTGCTAACGCCTCAACAGGTGTAACATTACAAAGAAAAGGTATCTATCACATCACTGCTAACTTTTATCCGTCAGCAGCATTCACTGGCACAATACAAATGCTAGAGAATGGCACTCCTGTAACAGGTGCTACTGCTAATGGTGAGAACTTAACTATAGACTACTATGTTGTGGTTGACTCACAATGTGGTTGGACTAGCAACGCTAAGACAATAACTTTCACATCAGACACAGCAGTAACATTAGACAACGTGGTGGTAAACATCACTAAGGAGGTGGCTTAGTATGAGACATTATGACTATGACGACTACGAGATGGACCGCAGACGCAGAGATTATGACGATTACGACATGAGACGACTTGATGACTATGACATGACTGACGGTAGACGCAGACGCTCATCAACCACTGGTAGATATATGAGAGACAGACATATGACTGACGACAAGAGACTACCAGAAGAAGACATCGAGATGTGGACTAAATATATGTTGGGCGAGATGGAAGAAAGAGATAAAACTCAGATGAAAATGGACGCTGTGCTAAAAAGAGCACAAGACATGGGAATTGACTTTAATAAATTCTCACCTGAAGAGTTCTATGTAACTGTATTAATGATTCACAGAACATTTGCTAAATCTATGGGCCCTTCACCTATGGACGCTTATGTTAAAATGGCTAAAGCATGGCTATGTGACCCTGACTCTTCATTAAGATACGGTAAGAAACTTGCTGCTTATTACGAGAATATCGTAAATGAGTTTTAAGTATTATAACAACAATCCGCTATCTAAAGAAGAACAGGATTGTGTCACACGTGCTATATCACTGGCTAGTGGCTACAGTTATGCTGAGATTCAGGACAAATTATATTATACCTCACAATTACTAGAATGCGAGGCATTGTGCATCTGTTGCTATCATCACTTGATAGATTATGTGTTTAATTACACCAGATTGCCATGCAAAGGATATACTGTTGGAGAGATTGTGAGTAAATACGACAAATGTACGCTTTTAATTCGTATAGATGGTCACTTGACGTGTGCTATAGATGGAACTTTGTTCGACCTATGGGATGCGAGTGACAAAAAAGCGGACATAGTATGGGTGGTAAATTAAAAATTTACCACTTTTTTTATACCCACACCAGTTTTTTGGGGTCTAAAAACGTTATTATATATAGAGGGGGATAATAATATATGGATAATAAAAAATATAATGCCATGATGGAAACTATAAATAGAACTGGTACTCCTACTCAAAAACGTAAAAAATATAAAACAATAGTAAAAGAGATGGGTGCTAGAGGCATCACATTAAAAGATATAAACACAGATGACCTGAACGGTAAGGGCAGAGGCTTCCTAGACATGATGGCCGAGACTGGAATGACTATGGATGAGGTTGTTGTACTACAACAATATGCAAAAGCAATTATAAACCAAGACACTAAGGCTGCTGAGTTTATAAGAGATAGTGTCGGTGACAAACCATCATCAACTGTTAATATGAACGTTGACGAGAAGAGTGCTTTAGAATCTATGTCATTAGAAGAACTTGAGCAATATAAGCAATTACTTGAAATGAACATTGCAATAGCATCAAATAATGAAGATTGTGAGTAGCCCGCTCACACTTAATTATACAGATTTAGTATCGAAGAGAAATCTTGCGGATTGAATAGACGACCATATTGGTATTGAACCGCACTTACTAGCATAACCGGGCTTAAGTACACACTATGTAATGAGAATTAGATATTCAACGTCTATTCACTAATCTAAAAGGAGGTTTTGATGATAGAAAATGGTCTGTTTGAATCGTTAGAAGCGATAAATAAAGAACTTGATATTAGAAAAGCGAGACAATCTTACCTTGAGTATGTAAAATTTACTAATCAAGGATACAAAGAGTCTAAATTCCATAATTATTTATGTAACGAGATACAAAAGTTCATCGAGAAAGTTGATTCTAACGCATTTGACATACTTCTATTATCAGTTCCTCCACAATTTGGTAAATCAACTACTGTTACAGAAACATTACCTGCTTATTATTTGGGTAAAAATCCAGATAAAAAAGTAATTATTTGTGGTTATAACGAAGACTTTGCCATAAGATTTGGTAGACGTAACAAAGAAAAAATAGAAGAATTTAACACAATATTATTTCCAGATTGCATTTTAGCAGATGCACCACGTTCAAACGTGGAATTTGAAACAACAAAGAAAGGTCGTTGTATTTCCAGAGGTATCTTATCAGGTTTGACTGGTAACACCGCTGACTTATTTATAATAGATGACCCTATCAAGAACCGTCAAGAGGCTGACTCAGAAACAACAAGAAATACAATCTGGAACGAATATTTGAACTCAGTCAGAACTCGTATAAAACCGGGTGGTAAACTGATAGTAATTCAAACACGATGGCATGAAGAAGATTTGTATGGTATGATTGCTCGAACAGAGAAAAATGCTACTATAATTAATATTCAGTGTGAATGTGATGATGAGAATGACGTCTTGGGTAGACAAATAGGCGACTCACTATGTCCTGAAATAGGCAGAGGCAACGCTTGGTTAAAAGAGTTCAAAACTGCTTATGTGGGTAATGAAGGCTCACGTGCATGGAATGCTTTGTATCAAGGTAGACCTACAGCATTAGAAGGTAACTTAATTAAAAAAGAATGGTGGCAATTTTATGACGTATTGCCAGACCAGATACCTTACAAAATAATATCTGTAGACGCAGCATTTAAAGACAGTGAAAACAATGACTATGTGGCTATTCAGAAATGGGGTAAGCAAGGTAAGAAGATGTATCTTATAGACGCTATCAAGAAACACCTTAACTTCGTAGACACATTGGCTGCTATAAGAAAAATGAAATACGAAGACCCAGACATATTATTTGTATTGATAGAAGACAAAGCCAACGGTAGTGCGTTAATAAATGTATTGTCTGGCGAGATGGAAGGTGTAATACCTGTTAAACCTGAAGGTGGTAAAGTATCAAGAGTAAATGCTGTATCACCGGCAATAGAAAGAGGTGATGTGTATTTACCACGATTTGCATCATTTGTAGATGATTATATTGCTGAGTTCAGTGCATTCCCTAATGGAGCACACGATGACCAAGTTGACTCTACATCACAGGCTTTGAATAGAATGATATTTGTAGATGCTGAAGTAATCGCACCACAACATATTATTTATAAACATTGGGAGCAAGACCAATTTGAAGATTATTGGAATGCAGATGATAATTTGAAAACATATTTATTAGAGATTTGGGGTTTCCCAGATAACGGAGATTATTAATGAAAAAATTTGATAAATGGAAAGAGTTGTATGATGATGCTGTTAGTAAGAAACAACCGTTAACTGAAAAAGCAAAACGCAGAAATCAACTTTATAAAGGCGAAGCACAACCGATAGACCCAAATACTGGTAGATTCGCAGCAAAGAAAGCAGATTGTAAGCGTAATATGTGCTTTGAGTTAATCGAGACACAAATAAACAATGGCATACCACAACCTAAAGTAACACCGAGAGACCCTGTAAATGAGAATTTAGCAAGTGAACTTGAGGGTTATCTACAAGAAGAAACAGACAGACTAAAGTCTGAAGAAATAAACGACAATGCTGAGAGAGGTACTCTAAAGCAAGGTACAGCATTTTATTTAGTTGGTTGGGATGAAACACAAAACACACCGACAACAAGTGGTGAACTTTATGTTAAGTATTATCCTTTTGAGAAAGTGTTCCCACAACCGGGTATCACAAGAATTGAAGATGCTGAATATATATTTGTTGAAGAATTGGTTTCAGTAAGAAAACTGAAAGAAGTTTATAATAAAGTTGTTGAAGAAAGTGCTGAATACAAAGGCATGAACACTTTGATTACAGTTTATTATTTGAGTGATGACGGATGTCTAAGTAGATTTGGTTGGATAAAAGACACAGACAAAGTTATCTTTGATGATGTTGATTGGGAGTTAAGAAAAGTTAAAGTATGTAAAGAGTGTGGTGAAGAAATGCACGACCACACAAAATGTCCTCTATGTGGTGATGAAAAGTTTGAATATGTATCACAAGAGTTAGAAATACTTGACGATGACTTAGTTAGTGGAGACCTAAGCAAACCTGAAACAATGCAAGTAATTGCAAAAGCAGGTACTGCATTACCATATTATAAGATTAAACAGTTACCATTTGTATTGAGAAAGAACATCAGTGCTGATGGTGAGTTATATGGTGTTAGTGATATTGACTTACTTGAGAGCAACCAAATCAGTATGAACAAGATTCTTACTAAGATGGAAGAGAATGTACTTAAAGCAGGTTCATTTGTAACAACACCAGTTGGTGTCAATATACCTAATACTGATGAGACCTTAAAAGTTGTTAAGATTAAAGACCCTAATATGATGAAAGCATTTAGCGTACAAACTGTACAGGCTAATATGCAACAAGACAACATATTACAAGAGTCATTCTATCAAATGGGTAGAGATGCAATAGGTATTACAGATTCTTATCAAGGTAAGAGAGACACTACAGCAGAAAGTGGTAAGGCTAAACAAGTTAGTGCTGCACAGGCCGCTGGTAGAATGGAATCTAAGAGAAGAATGAAAGATGCTGCTTATGCAGATTTATATCATTTAATGTTTAAGTTCTTATTGGCTTATTGTGATGAGCCTAGAGTTTACTCAAGAATGAACCCAGATGGCAGTTATTCTAAAGGTAAGTTTAGTAGATATAATTACATTAAACAAGATAAAGATGGCAGATTATACTATGATGATAGATTCTTATTTAGTGTAGATGATGCTAGCACATTGGCTACTAATAGAACAGCCATGTGGCAAGAGACTACTACTAACTTTGCAAATGGTACACTTGGTAATCCGGCAGACCCACAAACATTATTACTATATTGGAATATGATGAAAGGTCTAAATTATCCATTAGCAAAGATGGCTGTTACAAGTTTAAGCCAACGTATGCAACAGTTACCATATGAGTTAGAACAGGCAATACTACAGAATCCTGATATATTAAAAACTGTGCAAGAAGTAATAGCAAATCCTGAGAAATACCAAGAGGGAGGTGATACTAATGTACAAAATAGTAAACAATAACATCACAATCACTCGAGGTGAGACTGCTACTTATAATGTAAAAGTTATAGATAAAGCAACAGGTGCTCCATTTATATTACCTAAAACAGTTGAAGGTAATGGCACAAGCAAAATATCAAAATTTATTGCAGTGTTTAGAGTTAGACGTAGTGATTATATAAAAGACGAGTCAGCAATTAAAAAATATTTATGGTTATGTCCTATTGGAGAAGAAGTTCCAGAAAATGTTGTGATATGCAATGATATTGCATTATTAGATGACACAAGGATATTCACATATCTTGAACCAGACTGGGATGATAATTATTTCGATATGGAATATGAGTCTACACCAATTATACACACTGACCCTGAGTATCAAGAGGAACAAATAAAACGTAAACAGTGTTATAAACGTGCATTACCCGGCGGTCTTTGGGAATATAAATGGTTTAACACAGACGAAAACAAGTGGGTAGACTATACATTTACTATAAAATTTCCATTCTTATACAAAGATACTGCTGATTTAGCACCAAAAGGTTATAAATATGCTATTGCTATTTATGGCGGTAATGATTTAGAAATAGTAGACGATAAGATGACTGGAACTATCGACTACAAGAAACCATTAGTAGATGGTACATTTACAGTAGAGGCTGATATAAATGAGTAATTTGTTCTACGACAAAGAAGAACAAGATTCATTATTAATTCCAGTCGATGACGAACAATATACTGTTGTAACTGGAACTAATGACGAATCTGTAATGACTATAGATAATAGTCAGCAACAAGATTCAATATTAGTTCCAGAAGCAACACAATCAGTAATATTAATGGAAACTGGTACAACTACACCAAAACCTAGTGTTCCGGTTGGAAATTATGTAACAATAGATACTGACCAAACAATTACCGGAAACAAGGATTTCGATGGAAATCTGACTTTCCATGGGGTAACAGTCGCTACATTAGATGATATTGATTTAAGTAATTTAGTGGATTTGACATCGCAACAGACAATCAGTGGATTGAAGATATTCAAAGACCAAATAGGAATAATCAATAGTTCTGATGGCGACATAAATTTAATTAAACATATTAACAATAACTTTTTAATAACAGAAAATAACGGTACAAATATATTAAATATTGATGAACAATTAAAATCTATGTATTTGTACAACAAAAAGATTGCCACTGAAGAATATGTCAACGACAAAGCAATGGAAGGTGGCTCTGGTACAGTAATTAATGTTGGTGGTGTTGAAGTTAGTACATTAAACTTTGTGTCAGACCCTCAAACACAGATAGATAATATTAGTGAGAATTTGCCTAAAAATGTTAGCGATTTGACAAATGATACTGGTTTTATTACAAAAACTGTGGATAATCTTGCAAATTATTATAACAAGAATTATATAGACAACAATCACTATGATAAGAACGAAGTGGACCAAAGGATACCTACAGCATTATCACATTTGTCGAACGACACCGGTTTTATAGATAATTCTGTGTCTGATTTATTAAATTATTACACTAAATTACAAACTAATGATTTGTTGTCAGGTAAAGTTGACAAAGATGGTAACAAAGTATTGTCGACAAACGATTATACGACCGCTGAAAAGAATAAATTAGCATCGTTGACTAATTATGATGACACAGACATTAAAGAAGATATTGCTGATAGATATACTAAAAGTGAAACAGATGCTCTGTTATTACATAAAGTAGATAAAACAACATTAAATGATTATTATAAATCAACAGATGTAGATAACTTATTGTCTAATAAAGTTGACACAACAACATTGACAACGAATTATTATAATAAAACACAAACAAATGATTTGTTGGATACAAAAGCGTCAACATCTTCTGTAACAAATGCTATAACAGAATCTAAAGGATATACTGATACTAAAATATCAGAATTAATTGGCGGTGCTCCTGAAACTTTAAACACTTTAAAAGAAATTGCGGATGCGTTCGCTGAAGACCAAGAAGTATTGGATGCGTTAGAAACTGCGATAGGTAATAAAGTAGATAAAGTTGAAGGTAAAGGTTTATCGTCTAATGATTATACTGATACCGAAAAAACTAAATTAGCCAGTTTATCTAATTATGATGATACTGCAATTTATTCTGAAGTAAACAAAAAAGCAAACAAAAGTGAGTTAGATAATTACTACAAGAAAACAGAAACATATGATGTTGTAGAAATTGATGGTTTGTTAAATAGTAAAGTGGATAAAGTAACTGGTAAAGGACTTTCTACAAATGATTATACTACTGCAGAAAAGAATAAATTGAGTGGTATTGAAACAGGCGCAGAAGTAAATGTGCAAAGCGATTGGGAAGAAAATGATTTCAATAGTGATGCATACATAAAAAATAAACCAAATCTTAATCTTTATGCTACAACAGAAGATTTGAATGAAATGTCAGAAGAAATATACAACAATATGCCTAGTATTTCAGGCTTGGCTAGTGAGAATTATGTGGTAAGTGTTGCTAATGTTCTTCATGAGAGAATAAATGGTAAACAAGACACCATTAGTGATTTGGCAAGTATTCGTTCAGGTGCTAGCGCAGGTGCAACAGCAGTACAACCTAGCGCATTGAATAGTTATTATAATAAAACCCAAACAGACAACTTATTAGGAAATAAAGTAGATAAAGTAACTGGTAAGGGCTTATCAACAAACGATTATACAACTGCTGATATGAATAAACTTGCAGGATTGTCTAATTATGATGATACTGCTATTAAGAATAGTATTGCTGGTAAAGTTGATAAGACTACTACAATAAACAAGAAAGCATTATCTGGCAATATAACACTTACAGCAAGTGATGTGAGTGCTTTACCTAGTGATACTGAGTTGTTTAGTGGCAACTACAACGATTTAACTAATAAACCAACCATACCTACAACAGCAAGTCAAGTTGGAGCATTGGCAGATACTACAAAATATGGTACAAGTTTAAGCCTAACTATGAACACATCGACTTATGTGGTTACTGCTCAATTAAAAGACCAAGCAGGAAACAATTTAGGAACTGCACAAACTATTGATTTACCTTTGGAGAGTGTGGTTGTAAGTGGTTCTTACGATGCTACAAATAAGAAAGTTATACTTACATTGAAAGATGGTAGCACAATAGATTTTAGTGTTGCTGATTTAGTTAGTGGACTTGTGCAAGATACAAGAAAGGTTGCTGGAATTGACTTAAAAGATGATATTACAACAACCGAGTTATCAACTGCACTTAATTTAAGTCAGTATGCCAATAAGGTTACTTCAGTAAATGGCAAGACTGGTGCTGTAAGTTTAGGTGCTGGAGATGTTGGTGCATTACCTGATACAACTGTAATTCCTAAATTATACAATGACATAGGCGAAAATACAGATGGTGCAATAGACCAAGCCACAATGACAATGTTCTTGAACAATATGGACGAAGTGTTTACAGGGTTTGAAAATGATTTGAGTAGCAAATATCAAAAACCATCAACTGGCATACCAAAGACTGATTTGGCAAGTGATGTGCTGACTTCTTTAGGAAAGGCTGATACTGCATTACAATCTATACACAAATTAAGTTTAGGCACTGGTGGTGGAACTCCATTGGTAGAGTTTGATGGCAGTGAGGATAAAGAATTCATATTTGACTTGTCTGGCTATCTTACTGAAGACGATAAAAATGAGTTGAATAGTTCTATTAGTAGTAAAGCAGAAACTTCTACAGTAGATGCTTTGACTAACAGAGTATCTGCAAATGAAGAAAAAATATCACAACTTGAGGGTGGTGGAGTTACTGTTGTAGATAATTTAGAGAGTACCTCTACAACACAAGCATTATCTGCTAATCAGGGTAGAGTATTAAATGAATTAGTTTACGATTTCAATAATGGACTATCTAATTCATTGGTGGGCTTAGATGCTAGAGTCGTTATAAATACAAACAATATAGCGAATAAAGCAGATAAAGTAAGTGGTGCTACTGCTAATAATCTTGCTAGTTTAGATGAGAATGGCAACTTGTTAGATAGTGGATTTGCAGTAAA
>JAZLDO010000145.1:0-5498 GCA_045614825.1 Candidatus Aphodosoma sp. | reverse complement strand
TACGAAAGCATCACTAAAATCCAAATCTATCCAAGCGAGTTCGAAAAAACTCCTAAGAAAAGTATCAAACGTTTCTTGTACGTCAACCAACTCAAATAATAATCGAAGAGACGCAATATTTTGCGTCTCTTTTTCGTTATTTAAAACACTAAATATGTCATTCTTTCGCCAAGATATGCCATAGGCATAGCGAGGCGTATGTAAAAAGTAGGGACGCTCGGCTCGAGCGTCCGCAATTTGTCCTTATGTCATTCTGTCTAAAAAAAATAAAAATGAAAAAAACAATCATCGCAGCACTCCTACTCATCGCATCACTCAAAGCCTTCTGTGGCATAGTGGACCACGACCTCATGTACCAAGCCTACCTCGATAACAATATGAGTGTATGGAAAACAGAACTACAAAAATACACCACATCAACCAACCTCACCACTACCGACAAACTTGAAATAAGCAACTATCTCTATGGTTACATTGCCACTCTACTCGTAGATGCCGACAAAAACAAACAAGAGATAATTGATTGGATTGATTTATGGGAACAATACCTTAACGACATAGAAAAAGCCACAGGCAAAAATGCCTACATCTATGTCTATCGCTCATCAATCAATGCCTATAAGAGCAAAGTGAAAGCTGGTGGCATGATGGTATGGGGACCTCGAAGCCTCACCGAACTAAAACGCGCACTCAGCACCGACCCAAGCAACCCTCTTGCCAACGGACTGAAAGGCAACATGTTGTTCTATATGCCTGGATTCGTCGGTGGCGACAAAGCCGAAGCCATCAAATGGTTCGAAAAAGCACTTACAGGCATCTCTGCAAGCACCGACAAAACATTCCGCTGGAATCGTTGCGCCATAACCCTCTGCCTTGCCCAAGCCTACGAAAAAACAGGCAACAAACAAAAAGCAATCGAAATAGTCGAAGCCGAACTCCAACGCGAACCCAACTTCTCATACATGCGCGACACCTACCTTCCATCACTAACAAAATAAAAAAAGCGGACACTCCCATAAAGGAATGTCCGCTTTTTTATTATACTAAACTATATCAAAATAGTGTTGCAATAATTTTAATATCAAGCATCCACAATACAAACAAAGCAATAGCAACAACTGCCACGATAACCGAAATTGCAATAGCCCATTTACCACCTGCCGAGATTTTCTTAACTGGCGCATATGGGTCAACAAGTTTCATCATTGGGAATTGCGCTTGCTCTGTAAGCGATGAACCAAACATTGCATTCACAAGTGCATCGGCATTTATTGCCCAACCATTGGCATTAAGAAGTGGTGCAAGATTACGTTTGCGCAATTTTAGCCATGCCAATACCATTGATGGTCCTGAAACTACCAACAAAATAGCAATTATAGATAAAACAAGCTGCCACCAAGACAGTGCTGCTGCTCCTTTAGCTACTGATGTCAAAAAACTACCAATCATACCTAATGCCATACCAAAGGCAGCAAAGATACCGGCAAATTTAGCAATATCAAATGGTTGTACTTTGTCTGGTGCTTGTCCTTCAGCTGGTTTGGCTGCCATATCTTTTTGGATATTGGCTGTCATATTTTCAAAAGATTTAGTCTCTTTCTCTGCTGCCGATTTTGTAATAAGGTTTGTAATCCAATCACCCAATTTGCGGTAAGGGCTCCAGAATGCTTGTCCAATTGAAATTGGATTATCAATTATCTTGGTAACTTCTGCATCCCAGTCACGACCTAAACGGTCATAGAACAACGCATTTTTGCCTACTTTGAGGTTTTTAATATCACCAACTGTCACTGCCGCCACGATTTGCATTGTT
Organism: Candidatus Aphodosoma sp.; assembly: GCA_045614825.1. GTDB lineage: Bacteria > Bacteroidota > Bacteroidia > Bacteroidales > Paludibacteraceae > Aphodosoma. Next base: position 3,685 of record JAZLDO010000145.1, on the reverse strand, counting down.
TGACCAGTTGGTTTATAAGTACAGTTGCAATAAACGAGGAACATACCACTGGCTGGTGCTTGTGCATTATGTTTTGCTGCATCGTTTACACGCATACATAGATTACATGCACGTTGATCGATAACTAATGTACCTGCTTGGAATATTGCCCAAGGTGTTTCGCCTTTAGCTGCACGTCCAAGAAGTGCTTTACCTCGTTTAGCGTAAAAGTCTTGGAACGACACATAGTTACGCAATAAAGCATAGAAATCACGCGTGAGAAGAAGCAATTTTTCGAGCGGACGATATTGCGCTTGTGCATCGGCAAGTAGTTTTGCATTGGCTCCCTCGATAGCTACTTTTTCAGCTTCGTAATCAGCTATTTTTTTACCCATTTCACCAAATGCCTCTTCGGTCATACCTGGCACTGCAGCATCAGCAGCCAATGTTGCCAAACCAAGTGCTTGCATGCGTGCTGTAGCAAAATATTGTGCATAAGCATCTTTACATGCCTTATATGCTGCTGTAACTTCGCCTGAATATGGTGCTTCTGGCACTGATTGAGTTTCTACAACTACTGCACCTATTGTTGCACGCACTGCATCGAGTGTAACCACTCCATCTGTTGCAATCTTCTCTGCTACAGAACGAATAGCGTCATCTGCAATGTCCGAAACATTCAATTGTGCTTCGCCTTTGAGCAATACATCAGGATTGGTCAATGTTGCACACAACCAATTGGCTGTTTTTACAACCTCTTGTACGTGGAGTTTGCCATCATTGTCGGTATCCATAAGTTTAAGACTGGTTTCGTCAATCTCTAAACCTGCTGTCGGACACGACAATACTGTCCACATTTTTTCATCTAATTCGCCCAAATGACGAATATCTTCTCCCGACTGAATTTTCACTCGAGTAGAACCGCCTATAGAGGCGTATGTCCATTTATAATTTACCATATATTAGATATTTAGATATTTAGTATTTTAGTAGCAAGTAGCGAGTAACGAGTAGCTAGACTTACTCCTTATTACTCCCTTCGGTCGTGATTTTTGCTTCGCTCGGCATAACTCAAGCAAGCTTGGTTCTGCACTCACTTATCGCAAAAATTCCCTACTCCTTACTCCCTACTCCTTATTACTTACTCCCTGCTCCTTAGATTTCGCCTCATTCCATATCTCATCCATCTCGGCAAGGGTCATATCTTTGAGATTGCGACCTTGCTTAATTGTCTTCTCTTCGAGATAATTAAATCGACGAATGAATTTTTTATTTGTACGTTCAAGTGCATTTTCAGGATTGATTTTATACAATCGTGCCGCATTGATGATCGAAAACATTAGGTCGCCAAACTCTGCCTCCATCTTGTCGGCATCACACACTGCCACTTCGGCTTTAAACTCAGCTATCTCTTCTTGCACCTTATCCCACACCTGCTCACGCTCTTCCCAGTCAAAACCTACATTGCGAGCTTTGTCTTGTATGCGATGTGCTTTTATCAAAGCTGGCAACCCTGCTGGCACTCCACTGAGCACCGATTTATTGCCCTCTTTCTCTTTGAGTTTTATCTGCTCCCAATTCTGAACTACAGCGTCAGGCGTGTCAGCATTCACCTCACCATATACATGCGGATGACGAAATATCAACTTGTCGCACAACGCATTACACACATCTGCTATATCGAACTCGTCCTTCTCTTGCGCCATAAGTGCATAGAAAACAATGTGCAACAACACGTCGCCCAACTCTTTTTTGATATTTGGCATATCGAGTTGTTGGATAGCATCGGCCAATTCGTGCGCCTCTTCTATAGTATTGCATCGCAACGAATCGAACGTTTGCTTACGGTCCCACGGACACTTCTCGCGCAATGTCTCCATCACGTCAAGTACTCGCTCAAATGCCTCCAATTGTTTCTTTCTATCTGATTTCATGTTAATCTAGTATCAACAATCCAATTACTATTTACTAATTACTCTTTACTAATTACTCTCTCCTCATTAAAATAAGGTCCTTCGTAATAACCCACCACCTCATTACCAAGCTGGTCAATAAAAGTAAATGTCATATTAACCGACTCCTCATCTATCGAAATTATCTCGGCACTACCCTCTACCACATTGGCTTTGCCTATAGCCGAACTATTATAAAACATTTGCCAATAGGTCCCCCATGCCGTATTTTTCAGCTTATGGCCATAATAAATCGACATATCATCAGCTTTCACCGATACTATATAATTCCCTACAACAGGATATTCTTCTTGTACATCATGCACTCCTACAACAAACTGAACCCCTGACTTTATCTTACCTGCATCCGCAAATCGCGAATCTGTAGAATAAAACGTAAACTCAAAATAGTTGTAATTCTCACTAAACAATTGCCCCCAATTCATCATCACTGGCATTGCCAACTGGCATGTAATAGTATCAAATGATAACTCGCCATACCCAAGCTGGTCAAGTGTATAATTATAAGTATATTCGCCAAAATACAACCCAGTAATCGAATCGCCATCGGCTGTCAAAAGACCAAATTTGAATGTACGATAACCTTCTGTCGAATCTACTCTCAACTCGCCACTTGCTATGTGATAGTAAATCGTATCATGATACGTCGTATCGCCCTTAGGTATTTCAGGATAAATTATCAAACGAGACGAATCCGAGTGCAACTCATAAGTCCCTCCTACCTCAAAATCTTTTGTCGCAGAAACAAATCGAGCATCTATCACCATACCATAACCCGAAGCCGAAGTCTCACTCACAGTATAAGTTGCCGGATATGCCAAAAATCGCAACAGATAATCATCATCATCATACCCCACATGCTCCACCTTCACTCGTTTTATCGCATACCCCGATTCTTGAAACTTGAAACTCCCCCCTTGCACAACTACTTTCTCCTTTTCGCACGAACAGAGAAAAAGAGAAAGTAGTATAGCAATTATTCTAAATTGCCAACCGCAAGTTTTTAAACCTTTAGCGATAAAATTGTACATTGTGCATTATAAAGACCACTCAAAGCCGTCTTTTGTATCCTTGATATTGAAACCAAGAGCTGTCAATTCGTTACGAATCTTGTCGCTTGTAGCCCAATCTTTATTGCGTTTTGCTTCAAGACGCATTTCGAGCAATAGGTCGATTGCTTTTTTATATGCCTCATTGCTACCTTCATTCGATGCTGTTTGAAGCCCAAGAATATCTTCGATAAAGAGTTTGAACACCTCTTTCAATTCTGCCAAATCAGCCTCGTTGATAGTGCCTTTACCATCTGTAATCGTGTTGATTGCCTTAGCTGCATCGAACAAGTGCGAAATTACGATAGGAGTATTCAAGTCGTCGCACATAGCCTCCTCGCAACGCTCGCGCAATCCTGCCACATCGACTGTTGTCTCTTTGCCTGCTTGTAGTTTTTGTAGGCGTTCGTATGCCTCCATCAAGCGTGCCAAACCTTTTTCCGATGCCACCAATGCCTCTGACGAGAAATCTACTGTCGAACGATAGTGCGCTTGAAGGATAAAGAAACGAATAGTCATCGGCGCAAATGGTTGAGTCAACAATGGGTGATTGCCTTCGAAGAATTGGTCAAGAGTGATAAAGTTACCCAACGATTTACCCATTTTTTGTCCGTTGATGGTAATCATATTGTTGTGCATCCAATATTTCACCGACTCATGACCCAATGCTGCGCACGATTGTGC
>JAZLDO010000144.1:0-8465 GCA_045614825.1 Candidatus Aphodosoma sp. | reverse complement strand
CGTTGGCGTAATTGGTAGCCGCGCTAGACTTAGGATCTAGTGTCGAGAGACGTGGGGGTTCGAGTCCCTTACGCCGCACAAAAGAAGGCATTGAATTGATTATCAGTTCGATGCCTTCTTTCTTTTTGTGTCATTTTGCTCTAAATTAAAATCGAAACAAAAACAAAACAAAAATAGTGCGATTTTTATTTGTTTTGTTCGCGAATATTGTGTAATTTTGCAGTACAAAATTCTATTGTCTAACCTCTAAATTTATCTATTATGAAAAAGATTTGTTTTGTAATTGCCGTTTTGGCTCTATTTGCTTTGGGTTTTACATCTTGTAGCAAAGATGTCGAAAAATGCTGGAAAGTGGATATATCAATGAAAATGGAATTAATGGAAACCTCTGTAACCAATTATATTTGGGCAACTGAAAATGATTTAGAGTATCATATCGATGATTTGAAGAAAGAATATGATGTGCCTGGTATAGAGATGAAGGTAAAAAAATCTGTTACAAGAATTAAAACAGAAGAAGATTGTTTCGAAAAAAATGAGTTTATATTCGATTAAAATTTGACTTATAGGTATTATTTTATGGGTTGATAAGTAAAAAAAATAAAAAAAGTACATACTTAAAAGCGAGTATGTACTTTTTTTATTTCTGATAATTAAATACGTATTTGTTATAGTTGTTTGATATAAGCACGACGGCGTTTGTGTTGTTTGGTTTCGAAGTAGGCGAAGTTGGCTTGGTTTTTTGAGTTCTCTTCGAGGATAGCTGTTGTTTCGGTGTATTTGATGCCATATTTTTGGAAATATGGTATTTGATCGTAGAAGAATAGTGCATTGACACCCTTGTTTTGATAATCTGGGCGCACAGCGATGAGCAATAGGTTGAACGTTTCCATCTGTTTGGCTTTTAGTGCTTTGAGGAGTTTTATCCAACCGAATGGGAATAGCTTGCCTCGAGTTTCTTGTAGAGCTTTTGATATATCGGGCATACCGATGCCTACGCCTACGATTTCGTCGTACTCGTTGATTGCGATAGTAATGAAATCGAAGTTAATCATAGGGAAATACATCTCGGCATAGTACTCTTTCTGACGTTGTGTGAGTGGTTGGAAGTTGTAGAGCGGTTGGTATGCAGCATCGATTACGTCGAAATAAGAGTAGCCATATTTTTCTTTCAACTCTTTGACTGAGCGTACTTTGTCAATACGTATTTTGTATTTTTCCATTACTATTTTAGCCACACGCTCCATTTTTTCTGGTATTTCGTGAGGTGTAGATACGAGGAATTCAATCCAGTCGGCTTCTTTTACTAATCCATAGCGGTCGAAGTGGTCAACGTAGTAAGGATAGTTGTAGAGGCTTGCCATAGGCGACACGTAGTCGTAACCTTCGAGTAAGAGGCCTTGGTGGTCGAAGTCAGTGAAGCCTACAGGACCATTCATGGCAGTCATACCATGTTGGCGACCCCAATCGGCAGCGGCGTCGAGTAGAGCTTTTGACACTTCGTAGTCGTCAATAAAGTCGAACCATCCGAAGCGTACTTTTTTGCATCCCCAATGTTGGTTGGCTAATTCGTTGATAATAGCAGTGATACGACCAACAATCTTACCGTCTTTGTATGCCAAGAAGTTGGCAAATTTAGAGTGTTCGAGTGCTGGATTCTTTTTCGTATCGAAGGTATTCATCTCGTCGAACTCAAGGCATGGGGTGTAGTATGGGCTATCACTATATAGTTCGTTGGCAAATCGGATGAATTGTTTGAGTTCTTTGCGTGAGCTTACTTCTTTTATTGTTATCATTTGATATATAATAATTTATTTTTAACAGAAGTACAAACTTTATTTATTGGACAAATTGGTTTGGTGGTTTTAGTTGTTTTAGTTGTTTTTGGTTGGTTAGCATTGTTTTTAAGTACAAGCCATAAATCATTACTAATACTCACAAGGCTTGTACTTGAAAAAGAGATTGTCCTGATAATAAAATAAAAATACAGATTATAACTTCGTAAACCTATGAATTAGTTATGTACTTATGTTGAAAAAAGAAATATTACTTTTTGAGATCAGCGATAGTTTGTATCATGTCGTCGGCAGAGAATACGGCGTTGCCAGCAACAAGGCAGTCGGCACCAGCTTCGTAGAGTGCAGCTGCGTTTTTGAGGTTTACGCCACCATCCACTTGGATAAGCGTGTTGCAACCTTTGCGGTCAATCATAGCACGGAGACGACGAATTTTGTCGTATGTATTTTCGATAAATTTTTGTCCACCAAAACCAGGGTTTACACTCATAAGTAACACCATATCTACATCTGCTACAATATCTTCAAGTAGTTCTACAGGAGTGTGTGGATTGAGTGTTACACCAGCTTTCATACCAGCATCGTGGATGCGTTGGATAGTGCGGTGGAGGTGAGTGCATGCCTCGTAGTGCACGTTCATCATAATTGCACCAGTCTCTTTTACTTCGTTGATGAATTTGTCAGGTTCGACAATCATCAAATGCACATCTAAAGGTTTAGTGCAAAGTTGTTTAACATATTTCAATACAGGAAAACCAAACGAGATATTGGGTACGAACACGCCGTCCATAATGTCAATATGCAACCAATCTGCGTTGCTTTTGTTGATTAGTTCGATGTCGCGTTCGAGGTTGCCGAAATTGGCAGAGAGGAGAGATGGAGATAATAGTTTCATAATAATGAGGAGTTAGGAGTTAGAAGTTAGGAATGAGGATTTGAGAATCCTTTCCGGCTTTGCCTCTTAATAAAATAATTGCAAAGTTACAAAAATATCTTAACATACGAGCTACATTTTTAGGTAAAAATCGCGGGTGAGTGCGATGTATTCGGGAGTGTATTGGTGGCGGGAAAGCTCTATAACTAATTCATAATTCATAATGCATAATTCATAATTATTTTTTTCTTGTTTTATGAAATGCATAAGTAGTCGTTTTGGGGGAGCTGTTGGAGTGGGGTGAACTTCGACGAGATGTGTGAGTGAGAAACCATATTTTGGGGCTAATTCGATTAGTTGATTGCCTTCGTTTATTGGTAATATTACAGATAAAGAGCCTCCGTCGTTAAGTAGTCGTGCTGAGTGTTGCAATAGGTCATCGAATGAGAGAGAGTCTGTGTGGCGTGCTTGTGTGCGACTGGCATCAGGACATTTGAGCGATGCCACAAAATAGGGAGGATTGCAGACTATTGCATCGTATTTTTCTTGTGTGGTATAGTCTTGTAGGGATGTGTGATGAGTTGTAATGTATTTAGCGAAAGGACTATTCTTTATATTTTCTGTAGCTTGTTCGATTGATGATAGGTCGATATCTATAGCATCTATATTAAGTTGAGAGTTGAGAGTGTTAACCACTTCCTCCTGTTGGGCTCGTCCCTCTAAAATGGGGGGACAATATTTAGGGTTTTGTGATTGTTTTGAGAAGCGTTGTGCTAGCATTAAGGCTATGAGGCCAGTGCCAGTACCGATGTCGAGTAGGCGTGAGGCAGAGGGAGCAATAGGAGCCCAAGCTCCGAGTAGTACGCCATCGGTGCCAACTTTCATTGCAGTGTGGTCTTGATATATAGTGAATTGTTTGAACTTGAACATATATGAACGTAAATGATCATAAATTAATCGTAAATTATTAATTAGTGATTAATTAGTGTAAATTTATGTTGAAATAAAAATTAAAGTTAAAAGTTATGCTATTTTCGACGGGCGGCGAAGAAGGATTGCATTAGTTCAAGGGCTTCGTTGGCGAGGATGCCTGATACGACTTCGGTTTTTGGGTGTAGGGCATTAGGTGAGAAGGTTGAGTAGCCACGTTTGGGGTCGGATGCACCATATACGATGCGTGATATTTGACTCCAGCCTAAAGCTCCGGCACACATGATACAAGGTTCGAGTGTGACGTAGAGAGTGCAGTCCTTGAGGTATTTACCACCCATGATATTGGCTGCAGCAGTGATGGCTTGCATTTCGGCATGGGCAGTTACGTCGTGAAGGGTTTCGGTGAGGTTGTGGGCACGAGCGATGATACGTCCGTTCCATACAACCACAGCACCTACAGGTATTTCGCCTTTGCTATAGGCATCTTGCGCTTCGATAAGCGCCATTTTCATATAATTTTCGTCAGACATAGTTTTTTATTTAAACATAAGTACATATTTTATGTTTATAGGTTTACAAATTATTAATCGCTTTGTTAATATTTTTAGTAAGGATAAAATCTTTTTAAGTACAAGCCCTAAATGTTATCTGTAATTGTATTTAAAAAACAAATTCAGCCCATATAAAGCAAACAAAACAACCAAACTATTTTGTCCAATAAATAAATTATGTACTTGTGTTAAAATATAATATAGAATTAAAGTTGTTTTTTGAAGCGGTCGAGTTCGCGAATAGATCCATAAATGACTATGTGATCGTTGGCAGAGAAACGATAGTCGGGTTCGTCGGTGGTGTTTACGACTTCGTATTCTAATTCGCGAGAGCCGAGGAAGTTGAATTTAGAGCGACGGTGTTTTACGGCGATGAGTTTTACGTTAAATGTCTCTTCTATATTAGCTTCAGAGAGACTTTGTCCTTTAAGGATTTCGGGTATTTGACATTCAAGGATTTGATGTTCGTGGTCGATGAGGTATATGCCTTTGATTTTTTCAGATTCGGCAGAGTATGACCAAATGTCGGCAGTAGTTTTTTCGGGTTCGATGACTTCGTCAACTCCTATTGTTTCTAATATAGTACGATGCATAGGGTTGACTGCACGAGCCACGATATGTTTGACGCCTGCTTGTTTGAGGAGTGATACGATTACAATCGATTCACCTATGTGATTACCGAGCGATACGATGACGACATCAGTATCGTCGAGCGGTAGAGATTTAATACCTACTTGGTCGATGATATTGACGCACATAGTAGTGGTAATCTGCGATTTGTATTCTTCTACAACACGCATATCGGCATCAACGCCTGTGACGTCGTGCCCCATAGCGGTGAGACGTGTAGCAAGTGCTACACCAAAATTGCCTAAACCGATTATTAGATAATTCATAGTTATAGTTAGGAGTTAGGAGTTAGGAGTTAGGGGTTAGAAGTTGTTGCTTTAGTAGTTTTTGTTATGCTACTGAGCATTTTTTTTAATTCTATACAATCGTTGTTTATTGATTCGTATTCTTTTTCAGATATATAATTCGTTTTTACTAATAGTTCTAACCAATATGCGGTCTCAACAGATTCTTTCAATGCAATGTACATTTTTGCATGAAAATCTTTTTTGCTTATTGCAAATTCAGCTTCTGATATATTAGCACCAATACTCGTTCCAGAACGCATAAGTTGCTTAGTCATAATAAATTCTTTCCTTTCGTTTTGCAATAATTTGCACAAATTAATTATTCTAATAGCAAAATCTTTACTTTTTTCTAAAACTATACTTCTTGCCATATAATGAAGGAATAAATATAATAGTAAATTAAAAATAAATAAAATAATTTTTCACTCCTAACTCCTCACTCCTCACTCCTAACTTATTGGAATGTGTTCCGTTGGGTATTGATAAAATTGTGTTCCTTTGTTGGAGATGAAACAAGAGAGTATAGTGATTGTGCCTAAACGGCCGATAAACATTACGATGAGTATTGTGATTTTGCTTATAATAGATAATGATGCGGTGAGATTGAGAGATAACCCAACAGTTGAGAATGCTGAAACTACCTCGAAAATAGCATATTGAGTGGGTAGTTGTGGTTCGAAAATAGATAGAATGACAACTCCAAACGCTACGACTACGAGAGATGAAAATATGATGATAAATGCTCGATTGATAGATTGTTTGGCAATGGTGCGTTGGCGAATTTCGATATGGTCGCGACCACGAAGTGTGTTGATTACGTTGAGTAGAGCTATAGCAAAAGTAGTAGTTTTGATACCTCCAGCAGTTGACATTGGTGAACCGCCAATCCACATGTAGATAATCATAATTACTACTGAAATGTTGGTTAATGCACCCATACTAAAAGAAGAGAATCCTGCGGTACGAGGCACTGTGGCAAGAAAGAATGATGTAGAGAGTTTTCCGAAGAAAGTAGTGTCGTCGCGCAATACACTATTATATTCTGTTATGAAAAACAGAATAGTGCCACCTGCAACGAGTATAATAGTCATTATTAAGGCGATAACAGTGTTGGAGGTTAGAAGTGAGGAGTTAGGAGTTAGGAGTGAAGTGTTATTCCTTTTTTGTAGTTTGTAGATTATTTTTTGTGTTTTATTTTTTATCCATTGCCAAAGGTTAAAGAGGATAGGGAAGCCGATACCGCCAAAAATGATTAACCATGATAGTGAGTTTAATAATAGGTAATTGTTGCGGAAATCGGGGTGGAATAATCCCGTTTCGAGAGTAGAGAAGCCTGCATTGCAAAATGCTGATATGGAGTGGAATATGGCTACGAATGCGCCAAATAGAGTGTAATCGCCCATTGCTTCATAGATGAAGAGTGCGCCAAGGAGTTCGATTGCTATGGTGATGAATATGATATTGCGTAGAGTGGTGAATATCTGTGAAACGCTATTGTCGGGGTCGATGAGGTCTTTGATTAGCATTTTGTTTTGCGATGGATGACGACCTGCAAACATTAGTCCGAAGAATGAGGTGAAGGTCATGATGCCGATACCACCTAATTGTATGAGAAATAGGATGATGATGTGTCCTGTAGTAGTAAATGTTGTAGCTACGTCTATGGTTGTTAGACCAGTTACGCATACGGCACTTGTGGCAGTGAATAGAGCATCGAAGAATGATATGCCGTTGACAGTTGCACGAGGTAAAAGTAGTAGACCAGTACCAGCTATAATCATAGTCATAAAACTTCCTACCATAATCCAACTTGGTGATATTTTGCTTGATAATGAATGTGTTATTACGGCCGATAGTTTTAGTATAGCTTCTATTGCTACAATGACTATCATCAGATAGTTGTGGCGTAGGATGCTAAATAGAGACCAATATTTTTCGAGCCATTCGGTTGGCAGTAGCCATATTACTGAAAATGATATGATTATGCCATATAAAATAACGAATATGGGGTTAATTCGTTTTTTGGTTTTATATTTTGTGTTGGTGGATTTTGTATGCGATTTTATGTGTTTGATAAAATTGAATGTGTATTCGCAAAAGAAAAAGTAGAAAGAAAAAAGAAATAGAGGTAATGGAATAGCTTTGTCGAAAGCAATAGGAAAGCCGAGAGCGTAGATGAGAATGGCGATAACAACGATAGAAGTTAGCGCATTGACCACAGAAATAGCCTTTAGAAACCACGCAATTATAGGCGATAGCGTTAGTTGCAATCGCATGATGATTGATTTATATAAGCCAATAATTCGTTTTTTCATGGTGTTTTATTGTCAACGGTCAATGGTTAATAGTTGTCTTTTGGATTTTGACTATATTGATTTTACTTTGCAAAGGTAGAAAAATAATTTTATAAATCCTATTTTTGCTGTGAAAAGTATTTGCAAAACTTGTTTATACCACATTCAGTGCATTTAGGTGCACGGGCAGTGCAGACATAGCGACCATGAAGTATGAGCCAATGGTGAGCGCGAGGAACGAGGTCTTGGGGGATATGGCGGATGAGAGTTTTTTCGGTTTCGAGAGGAGTTTTGCTGTTATTGGTGAGTCCGATGCGGTTGGCTACGCGGAAGACGTGGGTATCTACTGCCATGGTGGGTTGTCCGAAACAGACGGCAGTGATGACATTAGCAGTTTTGCGACCAACGCCAGGCAGGGTGGTTAGTTCTTCGGTAGTTGAGGGCACTATGCCATTGAAGCGTTCGACAAGAGCCTGAGCCATGCCTTGTAGGTGGCGAGCTTTGGCGTTGGGGTATGATACAGATTTGATGTATTTGTATATTTCGTCAATCGTTGCATTTGCCATAGTTTGGGCTGTAGGGTAGGCATCGATGAGGGCAGGTGTAACCATATTAACCCGTTTGTCGGTGCATTGTGCGCTGAGGATGACGGCAACGAGGAGCGAAAATTCGTCGCGATAGATGAGTTCGGGTTTGTCGTTAGCGTTGGTGTCGATGAAGTGTTGTAGTACGCCGTTGTATCGTTCTTTTTGGGTCATAATTTGAGGTTGTTTTTGTATGTAAATACACACTGTGAGTGTGTGTCGGGTTATGACTGTTTCGTAAGGCATAGTTTGCTTGCACCTTGCTTGAGGGTAGGGCAAAATAATACACACTGTGAGTGTGTATTATTTTGTTTTGCAAAGATAACTCTATTTTTTTAATTAATAGGGGTATATTTAGCAATTTTTTTCCAAATTTTTGAACGTTTGTATTTAGTTAAACTCTCTTTAGGTACATTTATTTCTTTTATGTCAAATGAGTCAGATTCTATGAGTGGAGGAGTTGGATTTAGAATGGTTATAGATGTTAGTGATGAACAATTCGTAAATGCATCTTTA
>JAZLDO010000143.1:0-12575 GCA_045614825.1 Candidatus Aphodosoma sp. | reverse complement strand
GATAGGGGGAAGGTCGAGCGGATGTGGAGGTGGTGGAGTGAGTGTGAATGATGGTTTGATTGTTTAATATTTCGGACACGGCACCTTTCGACAAACTCAGGGTCCGTGCTGTGTTATTTACATTTATTTTGATATTATGAGTACACTAAATCGTGCTATTGAGATTGCGCGGGAGGCGCATCGGGGTCAGGTGGATAAGGCTGGCAAGGAGTATATCGGCCATCCGATGAGGGTGATGGAGATGGGGAAGACGATGGAGGAGAAGATTGTGGGGGTGCTGCATGATGTGGTGGAGGACTCGAAGGAGTGGGGGTTCGACCGATTGGGAGAGGAGGGCTTTGCGCCTGAGATAATTGAGGCGTTGCGGTGTGTGACTAAATTGTCGGAGAAGGAGCCGTATGATAAATTTATTGCTCGCGTGAAAACTAATCCTCTTGCGGTGGCGGTGAAGTTGAACGACTTGACTGATAACATGGATATTCGCCGATTGCCTTATTTGTCGGACAAGGATGTGAAACGATTGAAGAAATATTTGAAGGCCTACAAGCAGTTGATGGGCGAACCGACATATTCGGTGGAGGCTACAAGACAGGAGTATCCGAACGCATATGACCCTTGGACTGACGTGGATGATGCGAGGCTGGTGGAGTGGTGGCACGATGGGGTGAGCTTGGATGAGTTGGCCGAGAGGTTTGGCCGTAAGCGTGGGGCGATTATTTCAAGGATGAAGAAGTTGGGATTATATATGAAAGAGGCTGAGCCAAAATTTACATTTTGACACAGCCTCTTGTGTGTTATGTTTGAAGTATTTTATTTTGGATTATTTTTAGTCCATTCTTCGAGGGTGTGCTCGCGGCGTTCGGCTACGATGAGTAGGGCTTGGTCGCGGATCTCTTCGGGGAGGTCGATGTTGCGGAGTTGTAGGCTACGTATCCACCCTGAAACGTCTTGCTCGCGGAGGGTGTAGAAGACGTTTTCGAGCATGGTGATTTGGGCTTCGGTGTACTCTTCGTATGGGATGCCTCGGAGGGTGTCAAGCTCTTCGTCGTCGAAATAGATGATTTGGTCGGTCTGCGAAAGTAGGCTGTCGCGCTCGCATACGGCATGTGAACCGCAACAGTCGTCGGCTATTTCGACTGGTGGTTGCTCTGGCGTTTGCTTGTTGATGCGACGCACGAAGAATGCTACGCCTACTAAAAGAATGAGTAGTATGACGAGGATTATTATAATAACCATTTTGTGTTTATTTTAGGCATGAATTTTTTTAGACATAATGACACAAGGACAAATTATCCTTATAGCATACGCCTCGCTATGCCTAAAGGCATATCTTGGCAAAGGAATGACATATTTTACGCTTCGCGTACTGTTTGGATTTGTACTCTGTACTTTAGTTTATTTTTTTTAGACATAATGACACAAAAGGACATATTTTAATTTTTTTCAACATATGCCTCGTTGAAACTAAAGTTTCATCTTGGCAACGAATGACAGATTTTCAACCTGTCGGTTGACAGGACACGGCACGCCCTGTCCCTACTGTTGATTGTTATCTGTACTCTGTTATTTGTAATCTTATTTCGTTTTGTCGGCAGGGTTATTTTATGCCTATTTGTTTTAGGTTGAGGTTTTCTTTGAGGTTTTGGACGTAGGTGACGATGTGGCGTTGGCGTTTTTCGGGATAGATGTCGTTGATTGTGATGAGAATGCCGGTTTCTTCGACATCGCCAAATTCATCGTTGATGGCTGTGCCGAAGACTTTCATTGTTGGCGAGAGGTTCATGTAGGCGTTGACGAGTGGTGGTATGTTTTCGCCAAGGGCACGAACTTCTTTGTTGAGTATTAGATAGTTGTCTTTGATTGTTTCGGCACTGAAGAGTTGCTGTAATTGTGTAGGGTCGGTCTCTTGACATAGTGGTGTGTGCGGCATGGCTAATTGTTCTCGATCGCCGAAGTGGAGGTTGAGATAATGGAGTATCATGTCGCGACCTGTGCGATTGAACGAAGGGTACATGGTGAACTTGCCGAGGAAGTATCGGATTTGTGGATACTTGATGGTGAGCGCACCGAGTCCGTCCCAAAGGTTGTCGAGAGCGAAGAGACTTTTGGCTCCTGCTTGTGAGGATTGATATTCGAGTGTGACGAATGAGCGCCCTAATTCGATTGTGTAGGGCATATATTCGTCGATGAATTGTTGCGAGAAGTGGAATAGATGCGATGTGGCGATAAGTGGCTGTCCTTGTGCGTCGTATTTGATGTTTTTGCCAAGGATGTAACGATAGCCACCGATGATTTCTTCGGCGTCGGGATTCCATACGATGAGTTGTTCGCATGGGTTGTCCATAGTGTCGAATTGGTCGATGTCGATTTCGCAACCTGTGCCACCACCGGCTGTGCGGAAGGCAATCTCGCGCAGACGCCCTATCTCGCGCATGGTGTTGGGCGAGTTGTGGGCGTTGATGATGTAGATTTCGTTGCCGGCTTTGTTGGTCGTGCGCAAAAAGCGTTCTTGGGTTAATTCGGCTTTGATTAGTTGGCGATCGATGGGTGCGATTATTGGTTGTTCTTGCATTAATGTTATTGTTTGATTTTTTTTAAAACAGAAGTACAAAATTTATTTATAGGATGATTAAATTTGTTTGTATTTGAATAGTTTATGGTGGTTGACGTTGCTTTTTTAAGTACAAGCCTTGTGATTTTTTTTAACAGAAGTACAGAATTCACTTTAGTATAAGTACATAATTTTCGTACTTGAAAAAGAGATTGTTTTGATTACTTAGAAATATAAAATTAAATTCTATTAACCTGCGAATATAAAGTATGTAATTATGTTAAAATAAAATATTTAGGGCTTGTACTTAAAATATTGGTTGTCCTCTCAGAAATAGAAAATTGTTGCTATAAATAGTGAACCAATAAACAAATCTTTGTACTTATGTTAAAAGCAAAAAAATAATTATTTTTGTTCGAAATATGATTCGATGTAGCGTTTGTATTTTGGTTCGTAGATGTCGGCGATTGTGATAATCATTGCTGTGTCGTAGCAGTCGCCAAAGTCAGGGTCGAATGTGGTGCCGAATGTTTTCATCGAGCTTGAGAGTTCGATATATGAGTGGATGAGCGGCGGAATGCTGTCGTTCATCGATTTAACGAAAGTGTTGAGGATTTTGTAGTTCTCTTTTGCTGTGTCGGCACAGAACATAGCATCGAATTCGGCACGTTCTTCGTCGGTGCAAGTCTCAGGATGTTTAGATGTGAGCATACGTTCGCGGTCGCCAAAGAATTTTTCGAGGTAGTAAATCATAGCTTTGCGGCTCTTGTCGGGGCTTGTGCTATAGATTGTTACTTTACCAGCGAGGTATTTGATAGATTGGTCGGTAGCAACAAGACCGCCGATGCCATCCCAAAGGTTGTCGAGAGCGAAGAGGCTCTTACGACCCATTTCGGCACTTTGATATTTTGGTTGCACAAATGCGCGTGCCATTTCGAGACAGTAAGGGAAATATTCTTTGAGGAATTTTTCAGAGAAGTCAAAGAGGTGCTCTGTGTTTACGTATGGCTGACCATTGTCGTGGAATGATGCTTGTGCCCAACGAGTGAAACGATAGCCACCGATGATTTCTTCTAATTCAGGGTTCCACACGATGAGTTGATAACAAGCTTTGTCTTCGAGGTCGAAGTGGTCGAGGTCGCACTCTTTGCCAGAGCCACCACCTACTGCGCGGAATGATACTTCGCGGAGACGGCCGATTTCGCGTAATACGTTAGGTGCATTTTCTGCATTGACTACATATATTTCATTGTCAGCTTTATTTGTCTTTCTGAGGAAAGTTTTTTCGTTGAGTTCTTGTTTGAGCAACTCTTTTGAAATAGGTTCAATAATAGGTACCATAGTTGTTTATTGTTTAGAGTTTAGTGTATAGAGTTAAGAGTTGGAAGTATAGTGTTAAATAGTAGTGTCAGGTGGTTCTCTATACTTTATACTCTAATCTCTATACTTTTGTTGTTACATATTCGTGTCTTGTCCGTTGCCTTCTTGAAGTTTTTCTACTTCGTGGCGCACGTCATTAGCCCATTGTTGGTCGGTTTTCGACTTGTCGAAAGTGCTATAAGGGATTGGTTTGCCGAAGGTGATGACAAATGTTTTATGTTGTTTCTTAAATAATTCATCTACAAGCATAAACATGCCAATGTTGAATTTTAGGCCAAGGAATTTGCTCAAAGATGTTAAGCGCATGAAGAGTTTAGAGTTATAGCCCGACATGTGGACTGGCACTACATCGCGCTCGTATTTGCGTGATTGTGTGATGAACATCTTTTTCCAAGGTTGTTCGGTTACTTTGCCTTTTTCGGTGCGGGCACATTTGCCAGCAGGATATACGAGCACTTGGTATGGACTCTCAAACATGCGAGCGAGGCCTTCGCTGATTTCGCGAGTTTGTTTCCCGCCCATATTCACAGGTACGAAGAATTCGGCGAGGGGGTGGAAGTGTGCCAAGATGTTATTTACAGGCACGCGGAAACTTTCGCCATAGAATTTGCGCATAACCGAGCCCATAATCAATGCCTCAGGGCCACCGATTGGGTGATTGCTAGCAAAGATGCAACGGCGCGATGGGTCGAGATTTTCGGCACCACGCACTTCGTATTTAATGTCGAGATAATTGAGCGCTTCGTCGAAAAATCCTACACCTTGTGGGTGTTCGGCCTTTTCGATGCAGTCGTTGATTTCTTCTTGATGTATGCGACGTTTAAGGAAATTAACCAAGAATTTTGGCAATTTCTTTTTGACTTTCGCCTTCAAGATTTCGTCAATGTCAATCTTAAATCGTTTATTTTCCATAGTTTATTTTTGTCTACAATCAAAATAAAATATTACCAAGGTTTGTGTTTGCGTAGAAATCTTTCTTTATGATGAAAAGAGTCTGATCCGATAGCTCCACTTCTATACATAAATATAACACTATCGTTATAAGGCACATACGCCATATCATTCATATATATATCCTTTTGCTGTTGATTTATAGGACTGTTGTGTAGTACGAACGAATACATTCCAAATCCTACTCGTTTAAAGCGGATAGTGACCTCATTGTTTGGCATTCTTTTATCACTTTCAATGCCAATACAATTAAGATTGCTAAGTAGAGAGCGTATGTTCTCATATTCGTTATGAGTCAATCCAACCTCTTGCATTAAAGAGTCTTTTTTTAGTTCAGCATCCCATTCCCAGTAAGAACCTTTACTTGTTGAAATATGGAAAGTACAAACTTCCTCAGGTGTAAATTCTAATACTAGTAATGTGCTATCATCTTGTGCTTCATCTATGTATTTCAACAATTCCTCTATCTTTTCTGAATTGTTTTCGTAATATTTAGCCATCATATTTGCATTACAACCTTGTGCTGGATGTCTAAATATAAGGTATGCACAAAAGAAAAGGAGGTTAAATATTCCCCATATAAATAATGCCTTTTGCCATCGATCTGAAAATTTGCGAGATGCTATGGTAAGATAAATCGCTGCTATAATTGTTGGAATAGATAGAACAAACCCAAAAACAGTAATTGCAATAGCAACAAAATCATCAATCCAAAATATGGTTATTAGGATTGAGACAAGAAACATTGGCAAAAATTTCAATATTTTTGACATAGTTTATTTTAGTATCATTAATACTCGTTTGAGTGATGAGATGAAGTAGTCAATTTCTTCGATTGTGTTGTAGAAGGCAAATGAAGCACGTGCTGTGCCTGATATGCCATACCAATCGACGAGAGGTTCAGCGCAGTGGTGGCCTGTGCGGATGGCAATGCCTAGTTTGTCGAGCATCATACCTATGTCGTAAGGATGCACACCATTAACAACAAATGAGAGCACACCACTTTTCTCTTTGGCCTCACCAATGATTCTCACACCGCCAATCTCTTTTATCTTCTGTGTTGCATAGTCGAGCAAATGGTGTTCGTAGTCGGCTATATTTTTCATCCCTATTGCCGAGATATAGTCCAATGCCGTTGCCAAAGCGCAACTGCCTACATAGTCGGGTGTACCCGCTTCGTATTTATATGGCAGTTTGTTGTATGTGGTCTTTTCAAATTTCACAGTTTCGATCATCTCTCCACCACCCATGAATGGGGGCATTGAGTCCAGCAATTCGCGTTTGCCATACAACACGCCAATGCCATTAGGCGCATAGACCTTATGACCAGAGAAAGCATAGAAGTCGGCATCAAGTTCCACTACATTCACGGGTATATGTGCAATGGCTTGAGCGCCATCAATCAACACCTTAGCTCCATATTTATGTGCCATACGCACGATTTTGGCAACGGGATTGACTGTGCCCATCACATTGCTCACATGTGCAACAGATACAATTTTAGTGCGTTCGTTGAGCAACGCTTCAAACTCCGATATAATGAGTTCGCCTTGCTCGTTGATAGGTGCTACACGCAACACGGCACCCGTGCGTTCGCATGCCATTTGCCAAGGCACGATGTTGGAGTGATGCTCCATTGTAGTGATGACAATTTCGTCGCCCTTGCTACAAATTTGGTCAGCCAAAGTGCGTGCCACGAGGTTGACGCTTTCGGTTGTGCCACGAGTGAAAAGGATTTCGTCTTTCGAGCGGGCACCGATAAAGTCAGCCACGCGTTGGCGGGCAGCCTCATGTGCTTCTGTGGCTACACCACTAAGATAGTGCACTCCACGGTGAATGTTCGAATTTTCTAACGTGTATGAACGCATGATGCGATCCAATACGCATTGTGGCTTTTGTGTAGTGGCACCATTGTCGAAATAGATCAATGGTTTGCCATACACATCGCGCCCAAGTATTGGGAACTCTTTTCTTATACTTTCAATGTCAAGCATATATTATTTTTCTGCTTCTTCTATTATGTGTTCGTCAGATTTCTTTTTGTATTTATCGTAGATTACGCCAAAGAACACAGCACCCATCACAATCCAAATGAGCAAAATAACTCGGCTTTGTATTGAGAGATAGCCAGGCATACCTGGGATAATCAATAGCGATAAGAAGAATAATGAAATAATGCAACCAATGAAACCAATCCAAGCCTGAGTTTTGTGGTTGTGGCGGATAGCCCAAATAGCAGCCGATGCAGTAGTGTAGGCAAATACGATGGCAGCTCCAACTGATGTCATATCAACAATCCAGTTCAATACCTCGCGACCAAACCATGGGGCAAACAAACTGAGCACCATTACGAACAAAATAGCATTGCGAGGAGTGCCGTGTTTAACGCCGAGTTTACCGAAAGTCGAAGGCAAAGCGCCATCTTGAGCCATAGCATACATGAGGCGTGATGTAGAGATATAGAATGCATTCATACCCGAAATAACGGCGCAGAACATAGCAATACCCAACAACGATAAGCCAATGATGCCTAATTTCATTTTGACAACATAGCCTGTTGCCCAAATTTGACCATTATCTTTCAAGTTAGTGAGCATATTTTGCCACGACATACCATCTTGGAAGCCTAATGCAGTGATAGTATTCACAGCCACATAGAGCAATGCCGCAATAGAGATGGCCAAAATCATGATTCGAGTAGATTTTTTGTGGTTGAAGTTGTATTCTTCAGCCGATTGAGGGATGCAATCGAAACCGATGAATGCCCATGGAGCCATAGCAACGATAGCAAATACGCCTTTCCACCAATTTTGTTCTGTAGGCAATCCTGGTGTAAGATTGCTCCAATCAGGACCTTGGGTTAATATCAAGAATGTAACCATGAAGATACCAGCTACTAAAGTCAACGCAATAGTAGTCTGTGTCCAAGCGGCTTGTTTGATGCCCCAAATATTTACTATAGCCATTAAAATGATAAACAACGAAGCTACAACTACTTCGCCAGCATATACATCCCATCCAGCTACTTGATATAAATGACCTACTTGAATGATACCAGGGAATAAATAGCGGCTAATCATACCGAGAGCTGTGGCATTGAGAGGAATCAAACTCCAGTAAGCCAATATCATACCCCATCCGCATACGAATGCGTGAGTTTTGCCCATTGTCATTTTAGTATAGATAAATTCGCCACCACTGAGAGGGAATTTGCGTATCAAATAGCCATAACTTAATGCAATAACCAGAATGAGTGAGGCTCCAATTGCCATACCAACAGCAGTGCCTAATGGTCCAGCTTTAGGAAGAAATGCATTACCTGGGAGTACAAAACATCCCCATCCGATAATAGCACCAAGTGCCAATCCCCATACGTCAATCGGACGCATCGCGCGTTTCAATTGACCTTGTTTTTCGTTTTTTTTCATAAATTACAGTTTTTTTAGGTAAATAATGTGTTTTTATTGTATAAAATAGGTTATTTTTTATCATTTTTGGCATCCTGCACAGCGCATCTCTTCGCCATGGAGGCGTTTTTCGATGAGAAGGTGTAGGCGGTCTTTGAGTGCTGGGATGTCAATGCTTTCCAACACTTCAGCCGAGAATGCTTGTAGAAGCAATAATCGAGCTTCTTTGAGTCCGATGCCACGTTGTTGCATGTAGAATAGTGCGTTTTGGTCGAGCATACCTGTGGTTGCGCCGTGACCGCATTTCACATCATCGGCATATATCTCAAGTTGTGGACGACCCAATGCGCGAGCTTTTTCCGATAAGCAGATGTTGCGATTGGTTTGATGCGATACAGTCTTTTGTGCGCCTGGATCTACTACAATGCGTCCGCTGAAGCCTCCTTTCGACTCGTCGTCGAGGATGTATTTATAGAGTTCTTCGCTCGTGCAGTGGGGTTTGTGGTGGCGAATGATAGTGTAATTATCGCATTTTTGTTGCTTGTCGATGAGCAACATGCCGCCCAACCAAGTCTCGGCGCCTTCACCATTGAGGTCTATTTCAATATGGTTGCGTGTTGCGCCATTCATCAATCCGAATGTGCTGAATTTCACCATACTATTTCGCTCTTGTGCTACGGCATAACGACGCAAATTTGCCATCTTCTCGTGGGTGCTTTCCATCGAACAGTAGTTCAATCGTGCACCTTCGCCCACATAGATTTCTGCTATGCGCGATGCGAAATATTCCGAGTTGTCCATTGCGTGGTCGCAATCGATGATTTGCAACGAAGCATTGGACTCCAATACGATAAGACTACGATTTACGCCCATCAATGCTTGTCCGGCGCGCATCATATTCACTATTTGCAACGGCAATTGACACTCTACGCCACGAGGTATATAAACAAAAAGTCCGTCTTGCACCAACATTGAGTTGAGCATGACGAACGCATCTTTTTTGTCGTTAAGTATTGTGTTGTAGTATTTTGCAATTAAATCGTTGTGAGTTTCCGACGCATGTTTCATCGAACATACAAATGCGCCATTGCCCAAATCAATCTCCTCGTCACCTACCCACACATCATTTATAATAGGGGCAACCACAGCTTTGATACCAGGTACTGCACAACGGAACATATCTTCAGCTTTAAGACCAAATGTCAAGCGGTTGATATTCACACCCCAATCGGTTTTTAAAGCCTCGAAAAGCGGACAATATAAATATTCCTCTGTCTTGCGTGTTGGAAAATCAACTGACTCCAACATGCGTGCCGCCTCATCGCGCTCGGCATTGAATACCAATGCCGACTTAGCCGCAATCTGTCCACCTACTTCTTTATATAAATCTATAAATTGTTTTGTCATATTTTGTTGTTATATTGTTTTTAACAGAAGTACATACTTTATTTAACGTATGGGATAGTTAAATTTGTTTATATTTGAAAATTCTGTTGGTCGACTTTGTATTTTTAAGTACATCCCTTGTGATTAAACATGATTTTGGGCCTGTACTTAAAAAAGCGATTGTCCGCGCTTACTTGTAAAATAGTGCAATATATTATAAGCCAGTCAACAAGTTTTTGTACTTATGTTAAAAATAAAAATTATTTATTGTGCATAGATTTAATCCAATCGTAACCTTTCTCTTCGAGTTCCATTACCAACTCTTTAGGACCCGACATCACGATTCTACCATCTACCAATACATCTACGATGTCTGGCACGATATAGTCCAAAAGTCGTTGATAGTGAGTGATTACGATAGAAGCATTCTCTGGTGTTTTCAACATATTCACACCATTTGCCACAATGCGCAATGCATCGATATCCAAACCCGAGTCTGTTTCATCTAGAATCGACAAACGTGGTTCTAGCATTGCCATTTGGAATATCTCATTGCGTTTTTTCTCACCGCCCGAAAAACCTTCGTTGACAGAACGATTAGCCAATTTGCTGTCTAATTCTACTAATTGGCGTTTTTCTCTCATCAATTTCAAGAAGTCGCCCGACGACAAAGCATCCAAACCGCGATGTTTGCGTTGTTCGTTCACTGCCGCACGCATAAAGTTCACCATGCTAACGCCTGGTATCTCTACTGGGTATTGGAAACTCATAAACAAACCTTCGCGTGCGCGCACCTCTGGCGACATTGCCAAAAGGTCTTTACCGTTGAATGTCACCGAACCGCTTGTAACTGTGTATGCAGGGTGCCCTGACAACACATTGCTCAACGTACTTTTACCTGCACCATTAGGTCCCATAATGGCGTGCACCTCACCAGGTTTCACTGTCAAGTTCAACCCTTTCAATATCTCCTTGCCTGCAATCGAGGCATGTAAATCTCTAATTTCTAACATATTTTGTTTTTTTATTTATTTTTCTGTTTATAATAGTATTTTTGAAACTGAATGGTTAATTGTGCATTGTACATTTTTCGCCAAGTCTCAAGACCATTGGTTGTGCATTATTCTATATGCTATGAAAACCAAAAACCACACAACAAATACAACATTTGCCACTTTGCTTTGGTTTGTGCTGAAATATAAACTTAAACACATCACTGCAAACAACCCTGGGATAGCTATCAATTGTGCAAATTCAGCGCCAAACGCCACAACCCATATCATTGACAACCAAAATCCCCAATTAATAAATGCAAAGTTTAATCGTGTGTTTAGTTTGTAGTTGCTCGGACTAAAGTAATGATGTACGAATGTAAATAATATTAATCCCCCAGTGAAGCAACTAATTATAATATCTTTTTTAGTTAGCGTGGTGTTGTACCAAAGCGAAACGTTAACAAATCTATTGAGATAATTTGTTAGAATTTCAAGCGAGTCAAATAGCCAAAACAGACTACCAACAATTATAGTCAGTGTTGCTATGCCAAATAAAATACTTAAAAACACACGTCGTGTAATGACCCTAAAAATTATCATTCCCAGTACAAATAATACTGCCAGCCATATATATGTAGGTTCAAATAATGCAGCAAGACCTAATAGTAGTGTGATATTATAAGCTGCAGCTACTTGTGTTTCAAAGTGATACATCTGTATTAGCTGCTTTAGTGCCAAGATGAAAAATACAGCCGCTATATAACTTTCGTCAAAAGGCTGAATATAACTGATACTCCCAGCCATTACAAGTCCCACCATCAATGGCATCGATGATCTTACTGGTATGATTTGTAACTGGTTACACAAAAACATCATCCACACCATCAAGCCCGTCATAGCCACAAACCCTAATATTTGTGACCATATCATCGGCAACGACCACACCACAAAATGTTTCATAAACAACATCTGCACAAAACTGCCGCTTAATTCTGCATTGTGCATTATGATCTGTGCATTAAACAACAAAGCCCCCACAATCACGCTAATAGCAATATTTGCTACACTTGGTTGTGTGAAAAACTTCGTAATATTTATTCGTGCAGGTCTCATTTATTTTATAAATGCTGTATAATTTTTGTGTGATAATCGCCAACGCCGAAGGGTTTGTCTTTAGTGTCGAGATTTTGCGTAGCAAAAGCAAGACCATTATGTCAAAAGAATAAATATGTCCTTATGTCTTTCTGTCTAAAAAACTAACGCCGTGAGGACTTTAAGCTTTATCTAATTTTTGTTGATATGCGGGACACTCAAGCCCGCATATCAATAGTTAAGTCATAATTCCGAATGGCAATTGTGCATTGTGAATTATGAATTGTACATTATTTCAATCCGCGTCCAATAAGCATTGCTTCTGGGTTAGGCTCTGCACCACGGAATGTGCGATACAATTCCATTGGGTCTTCTGTGCCACCTTTTTCGAGCAATGTGCGGAATTTTTGTGCTGTCTCTTGGTCGAAGATGCCTTTTTCTTTGAACAATGCGTAAGCATCTTTGTCCAATACTTCTGCCCACAAGTAGCTATAGTAACCAGCGCTATAGCCGCCTGCCCAGATGTGGTTGAAGTATGTTGTGCGGTAACGTGGAGCGATTTCTGGAATCAAACCAATTTTGTCCATCATCTCTTTTTCGAATGCGATAGGGTCTGAGATGCCTTCTACCGATTTGAGGTCGTGCCAGTTCATGTCGAGGATAGCTGCAGCAGTCAACTCTGTTGTCATAAATCCTTGATTGAATGTAGCCGATGCATTGATTTTTTCGATGATTTCGTTAGGAATCAATTCGCCTGTTTGATAGTGTTTTGCATACATTGCAAGCACTTCTGGTTCGAATGCCCAGTTTTCC
>JAZLDO010000142.1:0-3034 GCA_045614825.1 Candidatus Aphodosoma sp. | reverse complement strand
GCCTTCAGAAGCAGCTTTCATAGCAGCGCAGATGTCTTCTTTAGTAGCAGGTTTTTCGAGAACAACTGTCAAGTCAACAACAGAAACGTCAGAAGTAGGAACGCGGAAAGACATACCTGTGAGTTTGCCGTTGAGTTCAGGTAGAACTTTACCTACAGCTTTAGCAGCACCTGTTGAAGAAGGGATGATGTTTTCGAGGATACCACGACCACCACGCCAGTCTTTTTTAGAAGGACCGTCAACAGTTTTTTGAGTAGCTGTTGCTGCGTGAACTGTAGTCATAAGGCCTTTAACAACACCGAAGTTATCGTTCAATACTTTAGTGATAGGAGCGAGACAGTTAGTTGTACAAGATGCGTTAGAGATGATGTCTTGACCTGCATAAGAAGTGTGGTTAACACCATAAACGAACATAGGAGTTGCGTCTTTAGAAGGAGCAGACATGATAACTTTTTTAGCACCAGCAGCAATGTGTTTGCGAGCTTTTTCGTCTTCGAGGAAGAGACCAGTTGATTCAACAACAACGTCAGCACCTACTTCGTCCCATTTGAGGTTAGCAGGGTCCATTTCAGCAGTAAGACGGATGCGTTGTCCGTTTACGATGAGATAGTTGTTTTCGAAAGTTACATCGCCTTGGAAACGACCGTGAACTGAGTCGTATTTCAACATGTAAGCGAGATAGTCAGGATCAAGCAAGTCGTTGATACCTACTACTTGGATGTCGTTGCTGAAGTTTTGGATTGCAGCGCGGAACACCATACGTCCGATACGGCCGAAACCGTTAATACCAAGTTTAATCATAATTGTTTATTTTTAAAAGTTAATAATATTCAGTGTTTCTCACGTTTGTGATGCAAAGGTACAAAAAATATTTTATATAGTGATATTTTTTGTTATAAAAATAGTACAAAAATAACAAAGACGCAAATTATTGCGTCTTTGTTATTTATATTTTGCGTCGAAAGCCTATATAGAGTAGTAGGCAGAGTAGAAGTGGGAGTATTGCGTCGCCGATAGGTCCCTCTTGAGTATCATCATCTTCTACTTGTTCGCCCCAACCTTCATCTGGATTGGTATTATATCCCACTGACTGAATATCTCCCGTTTCAATAAAAGGTGTATTAGGCATATTATGAATGGCATTTTTATTATCTATTTCCATTGCTATATGCTCATTATACTCAACTTTGCTTGGAGTATTCGTTGCTACTTGATAATTATAGTATTGAGTATTTTGTTGAGAAATGGTTGTTTTTGGAGTGTTTATGTTGTTTGGGTTGTTGGTTGTAATGTAGCTCGATTGATTTTTGTATGAATTGTTAATACGAGGAGTGTGGTATTGATTGTTTACTCGTATCGCCTTTTTTTGAGAACGTTGATACATTTGATATTCTGTATTTAATTTACCAGGCATATCATTATCTTCGAACGGACGATATTGTGGGGTAGTGGCATTTAATGCCACTACTCCTATTATTGTTATACAAAATATTATTAGTTTTTTCATGTCTTAATATACTACTTTAGTGTTAATGACTTGATTATTTTCTGTGTGGATAGTGATGTGATAGATACCTTCAGCTATTATCTCAACATCAATATTGTTATTTGTTGATTGTTGAAGTATTAATTTACCTGTAGTATCATATATATATACATTTCCGTCGGCTGGCATGTTTTCAACAATCAAACGTCCGTTTTCGATGTATGCATTCACCTCAGAGTCGTTGTTGTTTTCTGCATTTGTTGTTACTTGTTGTTTAACTCTTATTATGAATCTTTCGTCGTGAGAACCTTTTGTCAAGTAAATAGTTTGAGGAATAGTTAATGAAGTAGCCTCGTCACTTTCTATATCATAAAGTTCAGCACCCGACATAGCCCCCCACGATTCACCACCAATGATATATTCACCATCAGCAGGTACGTATAGACCTAAACGAACAATACCAGAAGCCATTACATCTTGAGCGTTGAAAGCCAACAAGCCACACTCTTCGATAGTGTATATTTGAGGTTTTGCTGCATAACCAATCATCTTTTGTAAGTCGTAGCCAATTTCATACTCATTAGTTTTTGACCTATTATTGATGATTGTAGTTTTGTCGTTTAGAGTTTCATTGTTAGCATTATGAATATTCACCACAATTTCGCCCCCTGCAGTGTTTGTTTTAGCACGCAACATAGGCGCATTCGTGCGGTCGGTTGGGTCGAATGTTGGAGCAACATTCTCAGCTAATTGGATGAAGAAACTCATGAATGGGCGTAAAAGATTCTCAGTGAGAGCTTCAGAGAGTGTGTACTGTGAATATGTAGTACCATCTTTATTAGGAATAGAGACGTACGCAGCATCCAAATCACCTTGATTGAATGTTTCGAAGAAAGGAATACCAATCAAGTTCCAACCATTGTAGAGAGTGTTATCACCATCTTTATGGTCGTACCATGAGTGATTTTCTCCGAAGTCAAGTTCTGTGTTTTCGAGTTTTGAAAGTTGCAATTTAGGTTCTGATTTGAATTGTACTGAAGCTTCCGAACCAGCAGGGAATAGACCGATTATATAACCACGACCTTTGTATAACATGTCGGTTGAAGCACAATCCACCCAACCAGTTTTTTTACCTTGACCTTCAGCAGCTCGTTTTTGGTTGTAATGACGTATTGTATAGTCACCAACTTTAGTTTTTGGATTGTAATAATCCCAAACGCCATCATCAGGACCATTTGCAATAGTAATTACATTCACATCGCTAATTTTACTATCGAAAGGAAGAGAGAAGAAGTACCAACGACTATCATCTATTGTCTTTTCAAACGTGATACCATTATTGGCAATAATGTCGCCTTCTATTTTTATTTCAGGTACAACTTCATCCTTGTCAGATTTAATTATAAGGTCATTTGTTGCAATGATAACACCATCTTCAACAATGATTGTTTTATTTGTTGCAATGGTAATAGTATCGAAATAATCTTTTTCGATAAATACATGTTCGTCTTCTACATCATTTTCATCGAACGACCAGTTAGGATATTG
>JAZLDO010000141.1:0-14511 GCA_045614825.1 Candidatus Aphodosoma sp. | reverse complement strand
GGCTCGCAATATGTTTGCCAAAGATTTTTCGAAGATGACTCACCTCATCGAGGCTGCAAAATTGCAACTGTTCACTTGGGACAAAAAGGTGTATGAGTTCCAACACGAAAAAACATATTCGCGCGTGACGATGGAAATCGACGAGGAGACATACAACATATTGTTGATGCGCTACCGCGAATTGTTCGAAGGTGGCGAATCGGGTTCGCATATCAAATGGGACGGTTATCCTATCGACTTGTTTATCTTCGAAACCGGCACTGGTACTATTGATGCCGAATATATCAATTCGAAGTTTCAACGCTTTGTGAAAACGCTCTACTTCGAAGGTCCTGAAGGAGTGAATACTCGCAAGGCACTCGAAGATTTGTGCAAACAATTTGCTTCGCTATCGCAAAAAGACCAACGCACAGCACTTGTCATCTTGCACGACATACAGTGTGGCGACCTTCGCATCGAGGCTGGCAAGTCGATATTAGACTATATCAACGAATATCAAAAGGCTACGCTCGACAAGCAGATAATCACTATAGCCGATGCTTTTGGTATCAATTACTACGATTTGGCTCGAGTGATAGAAAACACTATAGACGAGAGCAATATCAATGAGTTTGGTAGATACGAGGCGTTAAAGGCGACCATCATTCGCGACCGTGCTTCGGAGTTCCTAACCAAAGTGTATGGCATGCCTATCACTGGTCCGAAAATCATGTTGCGTGCCGACCGTGTGCTCCGTATGTTTATCCTCGACCCATCGAGCCGCGAACGCATCATCGAGGCTTCGGTCAACGATGATGTGACTATCGACACTGTGCCAGAAACACCTGTGGTGACAACCGACGATTTTGTGAAAGTGTTGCACCCTGCGCCTGCGCCAGTGGTTGAGGTGGCGCCTGCACCAGTTGTGGCGACTGAGGACAAAGTGCGCTCGGCATTGTTAGACTTGTTTGGCACGATGCTATCGGGCGTATCGCGCTATATGCGCCGAATGGATGATGTGGTAGACACTTTCTTTGATGTGCTAAATCGAGAATCTATCGATACGTTAGACGGCGTTGGCAGTCATGTGATGTATGCTTTGAGCGAAGTGTTTGCTAGCGAAAGCTGTAATATCGTGAAAAAATCGGTGGCTTTCAATCTTTTGGCTACAAAATATGAGTCGTATCTCAAAAAATTGTACTATTTGATTAACGATAAAGAGGTGCAACCTCAATATGAGGGTGAAGATGTGACTTGGAAACATGTGATACATGCCTTCCGTTGTTTGTGGGGATTGAAAAACAATCTCCAACCTGAATATCAAAAGTTGTATGGTTACCTCATGATGGTGAAAACATGGCGCAACGACGAGTCGCACATCTCACCAACTGCAAGCGAAGAGGAATTTGATGCTGCTATCAAAATTATCATCGCTATGTATGGCTATGTGACAGCTTGTTCGATTACAGAACTCGAGGAAGCTGATGCCGTGAGAGGTAGTGCAACTGCGGATTTGACCAACAATGTGCCATTTGCGCCAGTAGTGACTTATACCGATGCTGAGAATATAGTGGACTATCACAAAGCCGCCGAATCGGCAGATAATAAGTGATATTAATTTTTTTTCTGCAAGCCTCCAACAAGAGCGTATAGGTGCGAATTGTCGCTTCCCGAAATTAGCTCGTTGGGCAATTGGGCAGACTTTGGGGTCTGCCCTTTTTTTTTGTGTTGTTGTGATTTCGTCCGCCATTGGCGGGCGATTTGGTTTTAGTGTGGCGGAGGGAGGGATGCTTGCTATTCTGGGGGATAGTGACTATAGCGACAATAGAAGCTATAGGGGTGATAGCAACTATAGAGATAATAGTTGCTATAGGGATAATAGAAACTATAGAGGGTGATAGAGGCTATAGGGATGGGGGGATTTGTTTTTTATATGGGGTATAATGAAAATCGCCACTCCAATTCGGAGTGGCGATTTTTGTATGGTGTGTGGGGTTTAGCGGATGAAGTGCATGGCGTCCCATGGTTCGGTGGATGGGCGACCTGGGGCTGGGGTGGCGTTGGTGGTTTTGAGGTGCCATGCCATGTTGCGAGCGAGGGTGCGCATGGTTTGTAGGCCTTCGCGGTCGAGTGCGGCTTCGCCTTCGGTGCGACCATAGACGATGTTCCAGTATTGCGATGTAATGACGGGCATGTTCATCATCTGAAATGGCATGTTGAGGCTTTGGAAGGCGGCGGTTGCGCCTCCGCGACGGCACACGGCGATGGATGCGGCTGGTTTGCCTGCGATGTTAGAGCCGTTGGAGTAGAAGGCGCGTTGTATGATGGAGAGTAGGGCTCCGTTGGGTTGTCCGTAATAGACTGGTGAGCCGATGATGAGGGCGTCGGCGGTGGCAAATTTTTCGGATATGCGGTTGCAGATGTCGTCGTCGAATAGGCATCGGCCTAGGGATTGAATGGCGCACTGGTTGCAGGCTGTGCAGCCTCGGATGGGTTTGTTGCCGATCCAGAGGATTTCGCTTTCGATGCCTTCGGCGTTTAGTTGTTGGGCTACTTCGTTGAGGGCGAGGGCGGTGTTGCCCGATTGGCGGGGACTGCCGTTGATTAGTAATACTTTCATGGTTTTGATTTTATATGGATTTGATGGTCAACAGTTAACGGTTGCCATTCGGATTTGTTTTTTTAGACAGAAAGACATAAGAACAAAATTTTATCTTTTGACATACGCCTCGCTACATCAGCGATGTATCTTGGCGGAATAAAGACAGACCGTTCGGCGTTAGTCTTTTTTTAGACAGAATGACATAATAACATAATTTTTCTCTCTACATATGCCTCGCTACATCTGCGATGTATCTTGGCGGAATAAAGACAGACCGTTCGGTGTTAGTCTTTTTTTAGACAGAAAGACATAAGAACAAAATTTTATCTTTTGACATACGCCTCGCTACATCAGCGATGTATCTTGGCGGAATAAAGACAGACCTTTTTTCGCCTTTGGCTCAAGACCGTTGGTTCGGCGTTAGTCTTTTTTTAGACATAAGGACATAAGAACATAATTTTATCTTTTTGACATACGCCTTGCTATGCCGTTGGCATATCTCGGCGGAAAAAAGAGAGGTTTTTATCTCTCACGGATGGCACAGATGACACTGATTTTTTCTTTTTTTTGATGCGCTGTTTTGACTGCGTCAAAAGGCGCGCTAAGGATTTACACAGATTTGGACTCGCTATGCTCGTTGGTTTTTTTTAGACAGGAATTTTGATTTGCCCACAAATTTAACAAATCTCACGAATTTATTTGTATTTATTTGTGTGATTTGTGGGAGTAGAATATGATTGTTATTTTATTATCCAATATCCGAGGGCGACGAGGGCGAGGCCTGCGATGAGGCTGAGGCTGGCGTAGGTGATGAAGCTGATGATGTTGCCGTGTTGTAGCATTTGTATGCCTTCGTGGGCAAAGGTGGAGAAGGTGGTGAAGCCTCCGCAAAAGCCTGTGGTGAGTAGGAGGAATAATGGCGAGGCGGTGTTGGTGTGTTTTGCGAATAGGGCATAGATTATACCGATAAGGAAACAGCCTAATAGGTTGACTGTGAGTGTGCCCCATGATAGGAATGTGTTGCACGAGGTTTTCATTAGGGTGGAGATGATGTAACGTATTGCTCCGCCAACGAAACTGCCTATGCCTACTATGAATATTGATTTTAGCATTTTTATTTATTTGTTATTTGCCAATGGCCGCCTTTTTTGGAACCAATCCAAGATAATGTCCCATGTGTTTTTAAATCTTTAATATCTCGTATTATTGTTGATTTAGATACAGAAAGCATTGTACTTAACACTTCTGTAGTAATTTTGTTGTTGCCTATTAATATATTTATTATTTGTTTTTGTCTATCGGTTATATTCTTAATGTCCAATTTTTTGGTGTCATTTTTGGTGTCATTTTTGGTGTCATTTGCCAATGTATATGACTTTCTTTTGAAAATTATATGAATGAAACCTCCTTTGTCTTCGTAAGAAGGTTCTGGAATTTCTTGTTCTTTGCATACCTCCATTATACGAGCAACGCCTGAACCCCATTTTTCCAAATATGTAGAAAGATAGAGTACATTTGCAATAAGAGGGTTGCGTGGATATGAATCGTGAGGTTGTTTAATTGTTTCTGTCGTTAAATGAGCAGGGAAACTACCTGGATTCGTTATTTCTACTCGATCATCATAAATAGCAATTCCAACAGAACCTCCAAGTCCATCGAAAGTTCGGTGACACAACGCATTGGTTAATGCTTCTCTTAATGCTACATATGGAATTTCCAATTCTTCTTGTCTATGAGTGCCTATTATTTTACCGCTTAGGTTTAGATGCTTGAAGAAAAATGCCATACCTGCATCGAATAATTTAAAGAAATTCCCTTTTAGCGATTGGTTGTCTAGAAATTCATTCTTACTTTTACCTTTGAAACGGGCCATTCTAAGTTCTAGTTGTGTATACCATCCTGTTTCCTTGGTAAATAATGCTATTGCTGCATTGTTAAGTCTGCCTTTATTGAGTAATTGGAATTTAGACAATATTTGTTCCGTAGTTTCTCCTAAAGCAGAACTACTCAAACGCCCTCCTTTAATACCTCTGCGAACTACATTGGAGATAAGTTCAGAATCTAAGTTATCTATATTCACATTATTAGCTTCTTGTCTTTCCCAAGCAAATAAATGAGGCTTGCTTTCACGGATTCTTTCTTCAAACATTTCTCTATGCATAACCTTGGTAATGCTTTCCAGTCTATAATATGGACGATTGTCATATGTGAAAGGTGCAGTTCCTCGTGGCCATGCATTCAAGTGTAAGGCTATTACATAAAAATCTTGCTTATCAGGTATAGGAACATAATATGGTTTGATGTCAATAGCTGGTGATAGTTTTGCAATTTCTTGACCAATTTCTTTTAGAGTGTTGTCTGTCACTTGTTGTCCTACAATTTTTAAAGACGTAGGAGTGATACCGAAGATTACCCAACCGCCATCGGTATTAAGGAATGCACACGCACTTTTCATACCATCTTTCAATTCACCCGTGCTCTTTTTTAGTTCAAGAGTACGGTTTTCATCTCCAGAAATGAGTTTTTGTATTTCCTCAATTGTTAGTTTGTTTTCTATATCGTGTATCATAATTCTTCTAACTTTGAAGTTGTGGCTAATTTTTTTGCATCATATTGTTTCCATAAACCATTTTCATCTCGAAATGTATCTAATCCACTTTCGGCACTTATGCCTGCACCTGTTAATATTACTATATTTTGACGCATTGATTAGTATTTTTGATATTTATTTGATTGTAATATTGTAATTTAAAGGGTTGTTTGCTATTTTTATTAGTCCATTAATAGCTATTTCATTTGAGTTGCTTGGGACGATAACATATATATTGTTTTCTATAAAATAATTTGTTATTATATTTATATCTATAGATGAGCTTTCTCCTGTAAGGTATAAAGGATTGTTTTTTGTGAATTTATTATTTATTTGCTCCAACAATTTGTCAAGATATGATTGAATAATGATAGTTATATCAGTTTTTGTAATCATTATTTCTAAAGGATAACCAGTTAGTTGGTGGGGTGCATTTATTGTATAAGAACTTTGTTTTTTTAATGTTTTAAATAGTTCGATTGTGGAAGTTTCACTTACTCGTATATGGTATTTATCTAAAAAATAGAGTCTTGAAGTTTCATATATATTTTCTATGTTTATTTTAGTATAGGATGATAGTTTATTTTCTGATATGGTTGAAAATGTTGTTATATCGTTAAATCCTATGCTTAGTATGTATTTAGGAGATGTATCGGATATATTGATATCTAAACCTATAGCTTCAGCAATCGGCTTTGGAATAAGTGAAATTGATTTGGTTCTTTTGTATGAAAAAATAGCTTTTTTAAAAGTATTTATATCTTCATTTGTTAAATTTGGATTATATGTGGCAAATATTTTGTATTTTGTAAATAGATTAAATCTATTATTTGTTTTATGATAGTGTGATAATATTTCTTTAAAGAAAAATGATGCTACATTAAAATTTGTTATTTTGTCATTTTCAATAAACCAATCGAAACTTATTGGGTCATTAAGACATTTAACGTTTTTATTACCAGCTACTATAAATTTATTTTTACTTTTAGCAATACAAGTGTCATATTCTTTTGTAATATTCTTTTCGTTTGATAGATATGTTTTTGTTCGGTTAATTTGTAAATATATATTTTTATTTGTCAATGGGAATTTTTTGAATATGTCGTTATTTTTCATGTATATATATTTTTTAGGTAATGTTTATTCGCCCTCTTCGAGGACGGGGGAGGAGGGATTTTGCTATCCGCAGGTTCCTTCGCTACGCTCAGTCACACAGCGGTTAAGTATGGTTGGACGTCTTCGACGCCCTTTGGGGAGGTTTTGCTGTCCGCAGGTTCCCTTTGGTCACCCGCGGTTACTACTTCGTGTGTCCCCTTTGGGGACGTGTGGTGTGTGGAGGGATTTTGTTGTTCGCAGGTGACCCTTCGGCAAGCTAAGGGACCACGCAGCGGTTACTACTAACGTGTGACCTCTTCGAGGTCGGGTCTTTTTGGTTTGTTATTTTCCGTTGCAGAAGTGTGCGAAGATGTTGCCGAGGGCTTCGTCGGTGGTGATTTCGCCGCCGGTGATTTCGGCGAGGTGGAAGAGGGCTTCGCGGATGTCTTGAGCTACGAAGTCGGCTGGGAGATTGGTTTGTAGGCCGTCGATGACGCGATGGATGGAGTCGAGGGCGTGGGTGAGGGCTTCGTAGTGACGGAGGTTGGATATGATGATGTCGCCAGCCGAGAGGTCGGGCATTTGTGCGCTGTCGTAGAGGAGGCTAGTGAGTTGGCTGGTGTTGAGGTTTTGTTTTGCGGAGATTTCGAGGATTTGAGGGGTGTTGTTTCTCACGGAATTATTTTTTTCTCCCACGGAAGACACGGAACCAGAGGTCTTGAGCCTTGGCGAAAAATTCACGGAAGACGCCGTAACTGCGTCTGCGATAATATTTGCTTCGGAAGAGTTGAATGTGGCGAACTGAGAGTTTTGACTCGCTTCGCTCGTTAAGGACGCAGCACGCTGCGTCCCTACATTTGTGGAGACATCGGGATTAGTGTACGGTTCGAACCAGAAGCGGAGGGTGGTGAGTTCTTCGTCGTTGAGGCGGTCGACTTTGTTGAGTAGGATGATGAGGCGTTTGCCTTCGGTGCGACGCATGATGCGTTCGGCGAGCCACTCGATGTGTTCGGTTACGTTGGTTGAATCGACTACCCAAAGGATGATTTGTGCGCGCTCTATCATTTCGTAGGTGCGCTCGATGCCCATATTTTCGATGATATCGGAAGTTTGGCGGATGCCGGCAGTGTCGATGAAACGGAATGTGAGTCCGTTGATGTTGACGGTGTCTTCGATGACGTCGCGGGTAGTGCCGTGGATGTCGGACACGATGGCGCGATTGTCGCCCACGAGGAGGTTGAGAAGGGTGGATTTACCAGCATTGGTTTCGCCCACAATAGCCACAGGGATGCCGTTTTTGATAGCATTGCCTTGAGAGAAAGTTTGCTGTAGGCGAGAGAGTTGTGAGCGAATCTCCTCGGCTACGGCATTGAGTTCGGTGCGGTCGGCAAATTCGAGGTCGTCGTGGTCGCCAAAGTCGAGTTCGAGTTCGAGAAGAGATACGAAATGGAGTAGTTGGCGACGGAGTTCTTCGAGTTTAGACGAGAAATTGCCACGCATTTGGTTGAGCGCAATAGTGTGAGCAGCA
The DNA here is from genome assembly GCA_045614825.1 of Candidatus Aphodosoma sp. Taxonomy (GTDB): domain Bacteria; phylum Bacteroidota; class Bacteroidia; order Bacteroidales; family Paludibacteraceae; genus Aphodosoma. Next base: position 6,717 of record JAZLDO010000141.1, on the reverse strand, counting down.
GCAGATTGAGCATTGATGAGGTCGGCAACGGCTTCGGCTTGCGAGAGGTCGAGGCGACCATTGAGGAAGGCACGTTGGGTGAACTCGCCAGGGCCAGCCATACGAGCACCTGCGGCGATGAGTAGACGGAGAATCTCTTGCTGGATGTAGATAGAGCCGTGGCACGAGATTTCGACGGTGTTTTCGCCTGTAAATGAGTGAGGCGCACGGAAGATGGAGATGACGACTTCGTCAACAAGTTGAGAATTGAGAATTGAGAATTGAGAATTTTGACTCGCTTCGCTCGTTACGGACGCAGTGCGCTGCATCTCTACATCGTTGTCATTATCTGTACTCTGTACTCTGTTATCTGTAATCTCATCCACGATATTTCCGAAGAGCATGGTGTAGGCTTCGGCTGTAGATGCTGTTTTGTTGCGATTGCGTGCGCGGAAGATGCGGTCTGTTATAGTGAATGCGTCGGGTCCGCTGAGGCGGATGACGGCGATGCCTCCTGTGCCTGGGGCTGTTGCTATTGCTGCTATGTTCATATGAGAGTTTAGAGTTTAGTGATTAGAGTTGAGAGTTGAGAACCCCCTCGTCTTGCGGACACTCCCCCTAAGACAGGGGGAGAATAAGTTTAGAGTTTAGAGTTTAGAGGTTAAATGTGAAGGTCTCTTAACTTTCAACTCTTAACTATAAACTATTAGATGCGGTCGAGGACTATTTTGATGAGGCCTTCGATTGAGCCTTTGTAGTTGGTGTTCATATTGTGGCTAACTCTACCTGCGATGATGGCGCAGACGGTCATGGCTTTGTGGCCAAGTAGGGCAGACATGCCAGCGAGGGCCGAACTCTCCATTTCGAAGTTGGTGATTTGCCAACCTTGATATTCGAAAGATTGGATTTTGGCGTTGAGGTCGAGGTCGGCAGGACGAGCGCGGACGTAGCGACCTTGTGGTCCGTAGAAGCCAGGTGGGGCGATGGTGATGCCTTTGACCATGTCGTAACCAATGCGTTCGACGAGTTCGGGGTCGGCACTTACGACGTACGGAGCAGGTAGGCGATGACTCCAACCTACATGTTGGCAAAAGGCAGTTTCGAGGTTGAGGTCGAACATTCCGTCGGGCACTTCGTAGTAGTTGAGTAAGCCATCAAATCCCATAGATTTAGCCGCTACTACGTACGAACCTACCGGCGAACATTCTTGCAGACCACCCGATGTGCCTATTCGCACGAGAGTAAGCGTGGTGTGTTCAGATTTCACTTGACGAGTAGCGAAGTCGATATTGACCAGCGCATCGAGTTCGGTAACGACGATGTCGATGTTGTCGCAACCGATGCCATGCGATACGGCAGAGATGCGACGACCGTGGTATGTGCCAGTGATAGTGTGGAACTCGCGACTAGATATGTCGCACTCGATAGTGTCGAAATGCGATGCGATGAGGTCAACACGCTTAGGGTCGCCACAGAGTAGGATTGTGGTGGCTATTTGGTCGGGACGGACGTGGAGATGGAAAATAGAGCCATCGTCGTTGATGATTAGTTCGGAAGCTGGAATTGTGCGCATAGTATTATTTTTTTAGACAGAATGACATAAGGACATAACTTTTGTCTTTACATACGCCTCGCTACGTTTGCAACGTATCTTGGCGGAATAAAGACAGACCGTTCGGCGTTAGTCTTTTTTTAGACAGAAAGACATAAGAACAAAATTTTATCTTTTGACATACGCCTCGCTACATCTGCGATGTATCTTGGCGGAATAAAGACAGACCGTTCGGCGTTAGAGTTTTTTCTTTTGGTGTTCGCCCCCCCCCTTGGGGACGAGAGATGGGAGGAAGTTTTTGCTATCCGCAGGTTCCCTTCGGTCACCCGCGGTTAAGTTAGACAGAATGACATAAGGACAAAATTTTCTTTTTACATACGCCTCGCTACATCTGCGATGTATCTTGGCGGAAGAATGACAGACCTATCGGCATTAGTCTTATGACTTACGACTTTCTATTTTGTACCAATTTATAGGCAAAGTTAGTGATTTTAGTTTGGATGTGCAAGAATTATGCAAAAAAAGAGATGCAAATGTGGTGTTTTTGCATCTCTTTTTGTTAGTTTAGAATAAAATCACAGACCGGTTGTGAGGTTTGAGGGTTTGCAACTTGATAGACAGATGCAAACGACAATAGGAAGTTGATGGTTGATTGTTTTGGAGCAAATTGCTGTGTTTGTGATTTTGTTTTTTTTAGGGTAGATTTTTCTGTCATAGGCAGTTGTTTTAATTAAGAATTAACAATTAATAATTATTCACCTTGTGGCTCATGACCTTCGGTTCATAATGGATAATTGTTTTATGATTTTGTTTGTATAACGGCCTATGATGTGGTTTTATTGTGTGAGGGTGTAATTTTTTTTATTTTGTTTCTATTTTTAATTTGGTTAGTCCACTTTTATTGCCAATAACAAACAATTTTGGTTCTCCAGTACCATTGTTTTGTCTTAATTCGTTAATATACAAAGGTTCGCCAAGTATAAATAAGCTGCAACGGAATGTGTCGCCAATTTTTAATTTTGAATTTTCAGAGTTGATGACTTTGAATGTATCATTGCCTAAATAGGTCAATAGACACATTCTGTTAGGTTGCCATGCAATTGATAGTGTATTGCCAATGGTTAGTTTGTTGCTTGCAATAGATTCAGACAAAACTAAATCGGAATTTGTTTGATTTTCGAATTTTAGTTTGTTGGTGAAGTCATCCCAATCATTGTAATTGAGAGCTTTCGATAAGACGTTTAGCGTGCTATTGCGTGCAGTATCTACGCCGTCGATATATCCCCATAAACGTTTTAGTGTAGAGGTGCTTATTTGTTCGTGAGTACGATCCCAAATTATGCCACGAAGGAAATCGAAATCGGCAGGCGTTTGTATTTTGCGTTTTATAGAAGTCTCTATTCTGAGGCGTAATTCATAAATTTCAGGACTATTGATTTCCATAACAATAATTTTTTTGTAAAGTTGATGAAAGCTGAAAGCAGAGCCATACAGGTTTGAAGCATGTAAAGGTATAGCTCAATTTTGTTTTGCAAATTTACAACAAACATTCTTAATTCGCAAGGTTCATTTTAGTTCATTTGAAGATGTTATAAAAACTTTTTTGTATCTTTGCGATTTGTTAGGAAGTAAAGTTTCATATATAGAGAATATTGTTTATGAATAAAGAGTTAACTTCGTCAGATTTTTTGCAAGAGAACTTCTTCACGGCAGAGGATGTCGTGACGGAGTATGTCGAATTGCCAGTGCAAAGTAGGTTTAATCAATTTTACAAAGTAAAACGTTTTGGGCGTTGGTTTTTGTTAAAAGGATTGAAACCCGAATTTGCATCAGATGCAATCTATGTCTCGTTGTTGAAAAAAGAGTTTGACCTTTCGGTTGAATTAGATCATCCAAATATCGTTTCGACATTCTTCAAGGAGGATAATCCGCAAGTTGGACCAGCGATATTGATGGAATATGTAGATGGAGTGACGCTCGATGAGTTTTTGGCAACCAATCCAAACTCAAAACAACGACAAAAAATTGTTGGCCAACTGCTTGATGCTATGCAATATATTCATTCAAAACAAATCACGCATCGCGACCTGAAACCAACTAATATTCTGATTACCCACAACGGATATAACGTCAAAATCATCGACTTCGGATTAGCTGATGCAGATAACTACACAATATTTAAACAACCAGCAGGCACCAAATCATACGCAGCACCCGAGCAAATGCTCTCTGGCTCAACCATTGATTGCCGTACCGATATCTATTCATTTGGACTAATATTGCGTGAGATTTTCCCAAAACGATATAATGCTATAGCACGAAAGTGTACACAACCCGACCCATCAAAACGTTATGCCAATGTGGATGACATTCTGCGAGCGATACATCGACAAAGTCAATTGCACAAATTGATGTTACCTATCGTATTAGGCGTTTTATTATTAGCAGTTCCATTCTCCCTATTATTTAATCACACAAATGCTACAACCACATATTCCGACCTTCAGCAAACAATGATTGACGAGGCATTTATTGCAATCGACAAAATCTATCGTCCTTATATGGATAGTCTCGAACAAGGCATGTTTGTATATCAAGAATTTGCCACACTCTCGTTGGCGAAAAAATCTAATCAGCAAAGCGCATTGTTACAATCGTATCTACAGCAAATCTCATCCGACAGTCCATTTTATGGCAATTTCATGGCATCGTTCACAGGCTATGTTTCAAACGAATATTTCTATCCAGCTGATGAATTATACAAGCAATTGCCGTCTTTTTTCACAGAACACAACGAAGGACGCATATCCGATTCCGAATTCGAAAAACTCTATACCGAATACAACAAATTAGCCAACTCCATGCGGTGAAAATATGTGCGCTAAATTGGCAAATTATAATAAAAATTTGGTAGATTCAAAAAAAAAATAATTACCTTTGTATTGTTATTTTGTTTGAAAATCGGAAGTAGGCTATGGTCAGAGCAACTATTTTAGTTGCTCTTTTTTTATGCCCTGAAAAATATGTCAAAGAACAATTAAAATAATTTTGTCATTTAATTAAAATTATTTATATTTGCAATATTAATACGAGCCTGCTGGATTATGCAGTGTTCGACATATATTTTTATAGAATAACATTATTCATTTATACAGTCTGTCTAAAAAACTTGGCCGTTTTCAAATACAGCTACTGTGCATAAGTGATTAGTGTTCACGTTCGTAGCAGCGTGAACTCACTTATCGTAGTAGCATGGGGTCAGGCCAAGTACCTTTAGACAGCGAGAAGTAGGGTTCTCGCTGTTTTTGTTTTATCAAATGAACCAAAATGAACCAAAAATTCTATTGCACGAACACTAAAAAAACGATAATTTTGCAAAAATGTAGTAAACTAAGAGCAGAATGAAAATTTATTTTCAATTATGCCGAGGTGCAGCCCATTTTCGTACTTACAAAATATTAATTTTTTCACTCTAAAACTATGATTTTCATTCTTTGGATTTTGCGTCTTATTATGCCAATTGTCACTATTGTTGGCATTATAGGTATTATCGGCATGGTAGAAGAAGGTGCAGACACTTGGTTGTGGGTAGTTTCGGGTATTGTTGCTTTTCTTGGATTCTTACTTGGCTTATCAAGTTGGGGACTCACGGTTCCACCTCGTTTCTTCTGGGTCTCTTCGCCACTCGATGCATTCGAAAGTCGCATCACTTCATCATTAGGCTACGCCCTCCAATTCTTTACCATCGTGCCATGCGTTTGGCTCATATGCTTTTGGATGGAATAGTGTTGTTTTTCAATATACTTCTCCCTACCTTCAAGCAACCTATGCCGAAGAAGACTGACACATTGAAAAATGTAATTGTCATTAAATTTTACACTAAATCTATTATATTACAGTAGAGAAATTAAAAAAAATAATATTAACCAATTAAATCTAAACATTATGGGCGAACAATTTGTAATAACTGGTGAGAAATGCACTCGAATACCCGAAGGAGTACGAGGTATCAATAAGGAGACAATAAAAAGTAGTGGTTGTATTGAGGAATTATACATTCCAAATTCTGTGGAATTAGTAGAATTAGAATCTCTAGATGGTTATAAATTAACAAAACTCACTATTCCTGCAAAATTTTGTCTCACCACAGGAGAAAGTAATAAATTTGCAATTGAATATCTTTTGCAGAAAAAAAGAACTGCTAAATCAGAGGGAAGTAATTGGTTTGATGATTTTAAGGAACGAGGAGAGGTTTACGAAGAATATGATTATACTATAGCATTTTTTGCTTTTTTTAAAAGGAAAAAACCTGATAACCTAAAAGAACTTGTTATCTATGGCGAAGAAAAAGAATTATATTTATCTGAAGAGTGTTTCTATTTTAATCAAAAACCTATAATTCGCATTGAAAACGAGGTAACACACCTTGAATTAGGTGATTATCCTAAAGGGTATCAACCTTTGATATACATCAATAATTTCATAGAGAATGTAACAATTGATGCTCCTGCAGGTTGGTCTCCAGATTGTTTTATATTCCGTGCGCCAAAGTCTAATCAAAACGAATTAGACGATTCGGCAATCGAACTAACATTAGCCCCAAGATGCAATTTCCATAACGACACACGATGGAGTTGCCCAATCAAAATAAATACTGCAGCCGTTACCTATATACATCCAGTAGAAATAACTTGCTTTGAAAACGATTATCAAGCCACAAGAATATTACTACTTGGAAACCGTTTAGACGAAATACCTATAGATAAATTTTCTTCTGATTATATGTATCCCTCTATTATTGTGTGGGAAGATATGGAAACCGTTTATAATAAACTAAAACAAAAAGGTTGGACTTCTGGTAAATAATCTTATCAATTTATTATAATACAACTTTTATTGAATTAATTATATTGTGCGTAAAAATGTCGCTCTACTTCGGAGTCGTTCGCTTCTATTTGTAGCGTAAGAAAAATATTACGACAATATAAAGAGCAAAATATAAAATCTAAAACAAAATAACCACTTAACTAAACAGAATAATATTATGGCAGAATTTAAGATTAATGGCCGTATGAAGGTCAAAACATTGAAAGAGTTATTCTTCAATGAGTTCGAAGGTACACTTCGTGTTTATGATGGAAAAAAACTTGCAGATGACGAAGCAACTTTGGCATCTATTCGTTCTG
>JAZLDO010000140.1:0-31348 GCA_045614825.1 Candidatus Aphodosoma sp. | reverse complement strand
TTGCTTTGATTTTGTTAAATCGGATTAAACATCTTGGGGGTTCGGGTTTATTCTTTACAAATTCTATAGTCGACTATAGAATTTGTAAAGAATAAACCCGAACCCCCAAGATGTTTAATCCGATTTAACAAAATCAAAGCAAAAGTGTTTATTCTAAATTAACAAACACAGTACAAAACTACAAAAAATCATCTGATAAACCTACCAAAACTTGCTAATTTTTGCAAAATTAGCAAGTTTTAGCAAGTTTTTTGCAATAATAGAGCAAACCGAGTGCATACAAAAAAGGAAAAATAAGCATGATTAATCATGCTTATTTTTCCTTCAACATATATCATAATGCATATCAGGCAATTACAAAAGAAAAATAAGAAAAACACTATAAATAAACCAATTTTTCAGGAAACTATTGTGCCAAATAAGAATATTTTTTGACGATTTTTTCCTTAAAATAGACAAATATTACCAAATAAGCATAAAAATATTTGCTTATTTGGTAAAAAACATATAACTTTGCAATAAAATAAACACACTAAATTAAAATGCTATGTACTATACTGAATTATTAGAAAAACAAATCATAGGGCGTCTCAGAGTGGATAACCCTTGGTGGACCGAAGGCTGTATCCCTAACTTCTACCAAGAAATGAAACCTCGCCTATACTTAGATATTTTTTATTCGTTAGTAACTAATATGGACATTAACAGGGCGGTTATATTGATGGGACCACGACGTGTGGGCAAAACTGTACTACTATATCACACTATTGCTCGTTTATTAGCCGAAGGTGTACCTCAACAAAACATTATTTACATCTCGGTTGAAACACCCATATACAACAAAATTTATCTAGAACATCTATTCAACTTATCAAAACAAACATTAGGAAAAGAAGAGAATGACCAAAATAAATATTATGTTTTCTTTGATGAAATACAATATTTAAAAGATTGGGAGGTAAACCTAAAATCATTAGTTGATACATATAAAAATGTAAAATTCATAGCAAGTGGTTCGGCAGCAGCAGAGTTAAAAAGACGAAGCAATGAAAGTGGAGCTGGACGATTCACAGATTTCAATCTACCTCCACTAACTTTCTATGAATATATTCATCTAAAAGGCTACGAACAATTGATGATTCCACAAAAAATGCTATGGAAAGGCGAATACATTGACTCTTTCAGAACAATCGACATAGATAAATTGAACAATTTATTTATTGATTACATCAACTATGGAGGCTATCCCGAAGTAGTATTCTCCCAAAAAATACAAGAAAATCCAGGGCAATTCATTCGCCATGACATTATTGACAAAGTGTTGTTGCGAGATTTACCAAGTTTATATGGCATCCAAGACGTACAAGAATTAAATTCTTTATTTACCATGATAGCCTATCGCTCTGGTAGTCAATTTTCATACGAATCAATGTCAAAAGAATCGGGGGTAAGAAAAGATTTGCTAAAAAAATATATAAACTATTTAGAAGCCGCCTTTTTAATTAAAGTAATACACCGCACAGATGACAATGCTAAAAGTTATCAACGAGAAACCAGTTTTAAAATATATTTAACCAATCCATCGTTAAGATGTGCCCTATTTCAACCTATTCAAACAACAGATAATGAAATTAGTGATATGGTAGAAACAGCCATCTATGCACAATGGATTCCTCGACAAGGAACGGACATTTCTTATGCTAATTGGAGAATAAACAAAAATAAACAAGGCGAAGTGGATATTGTAGGAATAGATGTTGCGCGACAAAAGCCTCAATGGGCAGTAGAAATTAAATGGTCTGATAGATATGCCGAAAAACCAGGAGAACTAGAATCTCTTCTTTGGTATATGCCAAACAACAAACTGACAGATGCTATAGTAACAACACAAACAATAACCAGTACAACACCATTAGATAATGTTGTTTTACACTTTATGCCTGCAGCATGCTATGCATATACAGTTGCAAGCAATACACTACAAAGTACAAGGGCCTCATATGGATTATAGGAAAAATAAGCATGATTAATCATGCTTATTTTTCTTTTGATACATATCATAGTGTATATAAATAAATTACAACGGAAAAATAAGAAAAACATGATATCCAAATATGATATTTTTTTATTAAATTTACAAATTGTCAGAATATTTGGGGAGAATCATAAAAATAATTATATGGAAAAATTCACAATTTCAATGAAACTTTAAATCTTTCAACTCTCAAAAAATATTAAAAAAACTCCCCTCGTATCAACATGATATGAGGGGAGAATTTTTTAATCCATAACCTTCGACGCTAGACTTTAGACACGCCCACAGGGCGTCAAATAACATCCTCTTCCGCAAGAGGCGCATAAGCGCCATCTTTAGCTTCGAAGATTACAGCAGGTTCTATAACTTCGAGGTTATGCCATTGTCCGATAGGCACATTCACGGCATACATACCATTAAGAGGATTGAGGTGGAATCGTTCAATCTCTACACCATTGTCGTCATAAAAAATCACATCAATTTTTCCACGTAAGAGCACCTGCGTCTCCGAGCTATTTCTATGACGGTGAATCGGCATCACTGTACCAACCTCCAATGCATTCAACATCCGCTGCGACTTATCCTCTGCCGAATTTCTCATATCTCGATTCATCCTCAACCGAGGCGACACCGCAGCCTCCTTCATGATTTCATCCAACAATATATCATCTATCAACATAAACCCATTATTAATTATACTTCAACATTCTATCTATAATTTCATCTTTTTGAAAATGCGTTTTATAATACTCCTCAGCCTTAACACCCATCTCATTCAAAACAGATTTATCCATATTATACATTTTCAATACATTTTCAGCCAACTGCTTATAATCACCAGCATTAGCAGTAAAACCACACTCTGCTTCTTTTATGACATCATTACCCACACCATTTATCATAGTCAAAATAGGTTTGCCCGACGCCATATATGCTTGCGTCTTAGCTGGGATTGTCAACGAAAAAATATATTCATCACGCAAAGAGACCAACATTGCATCGGCATGTACAAAAAAACTTGGCATCTCCACTAACGGATATCTACCTAAGAACAACACAGTATCCTCTATTCCCAACTCCTTCACTTGTTGCTCAGCTTCTACACGCTTTCTACCATCACCCACTATAACCCATTTAATATCTTTTACATCTCGCGTCTCATTAGCAGCTTTAATAATAGCATCAAAATCTTGAGCTTTACCTATATTACCTGCAAACATAACAACAAAACCCATAGGAATAAGCTCTTTATGTTTTTGTGCATCAATAAGTGTTTTATCCGAAAACAAGTCCTCAGCCCAATTTGGAGCATACACAATCTTATCTCTAAAATCACCTTTTTCATTTATCGAATCAACAAAAGATTCTGCAGCAACAAACAACGTATCGCATCTACGATATATTCCTCGAACCATCGAATTCAACAGCTTCATAACAAAGTTTCCATAAGACCTACCAGCAGCAACAATACTTTCTGGCCACAAATCTAAAATCCACATAGAAACCTTACACTTATTTCTCCATTTTACCCAAAAGGCAGGATATATTTGAATAATAGGAGATGTTTCATGACAAATAACATAATCCACCTCTATCTTATGCGTCATCACATACCATTGAGCAAAAAATAGAAAAGAAAAATAATTAATAATTAAATCAATATTACCTCCTTTGCGGCGAGGAATTAAAGGTACCCTTATAACTTTTGCACCTTTACACTCTTCATACTTTACTCCCCAAAATTTATACCCATCAGCAAACTTCCCCGACGGATAATTTGGTTTACCAGTAAGCACAACAACGTCATGACCTCGTTGAACCAACCCTTCAACTAGGTCATTTACCTTAAATTCTTCAGGATAAAAATATTGACTTAATACAAGTATTCTCACTCTTTCCTCCAAACCATTTTATTTACAATGCCGGTGTAGCTTTGTATGAGTTTCACAACTTTTGTCGATACTATTTCATCGGTATAATTTGGCACTGGCAATCCGTTATCGCCATTTTTCACCATCTCTACGGCTGTATCTACTGCTTGCAACAACGAGTATTCGTCAATGCCTGCCAACACAAAACATCCTTTGTCCAATGCCTCTGGACGCTCGGTCGATGTACGGATACATACTGCTGGGAACGAATGACCTACCGACGTGAAGAACGACGACTCCTCTGGCAACGTACCTGAGTCTGACACCACTGCAAAGGCATTCATCTGCAAGCAGTTGTAATCATGAAAACCAAGAGGTTCATGTTGAATCACGCGCTCATCGAGTTTGAAACCCGATGCTGTCAAACGATTGCGCGAACGTGGGTGGCACGAATACAATATCGGCATATCATATTTCTCTGCCATACGGTTGATGGCTGTAAAGAGCGATGTGAAGTTCTTTTCTGTATCGATATTCTCCTCACGATGAGCCGACAACAAGATGTAGCGACCTTTTTCTAAACACAATCGTGCGTGAATGTCGCTTGCCTCGATATCAGCCAAATTCTCATGCAACACCTCTGCCATCGGACTGCCAGTCACATAAGTGCGTTGAGGCGCTACGCTACTTGCATTGAGATAGCGACGTGCATGCTCCGAGTAGCACATATTTACGTCAGAAATAATATCTACAATGCGACGATTAGTCTCCTCTGGCAAACATTCATCGAAACAACGATTACCAGCTTCCATATGGAAAATAGGGATATGCAAACGCTTAGCCCCTATCACCGAGAGGCACGAGTTTGTGTCGCCCAATACCAACACAGCATCTGGCTTGATTTGCACCATCAGTTTATACGACGAGTTGATGATATTACCCATCGTAGCGCCAAGGTCGTCGCCCACAGCATCGAGATACACCTCTGGGTCTTTCAATTTAAGGTCTTTGAAGAACACACCATTAAGGTTATAATCATAGTTCTGACCTGTATGCGCCAAGATGCAGTCGAAATATTTACGACATTTATTTATCACCGCCGCCAAGCGTATAATCTCAGGGCGTGTGCCAACGATAATAAGCAATTTTAGTTTGCCATCATTGCGGAATTTTACTTCACTATAATCTGTTTTCATATTTTTCTATTTTACTTTATTTTTTATCGCCTCATTTATCGCCTCATTAAACTTGCCTTTTATCTTGTTTCAACATTCCCCAAATTCGATAACAATGTGACTATCAAACTACTACTAGATCTCCCCTTACATTTTTATTGCATCATTTATTGCATCATCATAAATCTTTACCTTTATCAGTCAAAAAATAGCCACCTAACTTCTTAGAACCCCGATATTCAATAAAATTCAATGGGTCAGAAGATAGTTTTTTTAGCATCCGCTCTAATGTTGGTTTTGAGCACCTTAAAATATTCATCAATGCACTTCGTTTTATATTAGGAGTATCACCTATCAATGTAATCAATTGCTTTTCTAATTCTTTCATCTCCTCATTTAACTTCAAAACCTCAGCAAAACCATCACGACATGGTATCTCAATTAAAAAATAAGTTCTTAGTTCATCCGTTTCAATTCGTGCTAAATCCGAACCGTTTTTACGCAATTCATCTTGGATAGTAGGAATACCTGTTGCTCTCCCTTCCGACAGTTGTAACTCTTTCAGATAATCTCCTAAACGGCGATTACGATAACGGCGTGATTTTAATCGTTCTGCTTTATTTATCGCCTCAAGACTAATAGATCTGTCTGGACCAGCATAACTCAAAATTGATATCTTAGTTGGTTCTATAGTGATTTCTACAGGTTCATGCTCTTGATAATCTCTATGATACAAAGCATTAACAACTGCTTCTTCAATTGCTTGATATGGATAATTAAAATAAACCAACGACTCAGCCCTATCCTTTTGCTTTATAATTCGTTTCTTTATTACGTTTGTCTTAAAATAATCAAGCGTTTGTTTAATCATTTCAGGAACAGGTCCAACAATCTTTGGTACTTCAATCATATTGTTTGGATTCTTGATGCAACCTTCGGGGAATACAACAATATCAACCTGTGTAACAGGAAAAAACTTTGCTGGATCTTTACAGAACATCATTGCTGCAACATTTTTCAACAAAGGTCTCTCTGTTGGTCCTACAAACAAATCCATCTGACTAAGTATATCCTCAAAAGACTTTGTTGTAAAATCATTTGCAAGACGACTATTAACAGATTGCAAATAATCAAACACTAAAACTGGTGATATATCCGTCTGCAATATTTTATCATTACCTCTCTCATCAAATGGCACTCTATTTGCCATCTCTCTCAATTCGTCTAATACCTCACCTTTTGCCTCTATACTATTGGTCCCATTGCGAACATACCATTTAGGTTGAGAATTATTATTTGCCGTAACTCTCTCTCGCACACTATAAGGACGATTTACTCCAGCTGGAACCCATATCAACAAAACATATCTATCATCAACTTCTTGCACATCTATTCGTGGCATATAATAAGGTTCTATCTTATTATTATAACCCACCATCTCACGCTGAATTTTATCTAATTCGTCAATTGATATACCTTTTACAGGTCGCTTTGCAATCCCATTTTCTTCTTCTACACCAACAAGAATATAGCCTCCGCCAATATTATCAAAATCATTGGCAAAAGCACATATCGAATGATATATCTTATCAGGATTCCAACCCGACTTAAATTCAATTCTATTAGACTCTAATTTCCGCTTATATAATAAATCCTCAATATTAATTGGAATTGCCATAATACAAAATATTATAGAAAATTATCAATAGTCAAATGACTTGCGACTTTAGACTTTATCAAAATACGTCTCTGGATGCCCTGGGTCGAAGCATTCGTTGCACCACATGATTGTCACCATATCGGTGTCGCCGAGGTTCTCGATGTTATGTGTGTAGCCAGTTGGTATATCCACCACCTCGATTTTGTCGCCACTCACAAATTTCTCTATCACTGGCGAATTAGGTTCACGCTCATCGCGGAAACGTATCACTCCACGACCACTCACTACACAGAATTTCTCAGTCTTAGTATTGTGCCAATGCTCACCTTTTGTGATGCCTGGTTTAGATATATTTACCGACACCTGTCCGCAACTTGCCGAGCGCAACATCTCGGTGAACGAACCACGGTCGTCAATATTCATTTTCAACGGATAAGAAAACTCCTCTGCCGGCAGATACGACAAATAGGTGCTATACAATTTCTTCACTATCGGCTCGCCTACGTTTGGCACTTCGAGCGTGGTGCGACTCTCACGGAAGCTGTACAAAATATCCACAATCTCGCCAAGACGAATCTCATGTTCTACAGGCACACGGCAATAGCGACCTTCGCAAGTCTCTTTGCCCACCAACGCAGCCATCATCTCATCCACCAAATCGTCGATATAGACCAATCGCATCATCACCGATGGGTCATTCACCTGAATAGGCAAACCATTTGCAATATTGTTGCAGAATGTAGCCCCCGCCGAGTTGTAATTAGGACGACACCACTTACCGAACAAATTAGGGAAACGATATACCAACACGCGCGCACCAGTCTCCTCACCATACTGGAAAATCAACTCCTCGCCAGCTCGTTTACTTTCGCCATAAGGATTGTCAAGCGCAGCCTGAGTCGACGAACTAATCATCACAGGGCATGTGTTACCATGACGTTTCAATGCATCCAACAACTTCGAAGCAAAACCGAAATTACCCTCCATAAACTCTTTCGGGTCTTGTGGACGATTGACGCCAGCAAGGTTAAACACAAAATCTGCTTTACTACAGTATTCGTCAAGTTCGGCATCGGTATTGTCAATATCAAAAGGCATCACATTGATTTCGGTGCCAAATATGTCGTACCAACGCGCTTTGCCGTCAGCAATATTTTTGAGTTGTGCGCAAAGATTTCGTCCCACGAAACCTTTCGCTCCAGTTACTAATACATTCATAAATTACTCACTTTGTTCGTGTAAAAAGTCGAAGGTCAAAGGTCGAAAGACTTATGACTTGCGACTTTAGACTTACGACTTTAGACTTTATCACTCACTTCTAATTTCTTTCGATTTACTACGTGGTTGCAACCCTAAGTCTTCACGAATAAAGCGCAATTTCAACAACAACTCTTTCATACCCTCAACATCCAATCGCGCTGTATTATGCGAGTGGTAATCCTCAATTTTTGCCACCTCTTCATTACCTTCAGTGAAGAATTTATCATAGTTCAAGTCACGATTATCGCAAGGTATGCGATAGTATTCACCCATATCAATAGCCTTCGCCATCTCTTCGCGAGTCACGAGGGTTTCATAGAGTTTTTCGCCATGACGAGTGCCAATCACCTTCACCTCTGTCTCACCATATTTAGGGTTCACTTGTGCGTATGTTTGTTTCAACGCCTCTGCCAACACATCCAATGTTGCAGCAGGTGCTTTTTGCACAAAGAGGTCACCATTTTTACCATGTTGGAACGCATAAATCACCAAATCCACAGCATCATCGAGCGTCATCATGAAACGAGTCATGTTAGGATCGGTAATAGTGATAGGTTTGCCCTGCTCCATCTGTTCCACCCACAACGGAATCACCGAACCACGACTCGCCATCACATTGCCATAGCGCGTACAACAGATAGTAGTTTGAGCATCTTCGCCCAATTCGCGACCCTTAGCTATAGCCACCTTCTCCATCAACGCCTTCGAGATACCCATAGCATTGATAGGATATGCCGCTTTGTCGGTAGAGAGTACCACCACATTTTTCACACCATGTTCAATCGCCGAGAGTAGCACGTTATTCGTACCGATAACGTTAGTCATCGTAGCCTCCATAGGGAAGAACTCGCACGAAGGCACCTGTTTCAATGCCGCAGCAGCAAACACATAGTCCACTCCACGCATAGCCACATCTACCGATGCTTTTTCGCGTACGTTGCCAATATAGAATTTCACCTTAGGATTTTGAAGCGCATGACGCATATCATCTTGTTTTTTCTCATCGCGCGAAAAGATACGAATCTCTTTGATGTCCGAATCCAAAAAACGACGCAACACAGCATTACCAAAAGAACCTGTTCCTCCGGTGATTAACAATACTTTGTCTTTAAAAATACTCATATTATGTTTTATTTGTATATTTTTCTATTTGTATACACCCTACGCAATATAACTTCGCAAAGTTACAACAAAAAATCTATTCCACAAAATTTAAAACAAAAAAACACACAAATGATTTGCGAAATTGCGAAGTTTCGAAGTTGGATGTCATTTCCACGAAAACACACAATGAGAGTGGGTATTCATTTTGATTGTTTACTTGCTTGCACCTTGCTCAAAGGTTGCTATTAGGTAATACACACTATGAGTGGGTATTTGAGTGAGGAGTGAGGAAAAATCTTTTTTATACAAACAATCAACCTTAAACAGTCACAAACAATCTTAAACAGTCATTTCTGCCTTAAACAGTCAGAAACAGTCAGTGCGCTTTCGAGATGTTGTAACTTTGCAAAAAATTTCAGTCAAAGGTCAAATCACTTTACAACTTTCGACCTTCGACCTTCGACTTTCGACTTTCGACTTTTAACCATAATCTTTAAAATCTTATTTATTATGACAAATTCAAATTTAAAATTTTTCTCAAACGAGGTAAAAAAACAATTACCTCCATTTTTTCAAGAAATTGTTGACACAGCCAACTCCGATGCCGAGGCTGACATGATGCTTATAGGAGCAATCACTACCCTATCTGCCGCACTGCCCAACATCTATGGCATCTACGACCACAACATCGTCTACCCCAATCTCTATCTCTTCGTAATTGCCAAAGCATCGGCAGGCAAAGGTCACCTTGGACTATGCAAAGAGTTGGTGAAACCCATCAATAAAGCACAACAACTACTAATCCCTGCCAATAGTAGCGCCACCGCAATGTATCGACAGCTGTGGGAAAACGAAGGCAATGGTTTGATTTTTGAAACCGAGGCAGACACACTCAACTATGCCATCAAAAGCAATTACGGCAATTTCTCCGACGGATTGCGTAAGGCATTTCACCACGAATCCATCACGTATCTCCGCCGCAAAGACAACGAATGGATTGAGATTGAAGAGCCTCATCTCTCAATGGTAGTTTCAGGCACACCACTCCAGAGTCGCCGACTAATACCAAGTGCCGAAAACGGACTCTTCTCACGTTTTGCCATCTTGAACCTCAACAATCGCAGTCAGTGGAAAAATGTGTTCGACAGTAGCGAACTCTCCTATCGTGCAAAATATTGCGAGCTCTCCTATCGAATTTTGAGTCTATACAACCGACTCATGCTTTGCGACAAACCGATAGAGTTCAAACTAAGCGAAGCGCAAAAAGAGCAATTCAACAACCATTTCGATATGATACATAGTTGTTTGATTGACGACGAGAATTTCACAGCATCCATTCGCCGTATGGGAGTTATTGCCTATCGCATAGCAATGATATTAAGCGCATTGCGTTTTGAGAAGTCAGAAATACTACCTTCCAAAATAGAATGTTCGGAGAGCGATTTTCAGGCATCGCTCGCCATATCCGAATCATTGCTCGAGCATGCCATGGCGCATTATCAGATGTTACCAGAAGGGGCTGTTAGTGGCAACTATTGCGAACGAAAGCGTCAACAAAAAGAGACACTATTGCAGATGATGCCCACACAGTTTTCGCGCAAAGAGTTAATTTCCGTCAGTCAGACCATGAACATCAGTCCACGCACCATCGACAACTACATCCGCGAATACCTCGACGACAACGAGATAGAGAATATCTCCTTCGGAGTATTCAAAAAACAAAAAAATATGGAGTTAGACAAAACCGCCTAACTCCATTATTTTTAACCTTTCGACTTACGACCTTCGACTTACGACTTTTGCACTTCGCAACTTCGAAAGTTCGCAAGTTCGCAAAATGATTTTTTTAACAATTCACACATTTATCTATTAAATTACTCACCCAAGATGCAAATCTAGGACATCGTTCTAACATTTTATTTATTCCAACTTCTAAAGCTATAAGATTACCTTCAATTGGTTTATTATAATTATATTTTATATCTAAAATACGTTTTGATGGAGCCAATTCAGGTCTTGAATTAATATCTTCCGGATTATCAAATTCATCCACAATCTGAGATGTTTTTATAGCTTGCTCCTCTGTAAAATAAGATTCAAAACCTTTATTACTAGAGAACAACAAAGCTTCAAATTCATGCAATTGTATGTAAGGCACAAATCGTCTATTATTAATCTGTTCACCCAAGCAACGCTCCAATTCAACCACCCTTTCTTTATTAGATTGAGCACACATACATTGATCATATTGAGGCATATTTGTAGGAATCCTAAAAAAATCCACAAAAGTTGTTACTACAACATCATCTCCTTGTGATTTTAATAATGGACGCACTGTTTTTTCTAAATGATTATAACTTACAAAACCACCGCGCCCCAACTTACTTGTATGAATAAGAATAGGATATACAGCATATACACCACAAGACGCAAAATAAGGCTGAAGCATAGTCTTTACAAATCCCTCCTCCGTTGCTCCTTCAACAACTATATATAATCGTTTCATAACTGGCCTCCTATTATATTTTTCTCCCACACATCACTTAAAGAATATTCATATTCATCAAGCCAGATTGTCAAATCATCTTTTTTCAATCTATTAAAAGTAGATTGACCATCTTTTCTATCTACAGTAATAATATCTTCAGGTTCAAAACAATTCACTAGATTTGTCGATTGAGTAGAAAGAATTATTTGACTATTCAAAGAAGCTCTTTTTACCATTTCGGCAAATTTATTTATTGCTGCAGGATGAAGTCCCAACTCAGGTTCATCAATAATAATCACTCTAGGCAAATTTGTTTGCAATAATAACGTTGCCAAGGCAATAAAACGCAATGTACCGTCCGAAAAACTATACCCATTTAGATACATATCTGTATCTTTTTCTTCCCACTCAAGCGAAATTTTATTTGGGTTTATAGGATTCGGTCTCAACTTAAACTGCTTAAAATATGGAGCAATAGACCTAATCACCCCTTCTATTAATTTAAAAGCCTTTTCGTCTGTATTTTGCAAACGATACAGATAAGCAGCAAGATTAGACCCATTGTCTCGCAAAAACTCATTATCACCAATTTCACACTCCCCTCTCATCGGCGAATGCGAACTTGTATCATGAAAATGGTAAACTGTAAAACTATTGAAATGTTTTCTTATATGACCAGCTCTCCACTGTGGATTATCCAAAAGCGAAGACTCCTCTACTGCCGAATCCCATCTTGTCTTATTCCATAACTCATACTCCTTATTAGGATAACTGCGTGTATTGAAAAAATCTCCTGTTTGCTCGATATAACCCTTATTAGATTGTGTCGGACGCAATTCAAAAAAGAAAGCATTGGTATTATCGAAATCAATCAATCCCTTAATAAACTCAGATTGTTTGCGGCTTCTATACAACAAATTATCAATTCCACCTTTTTCAAGCGTATAATTACCAAAACGTTGTTGTATTATTGCCTTTGCCAATTCAA
Organism: Candidatus Aphodosoma sp.; assembly: GCA_045614825.1. Classification (GTDB taxonomy): domain Bacteria; phylum Bacteroidota; class Bacteroidia; order Bacteroidales; family Paludibacteraceae; genus Aphodosoma. Next base: position 18,767 of record JAZLDO010000140.1, on the reverse strand, counting down.
AAAAAGATATCAAATTACTCTTTCCCACACCATTTGAACCTATTAGCACATTTAGTCTTTGCAATGGCAACTCTAAATTTCTAATAGACTTATAATTTACTATTTTTACCAACTCTATCATAAACACTTATCTTTTACAACATTCAATACTCTAAATTTAACATATAAAGCTATACCTCTGATTCTGCAAAGTTACAAAAAATATCTAACAAACCCACCAATTCTTACTGTTTTTTATACAATCAGTAAAAATTAAACAAATATTTCATATTAAAACTGCAGTTCTATCTTTTTAATCATGATAAAGATAAAACTTCAATCTCACTTAGAAAACTTAGAAACATTTCTCAATCAAAAAAATGGGGTTAGACCAAACTATAATAGTCCCCAAAATTTAGACAATTTGTAAATGTAAAAAATAATGATTACATTTGCATAAATAACGCTCTCGGTGACTGCTCGCCCCCGCCGCTAGGCATCCCCTCGGTGTTTTTCATATTATTAGAAAAGCATCATAAACACTTCAAATAAACATATTATTAACATTTTTTGATTTATTAACCCTGTCTAATTTTGGGGTCTAGTATAGACAAAAAAATAAGCACGAGAATAGTTATGCTTATTTTTTTATTCATTACTATTTGCTAAAATTGCTTTTTGTTACTTTTCATTCGCCTGAATTTGATTATATTTAATTGCATTCTGCACTACATTAGCCAACTCATGTTGTGCTCTAAGATTCAGAAAAGCTTCATAATCACAAAGGAGATAATTATCCCAAAGTCCTATTTCTATTTCTTTTATTAAATCTCTAATTTTAGAAGGATCTGCATGTCCATTCTGAGAAAAATAATCAAGATTCGCCAACTGCGCTCTTAAAACTAATATAGTTTGAAGTTCCCCAGGCGTAAAAGATTTATCCCAATCTGCTGGATTTACTATTTTGTTTGGTTCTGTTTTCTCTACATAACTTTTTGCATGAACCTCTTCAACATACTTTTTACCGACATCTCGAACTGCATTAAGACGCAAATTTGCTGTAAAATATGTCTCTATATCCTCAAAAAATATATTATCGCAATATCCATTCTCTATTTGTATTTTCATTGCACTAATTTCATCTTTATCTATTGAGACATCCCTAAATCTTAGATTTTTAACATTAATTGTATCCTTAAAAGGAGATTCAAAAGGAACACCAAGTTTATGCAATGCTACAACAATAGCCCTTTTTTCTGAAGTATTCAATTTTGTATTAAATTCACTTGTCGCATCAATATAACTTTTCTTTTGCAAAGCATACTCTGCAAAAATATTTAAAGCTTTAATAGCCATCGAACGTACATTTTGTATCTTTTGCTCTTGCTTACGCAATATAAGATATGACCCACCATAAGTACCAATCAAAGCACCAATAGCACCACTGACAATAGGAATTAACCAATCCCAAAAATTATAATCTCCCATAAATCAATTATTTTAAAAACTTATATTCTCTAAAAATTTCTTCTAACTCTTCTCTTGTATATCTCTCCTCCTCAGGATACAACATCGATTCGTGTTGCAAACCCAATAATAACTGCACAAAACAGTACAAATGAAATGATTTGTTTTTTATCATTTAATTTATTCATATCACAAAAATAACTATTTCAAAGAAGATTCAACTCCTCTTCGACAATTTTTAAAAGTATATGCAAGTGCTATATTAAACTTCGCCATAGACAAATCTGATTTAGACAACACACTTGTTCTCACATATGGTTTTACTGACAAGCCTCCAACTGAAACAATAGCTCCCACATTTAAATAAGATTTTTCAACATATCTAAAATTAGGAATATTATCATACGACACAAATAAACCAAAAATATCATTAATACAACCTAATGCAGACACCTCATATTGAAGCTGATGATTAATTTTTGAATCATAACAATACCTTGCTGTTGCCGACAATTTAAAATATTTACAAGTGGAATAATTAACTGATACACCTAATCCTACATTATAGTAAGCCAAAGTATAATCACTATTAACAAAAGGAGACAAATATACAGTCCATCGGGTATCATTTTTTCCTAAAACCCTAAAATTACCAATCAAACCATATTGCTGAAATTTCCACGAATCAAATATAACAGAATGAGAAACACGCAATTGACACCAATCGACAATATAGTACGACGCCATAGCTCGTTTATCAGTATTCAACCCAATAGAAAACCCTTTCTTTTGATAGTCTAAATCTAACAAAGTTTGAGCCGAACAACCCAAAGATACAACCCCTATAATAAAAATCAAAATAATCTTTCTCATAATCAATAAATCAATTTCCGCAATTCCGACCACACCAAATCATTGCCATTTTCATTTAAATGCAACCCATCTGTTGTCATAGTTTCATTCAACGAACCATCTATATTTAATAATGCTTCGTTATGTCGCAATAAAACCACATTCTCATACTCATCAACAATTAATCGCAACCTACTATTTATCATAGGTACAACATCAACACTTCCATCCTCAAAAGTTGCTATCGTTGGTAGTAACTCTACAAGAATAATCTTTTCATAGTGCGTTGCATATTCATCTAACAATTCACTATATAAAACCAATATTTCATCAACACAATCATCTCCCTTATACCTGAAAAAATTATTTATTCCACTCCATACAACAAGAACATCACCTTCATCCTCTTTTATAGAATATAATTGTTTTTTTACATCCTGTATCAGAGAACCATTCACTGCTACATTTTCACATACTCGACCAAACATATAGTCATCTGCACACAAATGATACGCCATCGAATCCCCAGCTATTATCATTTTATTATCTACATATGAATCGCAGGATAATAGCATAAAACAAATCAATAAATATATTATTCTATTCATTCCTCTATTTTAATAAATCAGAATATTGCTTATCATGATAATAAGCAATTCTCAATTTGCCAGCCAAACGACTCCTTATTTTTTTCAACAATTTCTTAAAATCAGAAAATCTATTTTTTATTCTAGCCTTTTCTGCATTATCATTTATTTCCTTTTCAGTCAAAACTGATTTATCAAGCAAAAAACTCTCCAATTGAGGCAATTTATTCAGATATACTCTTGCTACTCCATCATTTTTATCTGCTTCTACACAAAAAACACCATCATCCACTTGTTCATTTTTATTTCCTGTATAAATATAAATAATTTCATTATTGGGATTATACCGCCTTAAGATATTTAATATTTCTTCTCTATTTTTCTTGATATAATTCAACTCTTTTTCACCTTCCGAACAATATCTTACAAACAAAGTCGGTTGACTAATAACTTTATAAAATCGCTTTATTCGTCTATTATATTTATCTTTAACAGAATTATATTGATTTCTTAACGGAATATTATGCAAAAAGTCATGATAAAAGTGGACCTTACTTTCACAATCATAGTAATAATTAGGGTCTATATCATACTCTTGATACAAATTTTCTTCTAATAGAAAATCTTTAAAATCATTTTCTATCAGCCATAAAACCCTTTCAAAATCTCCAGCAATCAACCAATCAAAAGGCAAACTACAATCACGGATTCCAATTCTTTCATTCTCTAAAGCCACAGAACAAAAGAATCCCAACGACACAACGGAGTATCTCTTATTATCACCCAAACAACTCATATTCAATATGTTTGTTTTTAATACTTATTAAACATTTCTCCTTTAAATATTAGACTATCGACTTTCAGTATTTACTAAAAATCTCATCTAACTCTTCTCTTGTATATCTCTCCTCTTCTGGATACAACATCGATTCGTGTTGCAAAATCTCATCAATAGTCCATTTAAATTTTATCGGTTTTGCGGGGACTCCACCTACCACACAATACGGAGGCATACTTTTCGACACCACAGCCCCAGCTGCCACTGTACATCCACGACCAATAATAACCCCAGCAAGCAACGTTACATTCATTCCAATCCACACATCTTCTTCAACTATAACATCTTTATCTAACCCCTTTGGTTTATCTGCTTCTGTAATTAAACGTGAAAATCTTCCAATTACCATAGCATGATTTCCAGTAGAAACATTCAATCCTCTTGCAGTATATGAATTCAAACCCATTTTAAAACATGCATTAGTAGTCAGAATATTAGCATGAGAACCTAACGAAACACCTTCACTCAAAAATACATTTTTAGGATTAGAAAAATAATAGGGGGGGGTAATTATCACATCATCAGCAATATACCCGAATTTCTTTTTAGAAAATCCGAAATAATTACGATATATCATATAAAACCCACGAACGAATCTATTATTCTTTATCTTTCTAACAATATTCATTTACACCTCTCCATATTTTAATTAACATATTCCACACAGCAACCATATTGTATCTTTCAACAACTCGTTTTTGCACATTTTCTCTACACTCTTCTTTCAACTCTTCATCATCCAACATCTCAACTATAGCCTCACGCAATGGTTCTATCTTCTGAGGTTCAACTAGCCAACCATATCTTTGACCATTCTCTTCTTCCAACATTTCTGGAATTGCCCCAACAGGTGTAGTCACAATAGCACAACCACACGCCATACTCTCCAATATCACATTTGGGAAACCCTCAGTATAAGTAGGTAAAACAAACAAATCACATCTTAACATCTCTTTTATCACCTCTTCATAAGGCTCTTCTCCTACAAGTTCCAACCACTTAGCATTTTCAGTCTGGGCAATTAATTCATTACGCATATCATCTGTTATAGTACCAACCACTCTCACTTTAATATTTTCAATCATCTTACATGCTTCAACTAATTCTACAACACCTTTAGTTTTCACCACATGCCCTACAAATAATATTGTTCGTGCTTCTCTTTCTGTATCTTTATTTTCACTAGCAATATCAACCACTTGAGGAGATACTGGATTAGGCAAAAATTCAATATTATCAAACCCACTATCTACTAAAGCATTATACGACATCGAATCGATAACCACTGCCTTATCTGCTTTTTTCACTACTCTACACAACAATTTCCACTCCCAATTATTTTGTTCTTTAAGTTCTGGAATACGTCCAAATCTAAAATGTATAACAAACTTTACTCCCATTTTTTTCGCCACATCTGCCATATACCAATCTTTCAACAAACTAATACTTGCACTCGATGCTACATGCACTAAATCATATTTACCTACAATTAATCTATACTTATACTCACGTAAAATAGCACTATAATCTTTTATGGCTGATTTAATACGAAAAAATAAAGATGAATGAGTATTCACAAAAGTAGAACGCCCCATCGACAACAAATCCATCTCACAATCATTTTTGCCCTTATTAGCATAAAAGTCAAGGATATGACCAGTCCAACGTGCTATACCACCAGTAATCTTACCATATGGTGAAGCCAACAATATTTTCATAAAACAAATTATGCTTCTTGCTTAAAAGTAAATTATTTTTCTTATAATAATGTTTCATAAACTTTCACAAACCGATCTCCCATTCTACCCAAAGTAAACAAATCTAAAATAGTTTGTTTCCCCCTCCCTCCAATTTCAAATCTCATTTTTTCATCATCAATCAATTTAATAATCAAATTACCTACATCTTCAGTCAACATTCCTTCTGTAAAAAAACCATTATCACCATCTTTTATAAATTCAGAAGACCCCCCCTCTTTATCAACAACGACAGGTTTCCCTAAAGCAAGATATTCCAATATAGTATTAGATACCCCTTCTCCATGAGTAGAAAATAAAACTCCTATATCACACACATTAACAAGATTTTCCACCTCACTACAACGACCTTTAATCAATATATTTTGATGTCCTTTAGATAATTCCAACATTTGCTTATATATCTTACCATCAGCTTCTGCACCCACACCAATAAAAGTTATATCATTTCGCAATGTTGTAACATATTTAGCAATCTCAAAAAATCGATTCCAATCCTTATTTACTGAATAAGTAGCAGCCATAATAACTGCATATTCTGTTTTTATACCATACTTTTCTCTAATTCCCTTTTTATCTGCTAAATTAACAAACCTATTCTCATCTAATCCATTATAAATAACAACAGATTTTTTTTTCTTATCTTGTTTATATACCTTAAGACCAGCAAATGAATTAGAGCATATAATATTAGAAAATTTAAAATTAATCCATGATGCAACTTTAAAAAAAAACGACATACCCTTAAAACCACGACTATCAGCTATCTGACTATTAACTAATGGAATGCCCAATAAAAATTTAGTTGGTATAGTATAAAAAACCTCCCCAACACCCCATGCATGAATAATATCCGGTTTGTAATCCTTACAAATATCATAAAACTCACAAAAAGGACTTAAATTTTTTTTCCCTAATTGCTTATTTAATACAATATAATCCACACCTAATGAGAAAAATTTCGAATAAGCAATGTCATCATACAGCAATACCACCTTCATATCATATTTAGTAACATATTGTAAATAAGACAACAATTCAACTAACCTACGTTCCTTCCCACCTCTACTTAAATTTTGCACAAAAAATAAAATTTTCATTTAAGTCCTCGTATTAATGATTCAACCATCCAACCACAAAAATCAAAATCTTCACCCTCATACCACAGCATATTTTCTGTCCAATAACCTTGACATTTACGATAAGCCTCGGCTATATAACCATAACTAATCTCAACAATCAAAGGATTATCTTTTTCATCAAAAACAAAATCAAAAGCAACTGATTGAGCTTTTAATTTTTTATTAACATCAAAAGCAATTTGCACGCAACGTTCGTCCAATTCACTCTTATCATAAATAATACTACCACTACCAGACGCTCGAAAATCATTATCACGAACCAAACGCTTTAAACCAAAAGCCTTACCTTCAACTACACAAATACGAATATCAAATTTATTGTTAGGAATAAAATCTTGAAAATAAACATAACCCTTCTCATTACCCTGGTAACGAGAAAATTCGGTAGGATAAGGTTTTATTGCATAATAAAAAGATCCTAATAAACTTCTGAACGAACCCTTTTTATGTATATATTTTTGTAATTTATCACATATATATCCCAATTTATCGTATTGTGGAAACCCAATAGAAAAGGTGCGATTGATGAATTTTACTGCTTGTTTTTTAGTTTTTGCCAATTTTACATTCATAGCACCAGCACCTCCTTTCAGTTTGAATACTTTAGGAAAAGTAGTTGTCTCTATCCAAGCTTTTGCTTCTTTTTTTGAATAAAAAACATAAGTTGGCACCAATGGAGCACTAATTGATTCTAATAAATATTTTTGAGCAATTTTATCATCAAAATGCCAACAGGTATTAGCATTAGGGAAGACTTTCCTACCGCTATTTTCTAAAGATATTAATAACGATTTAGCAAATTTTACATCTCTATAATCAGCATGATGAAAATGCCACATAAAAATATCGCAATCGGCCAATTGCGCAATTATATCATTAGCATAAACATCAACCAATTTATAAGGAATATTATTTCGCTCGCAATATGCAATCCAGCCATCACTAAACGAACCATCTTTTTTATAAATTCCTATTTGCATATAATTTTTTTATTAATCTTTTATCTTTACAATATCCTATTATAACTCCAAATACAATAAAATATATTGGAAACTGATAAGTCCACGCTGTAAACGAAATAAATAAAATAGCTCCATATATACCTGCATATATCAACGTTTCACGTTTTTCAATTTTAAAAAATATATACAAAAGATTATATGCCATCCACCCCATAAATAACACATATAACGTGAATCCGATTAAACCACACTCTGCAAATTGCACCATATATTCAGTGTGAAGTGTATGACCTTCAGGATCATACATTATATAATTTCTTAAACCTAATCCTGTCCAAAAATTACTAATAAAACATTTCCATCCTAAAAAATAATAACGAGCTCTATTTCCCACAAACTTAAAAAACCAATGATCACGAAGTTCATATGGCACAAATAAATCACCCCTATCTACCCCTTCTTCTAAACGCTCACCAAGCATAGTATTCTCCATCATATAATCAAATGCAAAATAAACGAAAACAAAAGCAATAATAACAAACATAATTGCTTTAAATGAACGAAAATTTACTCTTGATAATACAAACAGAAATCCCACAACCGCAAGTCCCCCAATTGCTTTACGAGTTGCTCCGACAACAATAAAATACAATGCTACAACAATATAAAGCAAAAGCATTGGCATAGATAACCTTTTATACTGAAATAATAACATTCCAAACATCGGCAAAAACATTATCATAAGAATTGTTGTATTCCCATCAAAAGCAAGTTCGCGTCCTCCATGTATACTAGTTACAGAAAAAAAAGAACCAAATGCATATATCAATAAACAGACAATAATAAATTTAAGTAAATATATTCTATTCCTTTGAAATTCTAAAGAAACAACATATAATAAAACAAAATTAGAAAATATTTGACAGAAGACAGAAAGTTGAGTCCCAGATTGCTCTAATTGCCCACCTTTAAAATATGTATTTAAAATCGCAAATACAACCCAAAGAAACCAATAAATATATGGAGTATTGAAAATTCTCTTACTGTAATATACATTAACCCCCAAACATACTATTGACAAATAGTATGGTATATGCCTTCCTACACCAATCACGGGAAAATGATGATACAACATAAGAATCAATATCTCTAATGATATAAAAGTATAATTAAGAAATCTATCTAATTTTATATTCATTTCTTTAATAATCTAATCATAAATAGACACTAGTTTGTCAGTACTTAAGAACTCTAAATCTGGATATTTCTTTAACACAGTTTTCAAAAATAAGTCTAACAACCCTAAAGATAAATCTCTATTTTTTCGAGACAAACGACTCGTATAATTAATTCTATGTGATGATATGATTGCAATCTTATTTTTACTAAAAATATCGTCAATATCTCTCAATAATAACTCCAATGCTTTCTCATAATTTTTTAATACTGCGGGTTCAAATCGTGTATTCCGAACGGAATATATTTGACCTAAAGCATTTTTTTCTCCCGAATAAGTATAAATTAATCTGCTATTATTAAACGATTTTTTATTAGGGCGTCCAGATTGAATAATTTCAACATTATAATCATATAATTTTCTCTCTATACTTTCATCCCACAAATAACAAGGTGCTACAAATGATTTAGAATTAAACCCCCAACATTTTTTAAACAAAACCAACCCCTCCTCTATACTTTTCTCAATGTAATCACTATTACAACCATCAATATTCTCATATGCTCTCATAAATTGATTACCTCGATATGGCGCTTTTTTGGGAAAAATACCACACATTTCATTATCAAACGCACAGATAACATCCTCATCTTGATTTCTAAGAGCCTGCAACCATGCTAAAACATTAAAATGCTCTCTACCATGAAATTGAGGCATAACAACACCTAAACATAAACCCTTTTTCAATAAATCTAAAACCTGACTAGAATTTTCATAACGCAAATATGTATCTTCTACTTTTTCTAAATAATATTCTTCAAAATTATGTTCTTTTATAAGTCCAAAATCAGGATTCCCCATTACCATATTTGCGGTTATAATAGGATGATTGCCTTTGGCATCCTTATATTTTAATAATATATTGAATAACTCTTCCACATCTTCATTAGATTCCAATCCATCTAATCTTTCATAAGGTCGAGAATTCATATTGTACCCTAAATCAATCAATTTATTTTTAACTGCAACCGAAGGAACTCGAATAGACCCCCAATCATCAGACTCAAAAACAATAATTTTCCTAGAAGTACGAAAATCTCGACCTTTACAATATAAAGTTCGACATCTACCTATTAGTTTATTAACTAAAAACATAATACTATCCAAAAATATATTTTTTTATAAAATTTATAATAAGCTTAATTGGAAAAATTACACCCTTTGTAGGAGCTAAATCATACCTATTATATCTTAAAAAACAATCTGTTTTCTTATAATCATTATACCAACCACAAAAAGACAATCGTCTCTCTGCAATATGCAACAAATCCGATCTTTCTGACATAAAATAATATGGCTCTTTCACATCATTATAACTAATACCATCCCATAATCCCAAAACATCTAGACAATAAATATATGGCTGATTCATTCCAGCACTAGTTATTACATAGCCATTACCATCATTCCTAAAATTTATTTCTAAAAAATAATACTTATCCCCCCTTTTTACAAATTCAACACTAAACAAACCTGTGTAACCTACCTCTTTTATTGCTCTATACAAAGGTTCTAAATTCAAATCAATTGGAATTTTAGTTAAACAAGCGAAAGAACTACTTCCCTTTTTATATGGATACTCTCTTATTTTTTTTATTATACCTGGCAGCAATATTTGCGACTGCAAAGACAACCCAAGAATACTAACTTCATAATCTTTTTCTATGTATTCTTGAACTAAAACCTTATCTGCGTACAAAAATAATTTTTCTAAAACTTTTTCTAACTTTGTTTTATTTTCACAAACAATAATATCTGATTTCTTTCCTTTTATACTCTCTAAGGGTTTAGTTATACAAGGGAATGGTATTTGCTCCAACCCAACACTATCCCTATTTAAAACAATACTATAAGGCACATCAAACCCCCATTTTTTTGCCATATTACCCAAATAAGCCTTATTAAAATAAGGTAATATAGAATTAGATGTTTTTGCATTTTGAACAAAAAATAAATCTTTTAAATAATCATAATTTATATCTATTATTCTAGCAACATCATCATTACTGCAAAAAATAATTGGTTTGCCTATTTCATTTTTAAAATTTGATATTATAACATCAAGTCCCTCTTTTGAATCCCTAACAACAAAAACTTCAGTCAAATATTTACTTTTTGCAACAAAAGAATCATTATCTTTAGTAACCAAAACTAAATAAGGTGCTATACCAACCTCACCTAAACTTCTTATTAACCCTAATGTATTATGATGATTACTACCAAAAATAATTACTTTATTTTTTATTTTTATATCTACCATAAATTTTCTTATATAAAATATTTAATAGCACTTCTCTATGTGTTTCACAATTTAATCGATTATACCAATCTAAATAAGCTTTTTTCCTTAATAAATGTGGTAAAATATTCTTTGATTGCAAAAATCTCACATATTTATTATAAATAGGTTCTAAATTTAAAATTCTACCCCAATGTACTTTATTTAAATATTCTTCAAACTGAAACTCCAATAATTCCGAATTAATAACTTCATTTATCTTATCTATGTCACTCTGAAATTTAGCCGTTTCTGCTACATTCATTAATCTAACACCAGCAAAATCTACCGCTCCTTGTACATATGGTAAAATATTAAATTCTATATTATTATTTCCTTTTACAAATGATAATTTTACTATGTATCCCTCATTCCACAAAACATTATCCTCCCCCTTATCAAAACAAAAATTACCTATCCCATAAAAAATTAATTTTTCCTTATATCTCTCAAAACCACTATAACAATGCTGATGATGATTTATCACTACATCAGCACCCATATCTACAAAAAAACGATATGTCTCTTGCATTCTTGGGGTTGGATACCTATACATTTCAACACCACCATGCACTATTACAATAACATAATCTGCCTTCCTTTTAGCCTCTTGTATTTGATATGTATTATTCACAATATTCAATGGACAAGCTCCAGGCATATACTCTGTTGCAATAGAAAATTCCTCCTCACAAAAATTAACAAATGCTATTGTCTTATTTTTTATTTTCTTATATAAAATTTTTTTTGCTTCTTCTATATTTTCACCTGCACCAACATAATCAATATTATTTTTAACGCAAGAAGAAATTGTATTTCTAACGCCCTCATCTCCATAATCACACAGATGATTATTCGCCAAAGTAACACAATTAAAACCAACATATTTTAATGCATCAATAGTTTTTATTGATGCTTTAAGATTTGGTCCTGATTTTAATTTCGGAAGTATTACGTCATCTAAAACGATAGGAGCTTCTAAGTTAACAATAGAATAATCCACTTCAGAAGTTAATACTCTTACTTGTGAAAAGGCATCAACAAAATCACCCTTTTCTATTAATTTATAAACTCTATTAGAAGGCACAAAATCACCTGCTATCAAAATATTTATTTCATCCATTACTTTTTCAACACCTTATTTTTAACTATTAACATTATATCTTTCTCTCCTGGAATAATGTACAACAACCCAAAATAAACTACTACACAAATTGGGATATAAATAAATGACATTAATATAGAATCAGAAATACATAACAATAAATAAGCAACACAACCCATCACAACAGCAGAAAAAGCTTCTGGAAATATATTTTTAAACATTTTCCATGGTGATTGTCGTATCAACATATAAGCAAAAATCACATTAACCAAAACTAACTCTAAACGCACCAACGACCGTGTCCAATACAAAGCAGTAAACCCATATTGCACTGCAATATAAACAGCTGGAATAAGAACAACGAGATGTAAAATTTGAACTAAAACAGAAATACGAGGTTTCCCAATAGCAGGATAAATAACAGAACAAAAACGAGCAAATATAATAGTAACAACCTCCATCAATCCCCACAAACCCATAAAAGTAGATGCTTCAGTCCATTGCTCACCTAAAAGTATTGCTGTAATTAAATCACTAAACATAAATATACCCACACCTAATGGCAATAAAATTATAGCCATATACTTTTGAAATTTAAGCAACAATGCTCTCATCTCGGAAAAATCATTTTGAACACGAGACAAAGATGGCATAAGAACTGGCAAAATACCAGCAGTTATGATAGACACTATCTGACCTACCGTTGCAATAGATGTTTTGTAAAGACCAAGATAGTATTCGTTCAACATCACTCCAATAAGAAAAACATCAATATAACTTGTTGCCCAAACAAGAATTGTATCTAATACTGTCCAAGAACAGAACGAAAACATCTTTTTAAGATAAAGAACATTATAAAATAATCTTGGTCGCCAATTTGACTTTACCGTTAATATAACCGCATTAGAAAAATGAACAGCAATTGTGCCAATAACCAAAGCCCAATAACTGCGTAACCACAAAGCCAAAGGAATAGTAACAAACAACGGTATTAACACCCCTACTAAACGAACATAAAATAATGTTTTAAAGTCGAATGAACGTTTATATAGCGCCATTTGAATGCTTGAAAATGCAGCTAAAGGGATAGATACACATGCTATAGTTATAACATTACCTAAACCGGGATTGCCCACTAAAACAGCTAATTCTTCGCTAAAAAAGCCTATAATCAACCATAAAAATAAACTCATCCCTAGATTAGTCCAAAATGCCACATTAGCTGTATTTGACTTTTCCTCGTCACTTTCAAATTCATGCTGTATCAAATAACGCTGAAAACCTGCATCTGTAAAAATTTCAGCAAAAGATATAATCATCGTAATAGTAGCAACCACACCAAAAGCTTCAGGCGTAAGAACACGAGCCAATACCATACTTGATATTGGCGCTATTAATTTTGCCATCACCTCTGTAATAGTTGACCATTTACTTGCATTTACTATTTTACTATTTAAACTATTTTGACTCATCCTATTAAAAATCTACCTATTCTTGTTTTTAAAGAAAGAACTGTAAATATATAAGAAACTAACACAACCAAAATAAAAGAAATCCAAGGCAATAATGCCTCACCTAATAAAATAGGAAAAGATGTATAGTAATATAAATATTTTAACAAAAACTGATGATAGACATATATACCATAACAAACAGAACTTAAATAAAATACTCTTGGGGATAAAACAAAATTAGGTTTATATGTATAATGACAGACAAATAAATATACGAATAATATACCTGATAGTGCTAACATATAATCTATACTAGAAGTAATAATATACAAAATATATTTACTCACATGAAAAATATTATCCGCACATTCATTAAATACAACCAAAAATAGATATATTAAGAATAGGAATAAAATATAAGCTCCCTTGAATATTTCAAGTATTCTGTCGCGATAAATCCACAAAAAATAACCCAAGTAGAAATAAAAAATAAAATGAAAAGACAGACTTATACCAAAAGGAATAAATGGTATTGGACTAACAGAAAGCAATGAGAAAAAACAAAACAAAAATAACCTATTAAAATTAAAATGATTTACAATCCACCCAACAATAAAACACCAAAACAAAACAGGCAAAAACCACAAATGACCACATCCACTTGTAACTTTCAATAAGAAATTAGATATATCAAAAGTTTCTTGATTATAAAAACAAAAGTAATATATGACACTAAAAAACAGACAAGGCAAATATAAACGCTTTAATTTACTAATAAAGAAATCTTTAAGAGTTAGATTTTTACCTAAATCTATCATTTGATATGCAAATATGTAACCAGCTATGAAAACTATCGCCTCAATTCTAAAGCCAGATATTAATTTTACCAACAATCGATACAAAGTCCAAATTAAACTTCCGTCATTTTCAAAGATAGGCTCCCACGAACCAACATAAGGAGAAAAACTATGCATTAAAACCAACAATATGATAATTATTGGTCTCAAAATTGCTACTTCTGATATTATTTTTTTTGACATTTTTATTCTTATACTCTATTATTTATAAACTCAAAAGAACCACTCATTAAAATTATTTTGTTAATTTCACCTATTTCCTTCCATAGAAATAATTTTTGCAGGGATACCAACCACAACTGCATTATCTGGAACATCTTTTGTTACGACAGCGTTTGCACCAATTGCAACATTATTACCTACTCTGATTTTACCTATAATTTTTGATCCTGCTCCCATATATACACCATCTCCAATAATCGGAATACCACGATTCTCACCACGACCAGCAACACCAATAGTGACTCCTTGAGATATATTGCAATTACGTCCTATAACTGCGCCTCCACTAATAATAATTCCACCAAAATGACCAATATAGAAACCTTCGCCCACTTTGGTACCTCGTGGCAATTCTATACCATATTTGTAATGATAATGACGAAGAATAAACCAACACAATGGATTACGACGATAATGACTCGCTACGCGAAACCAAAATGAAACACGAAAGCCTGGAATAAAAAAATAGGCTCTCAAAAAAGCTTTCCACGATTTACCCCCCCCATAGCGGGTTAAGTCGCTAAGTATAAGTTGTTTTAATGTCATATTATATTATTTCAAATTATTCCAATACCACTCGCATGCTGCGGCGAAGCCACGAGCAGCGTCGTATTGTGGGTCATAGCCAAGAAGGCGACGCGTAAATTGATAAAATTATTCGCAATTAAGATTATTCTCTACCGATTGCTCGTAATTTTACGATAATTCCGTAAAACCCCACTCAACAAAACAAATTATGTATCAAATAATTAACAAATTAATTGCTAATAAATCGCTAATAAATCGCTAATAATTTAAAGTCATTTACAAGACCGCCATTCAGAAATATTTCCCCGTGTTGTATTATCGATAACCCCTTTTCTCTTTAACTTTGCTAATAAATTAGCAATTTTAATTTTTTTCTGCTTATCATCAAGTTGATCTGATAATACTGACCACAAAAGTTTATCTATTTCTTCTCGAGTTAATTTACCATGATCACTCAAAGCCTCTAATAACATTGCTTCACAAGATTTTTCATCAAGTCCCTTATGTTTAGAGTATTCGATTTTCTGATCTGTCGATTGTGCAACAAATTTTGCAATATATATATTAGGCTTGCGCCCTTCTACCAAATGTCTTTTCCTTAACATATCAATTGCATTATCTTTTATCATTCGCCCTTTTTGCAATTGATCCAACAATACTGCCTCTGTCAAATTTATATCATTATGCGACATCAACATTAAACTATAATTCTCATCTATTACCGTACCTGGCATATGCATTACAACATGGTCATCTGTACTTCCTTCATAATCTGGCATTGGCAAATAGCGCTCTTTTTGACGCACAAACATATTATGAATTCCATAACCTTGCGAGTCTATCATCTTTACATTAACCATTGCCTTCATCAAAAAAGGATTGCGATAACGCTTTGGCGTTTTTGTTCCTGCAATATATTGCTCATAATCACCTTCAAAAAATCCACCTGCATTCTCAAAAGTTAACTTGTCTTTATCTTCTGTTATAACAACACGCTCATCTAATACATAATCTTGATGTGCTATACAATTATGCAATCCTTCAAGAATACTCCGTGTATCATACTTCCATATCTCTGCTGGTATAAGTGAATTATGTGGATATATTTTAAACCTATAATTACGAATACGCCCTAACAATTCACTTGTTGTTTTTATAAATGGAATTGTAAATGTGTCACCAAAAGTTTCTCCATCTTGAAAACACTTCCATACCAACTGTGAAATATGTCCAATCTTATGCGCTTTTTCTCTTTTTCCGACCAACAATAATGTTGCACGAGTAATCTGCCCGTCTTGAGTTAAATTAGCTTTATCCAAAAATACTTCATCACTCCACATATCCATCTCTTCTGCATAATCTGGATATCTTAATTTATATCCTTTTCGAGCTAATAGAATTGCTTCTGTATCTAAATCATCTATTGTTGCATCATCAATAACTTGCGCCGTCCAATCAATTCTAGATGTATATATCTCCCGCATCCAATGCGTATATAACGACATTTCGGTAACATGACTATCAACTCGAACATAAGGTTTACCCATAAAAACAGTAGGTTCACCAACTGCTGCAGGAATCTTAAAGAAAACTACTCTATGAACATCCTCGAACCAAAACTCCTCAATAACAAAATTTATTCGTGGTTGAATATATTGTCGTAAATAAATTTCTAAAGATTGATTCCCTTGTGCTTTAATTTTAGCTACATCAAAAGTAGTCCCCTTAACTTCATGTGTCTGATCATCAACACCAAAATATAAATAAGCAAAATCTTGCCTATCAAGACATGCTCCATTCGAAAGAGATGATATATACTTCCCTAACCGAATTGCATCTTGATAATTTGATTTAAATTCCAAAAATCTATTTTCATCTTTGAAATTTTCAATTTGTTGCTTTAATATTTGCGTATATTTTTGGTTTTTGTCCATATTTTACTTCAAATTTTCCCAATACCATTCGCAAGCAGCGGCAAAACCACGAGCTGCATCGAATTGTGGGTCGTAACCAAGAAGACGACGTGCTTTGAGGATTGAGGCTTGTGAGTGTGGAATGTCGCCTGCACGGTTGGGACCATAGATTGGCTCGAGTGTACCTATCTCGGCATCGTACTGCGCGAGATTGCGACGCAAGGTGTCGTAAAGTTGATTGAGTGTTGTATTGCCTCCATAAGCAACATTAAACACAAGATTGATATGCTCGCCTGTCAATTCGATATTATGCACCTCAGCTTGACTGCGAATATAATCAGTCGGCGTGAGCATGGCTTTTTCGTTTGCTTCGATGACATTGTCTATATATGTGAAATCGCGCGAATAAGATCCGTCGCCATTAATACGTGGACGTTCGTGACTAATCAATGATTTCACCCACAATGGTATGACGGCAGCATAGGCGCCATTTGGGTCTTGACGACGACCAAACACATTGAAATAGCGCAAGCCTATACACTCCATGCCATAGGTTTTACTAAACACATCGGCATAGAGTTCGTTGACATACTTTGTAATAGCATATGGCGACAATGGACGACCGATTTGCTCCTCGACTTTTGGCAACACCTTTGAGTCGCCATAAGTAGATGATGAGGCGGCATAGACAAAGCGTTTGACGCCAGCATCACGTGCAGCTACGAGCATATTGAGGAAGCCCCCGATGTTGACTTCGTTAGATGTGATTGGGTCTTTAATCGAACGTGGCACACTGCCTAAAGCGGCTTCGTGCAACACATAGTCAACCCCATCAACGGCACGACGACAAGTATCTAAATCGCGAATGTCGCCTTGGATGAAGGTAAATCGCTCGTTTTTTAGTGCTTCTGCAAGATTTTCGATATGACCTGTAGCAAGATTGTCGAGACACACTACGGTGTGTCCTTTTGCCAAAAAGTGGTCAACTAAGTTTGAGCCGATGAAGCCGGCTCCGCCTGTGATCAGTATTTTCATGATTTGTTGTTTTTATGTCGATAGTCCTTTGTTTAGTTACTAGTTATAATTACGCTGTTCGGTTGTAAAAATTAAACATTATTTATTCTAGTTAATTTGATAAACTTTTATCTAATTAGCAATAATTTTCCCAATAAAAACAAAATTTATATTACTTTTTACGTTTCCAATCACTAACACAGCGTAAACTATGACTTAAATCTTTCTCCTTATTTTTAGTTCCATCAAATCTAATTTCCATTATATGCTCTCCACTATCATCACAATATTCTAACATACCATGACGTGTATCTACACAAAGAAAAAGGAAATTACCTTCTTTTTTAATAGAATAAATAATTTCTGCTTTTTTATTACCAAATTTTTGCTCTAACTTTTCCAATTCATCTTCTCGATGATAATAATTAGCACAGCATATTTTTTTAACTACTTCTTGTATATAACTAATTCTTTCTCGTTCATTTTTATGCTTTACGACATGTTCATAAAAACAATTAACACAATCGGAACTATTCAATGGAACTGTAATATCATATTCTATTAATTCCGTCTTT
>JAZLDO010000139.1:0-2157 GCA_045614825.1 Candidatus Aphodosoma sp. | reverse complement strand
GTTATTTCCGACATTGCTCGTTTCTTTGATTGCAATAAAGTGAAAATCCTAACCTATTGGTCGGCTATCGAGGAATTGGAGAAGAAAAAACTTATCCGTCAATCAAAAAATGACAAAAACGATGTTTCCTACTCTATTCCTGGCGAATTAATCACAGCTATACGCGAGAATACGGCATATGCCCCAAAGGAATATAAAAATCTAACTATTGACCAATGGGTAGACGAACTACATGATTTAATAAATGATAAACGTAAAGATAATATCTCTTTTGAATATTTTCGCGAAAACTTAAATCTTTTGATACGCAACAATCCTCATCTTACAATTGCGCACGAGTTATCTAATTTTATAAATCCAAGCCCTATAAATTATCTTTTAATAATACTTTGCGTAATGCTTGATTTATATATTCAAAATGATGACGAACATATAACAAGAGGTGATATTGAAGACTTTTTCCCTCGTCCACACATGGCACGTTGGCAAGCATCATCGCTCGAAGAGGGTTCGCATCCTTTGCAAACAGAGGGCCTCGTCGAACATTGCAATAGCGATGGTCAAGTAGAAAGTGATGCATGGAAATTAACCGATAAGGCTAAAGAGACATTTTTAAGCGAAATAGAAAAGAAAACTACAAGTAAAAACGTTCGCGACCTCAAATCAGCCGATTCTATCACGCCAAAACAACTATTTTTCAATTCTTCGGTTAGCAAACAAATCCAACAACTCGACTCCCTTTTGCAAGCCGACCGATTTGCTTCAGTACAAGAAAATTTAGTAAAACATGGCCTGCGCCGTGGCTTTGCCTGCATATTCTATGGTGCTCCTGGTACAGGCAAAACCGAATCTGTCCTACAATTGGCTCGTAGCACAGGTCGCGCCATTATGATTGTCGATGTGCCAAATTTACGCAGCAAATGGGTTGGCGACACAGAGAAAAACACCAAAGCTATTTTCGACAAATACAAAAACTATTGCAAACAATCCGATTTAGCCCCTATACTTTTGTTCAACGAGGCTGATGCCATTCTCTGCAAACGCAACGAAGGTGCCGTATCGGGCGTAGATAAAATGGAAAATGCAATGCAAAACATCATCCTTCAAGAGATGGAAAATCTCGAAGGCATAATGATTGCCACAACCAACCTCACTGGCAATCTCGACTCGGCATTCGAACGACGTTTTCTCTACAAAATCGAATTTCCAAAACCAACGCCAGCCGAAAGCAAACACATTTGGCACAGTATGTTGCCCGACATCACCGAGCAAGAAGCCTACAACTTAGCCAAAGAATACTCTTTCAGCGGTGGTCAAATCGAAAACATCGCCCGCAAACAAATCGTCAACGCAGTGCTATCAGGTGACGACACAATTAGCATCGACGCCATCCACGAAGCTTGCAAATGCGAATTATTCAACAATCCTACCACCCGCCGTATCGGATTTTAACTTTTAATTTATAACTCATTATGACAGATTTACAATCATTATTATCAGATCTATCAGCAAATGCCAAAGAACGTAACGTTAAATTCATCAAGGATTTAACGTTAAATGGCAAGAATATGGGTAAAATCGGCAGTTTTGTTATATTTACTGACGAAAATCCATTCTCTGTGCGCGAAAGTTGTAAAGCACCACGGGTGTATATGATTGATTTAAATAAAGACTTGAAACAATGGCACTATATCAATACCTCAATCGATGGATGTTTTGAGGGCAATAATATGAGATGCCGTATGGTGTTTAATATGCGATTAGAAACTGCCAAAGAATTGAACTATAAATACAACCTAATTTCGTTCTTTTATGCCTACCCAACCGAAGATGGCTTTATCGCAGAATATTGGGAAATACGCGACAAGGATGAAGGTTTTGCCGACCGTGTACTAAATCCATACGTCAAAAAGGGTGAAACTAAAATGCAATACGAAGGAGAAACCGAAGTAGTAGATTATTCAATTATTTACAATGACTATAAATTTTATTTTGACAGTTCGTTATTCGAAAGTGTGAATAACGATATATCACAACGCTTGAAATCGTATTGCGAAACTCATAATGAATATACCGATGAAGATAAACTGCTCGAGTATGTTACAAATCATATCGGGCAGAAGGTTGCGTATATGAGAAAATGTATTTTCGGGGAAT
>JAZLDO010000138.1:0-10887 GCA_045614825.1 Candidatus Aphodosoma sp. | reverse complement strand
TCAGCATACCACAACACCCATTTCAAACCGAATGAAGTAATATCGGCGTGAATGCCGTGAGTACGACCAATGCAAGGTTGCGATTTGAAACGAATAGCCTGTTTGCGCAACACTTCGAGGAACTCTGTCAAATCTTGGCGCAAAATATCATTTGCTTGTTTGATCAAATAACCGTTAGCTGTGTCAACCACGTCAGTCGAAGTCAAACCATAGTGAACCCATTTACGTTCTTCACCAAGAGTTTCGCTCACCGCACGTGTGAAAGCCACTACATCATGGCGAGTTTGTTGCTCAATCTCGTAGATACGAGGAATCGAAAACGACGCATTATCCCAAAGTTTTTTAATATCCTCTTCAGGCACAACACCCAACTTACTCCAAGCCTCCGAAGCAAAAAGCTCCACCTTCAAATAAGCTGCAAATTTGTTTTCTTCTGTCCAGACATTACGCATCACTGGACGACTATAACGTTCAATCATAAAAAATATATATTATAAAATTATTAAAAATTCACACCAAACACCCACTCACTACTCCTTACTCCCTACTCCCTCTTCCCTCTAAAATCCCCCATAAAAACACAAAAAGCGACGCACACAGCATCACTCTTCACTCACAACACGGCACACAACACCACACATCAACACCATACGCATCTTAGCGCACACCACAAACCTTTGTGTACCAATACTAAACATAACTTTTCGGGCAAATATAATTATCTTTGCAAAGATAAAAAAAATATATTAAAACACCAAATATTTAAACAATAAAAAATAGGGTTTGCAACACACTATCACAAACCCCATTCTTATACCAATATTTTATCATTCAGCAACAGCAATTCTAGCCTCATAATCAGCCTTCACTTCAAGATAAAATTTAACTGACGTAACTTCCAACCATGGCATAATCCACAACAAACCCACAAACAACGTAAATGCAGACAAAACCACCAAACCCAAGGCAACCAAAACCAACACAAACAACTCCCACATATGCCCTTCCATCATTTTCATACTGCGTTGAATTGCCTCTTCTGCAGTCATTTCTGGATTTTCAGCAATAATATATGTCGCCATCGAATAAGACATAGCCTTAACAATACCAGGAATAATCAAAAGTAAAGTCCACAAAACAATATAAATACCCATCAACAAACTAACTCCTATTGATTTCCAATAATAAGTTTGATTAAAAGCACTAAAAACATCTTTCATTTCAAAGCTCCTA
Organism: Candidatus Aphodosoma sp.; assembly: GCA_045614825.1. GTDB lineage: Bacteria > Bacteroidota > Bacteroidia > Bacteroidales > Paludibacteraceae > Aphodosoma. The sequence continues at coordinate 9,654 of JAZLDO010000138.1, read as the reverse complement.
TTATCTTTCACAAACCACAAAAAGACAAGCGAAAGCCCAAACGATAGTGGAATATCTAAAAATATATCTATCGGCAATTCAAAAATAGACGTATTATCAGATTCTATATCCATACCACATGAAATCAACAACACATACAACACAATATAAGCTACAACCACCAATCCCACATAAGACAATGCTAGCAAAGCACTTTTACCCCAGTGTCCCGACAACGAAAGACGAGCATCATTAAGAAGCTCCATAACATCAATTTTTTTCATAATCGTAATATTTTAAGGTTAAAAATCTATTTCCTCTCCAAACTATCCAAATCCAACTCAAACACAACACTATCGCCCAAAGCATCAAAGTCTAAGTCGAAAGTAATTTTTTTGGTCAAACGTTTCACCGTAGTGACTATCGTTTTTGCAGAGTCCGAATCTGCCTTCGTCGCAACCACCTTCACAAAATCCACCACCTTCTCTCTCCTCTGTTGTCAACGAATCAAATACGATAGAATCGCCTTTTGCCACACTCATAATGTATGACTTCAAACTATCCGCCGTCATCACCACATCCGTTCTCATCGTTGTATCTTTCCCCTCCTCACAAGCCGCCACAATGTCATTCACCAACTTCAACACAAACTCATTTTTCTTATTATCGGTCGAATCTTGAGCAAATATCACAATTCCACAAAGTACAAATGAAACTAACAAAAACAAAATCTTTTTCTTATAAAATCTTCTCTTTCAAATTAACTCTGCAAATGTACAACTTTTAACAAATATAACCAAATATTTATCGAATTATTTTATTAACTTTGCAAACAAAACACAAAAAACTATATAAATATGAAACATATCATACCTCTACTCCTCTTACTATTTTTCAATGCTTGCAACAACGCAGCTAATAATCAACAGACAACCTCGATCCCAAGCGCCGACACTACAAGTAGCGACACAGCGTGCCATGTCCTAACCAGCGAAGATAGCAAACACAACTCTAACCTCTCAACTATAAACCCTAACCTACTATTGGGCAAATTCACTCCCGCCACCGACTCCAACTTCGTCCTCATCCCCGACCACATGTCCACATACAAGGGTCTATACTGCGAACGCCAAACCTTCGCCGCCTACCTCGCTATGCGCGACTCTGCCCTCCGTGAAGGCATAACACTCACCATCATCTCTGCCACTCGCAACTTCGACCGCCAACGCCAAATCTGGGAACGAAAATGGACAAACACACAAGGCAACGACTCAACCAAAATCCGCTCCATTATGCGCTATTCCTCAATGCCTGGCACATCGCGCCACCATTGGGGCACCGAACTCGACTTCATATCAGCCGAAACCAAATACTGGACTCACGGCGAAGGTCTCCGCATCTACAATTGGCTATGCGCCAACGCACATAAATTCGGCTTCTTCCAACCCTACACTGCCGACCCCGCTCGCACTGGCTATGCCGAAGAACGCTGGCACTGGAGCTATGCCCCTCTCTCAAAACACTACCTCGAGGCATACCGCCAAAAAATTACCGCCGAAGACATCTCTGGCTTCAGCGGTAGCTATCTTGTCGATTCTCTAAATATTATAGAATCTCACGTATTCGGTATAACACAATAACTTTATACCCACATAAAAAAACTCATCATCTTTGAGCAAAGGCTCTCTCAAGATCTTGAGAGATGTTGATTATAAAGTCGCCCATCTTTTCCAATTCGTTCACTATGTCCATATAGTAAACACTTGTTTGATAGTTCTTTTTGTTTACTTCAATTTCTTCGATTTCAGAGTCGCGAAGCAAATTGCGCAAACCATTAATGCGGTCTTCTGCATTATAGGCATTAGAGATTTCAACTAAAGTGCCTTTATGCGCTGCATTTAAGTTTTCAATCATCGCATCGTATGCCCTATCTACCTCTGTTACCATATTGTCAAGCTTTTTGATAGTTTCAAAATCAAAAGTTTTCTTATGAATATTTCGTCTTGACAAAATACGACTAATAGCTTCCCCTGAGTCCCCAAGCGACTCCAATTCCCCTATAATCTTATACATAGCCTTAATTTTCACAGAGGTATCTTCACTGATACCACTTGCTGATACAGCATTTAAGAAGGCGGCTATTTCATATTCTATTTTATCCGAAATCTCCTCATATTTCACCAATTTTCCGCGTAATTCTTCGAATTTATCGGCATTCGATTCAGAGATAGCTGATTTTGCATAACCCAAGCCATTTCGTGAAATTTGAGCAAAATGAATAATTTCGTTGAAAGCTTGTTCGGTTGCAAGTTCGGGAGTAGTGATAGGACCTGCCGAAATATATTTGAGACGGAATGCTTCGTTGTCTTGATTTTTTGGTGTTTTAATAATCCATACTACACATTTTTCAATCACTTTTGTAAACCAAATTAATATAAATGTATTGATTGTATTAAAAAGTGTATGCAACATAGATAGACCATATAGAGCAGCAACACTGCTTGCCGTGTTAGGACCTACTACCGCAAATCCTTCATTAGCAGGATTAGGTAGCCCAAATAGTTCGATGATTACACCAACAAGAGCCAAAAATGGTTTGAATAGGATAAGAGCCCAAATTACGCCAAACACATTGAATATGGTGTGTGACATAGCAGCACGTTTGGCCTGTGTATTACCAACCGATGCCGCAATATTGGCAGTGATAGTAGTACCGATGTTTTCGCCAAGCACCATAGCACAAGCCATATTGAATGGAATCCAACCCATGCTGAGCATGATGAGAGTGATGGCCATAGTGGCTGAAGATGATTGGAGCACCAAAGTGAGAATAGTACCAAAAACGAGGAAAATCAATACAGAACCAAAACCATAACTTGACCAAGTTTTTACGAATTCTAATACTTGAGGAGTTTCGTTGAGGTCTGGAACCGACTCTTTCATAAAAGAGAGACCAAGAAAAAGAAGACAGAAACCAACGATAAGTTCACCAATATTTTGGCGTTGATTTTTCTTAGAATTCGAGAATAAGAAACCGAATAGCATCAAAGGAATTGCAAGAACTGAAATATCGGCTTTAAATCCGAGCCAAGCAACGAGCCAAGCTGTAACGGTGGTACCAATATTGGCTCCCATTATGACACCTATTGCCTGTGCAAGAGTGAGCAAACCAGCATTCACAAAACTAACGACCATTACGGTAGTAGCAGAAGAGGACTGGATGAGCGATGTAATGCCAAGACCAGTTAGCACACCTTTGAATGGATTGGATGTCATTGCAGACAGAAAACTACGGAGCTTGTCTCCTGATGCTTTTTGAAGGCCTGAACTCATGAGGTTCATACCATAAAGGAACATACCTAATGCTCCTAATAGAGTAAAAATCTGTAAAATACCCATGTTTAGTATAAAAATTAAAGATTATAGTAGGGACGGCTCATGCGTCCGTTTAGTTATCAATTTATTAAATAAATAGTATAGATTACAAAGCAAATAAACAAAAATGCTCCACCTAATCTACCTATTTTGCCCAAGAAACCAAATATAAGAGTAAGCAGTGCGGCAGCAATCATGACGAGATAGTCAACATAGGTAATGCCTGCAGATGTCAGAGGCATCACTTGCGAACTCACTCCAAGTATAAGTGTGATATTGAATATATTTGATCCAATAATATTACCTAATGCCAATTGAGTGTTTTTCTTTATCGCTGCGGCAACAGATGCAGCAAGTTCAGGAAGCGAAGTGCCACAAGCTATAAGTGTGAGAGAAATGATAGCATCACTGACACCAAACGATTTTGCTATTGCTACTGCGTTGTCAACAAAGAAATCGCAACTCGTTATGAGTACAGCAAGTCCACCTAATACTTTCGCCACCGCTAACCATAATGAGGTATTATCTTTAGTTGTATTATTGAGTTCTTCTTCCAACGCATTTTTTTTGTCGCGATGGAATGAGTACCACATAAATCCAACGAACATAATAAGAAGCAAAGCCCCATCCAAACGGCTTATACAAGCAGGATTTCCATTGAAAAAATTGAGTGCAAAAAGCATTAAAATCACAGAAACACCTATACATAATGGTATCTCGAATTTTATGTTTTCTTTGTTAATAATAATAGGGAAAAATAGTGCAGTAACACCAAGAATGCCTAATACGTTAAAAATATTAGAACCAACAACATTGCCAATTGCAACATCAGCATTGCCTTTTAATGCTCCAATAAAGCTCACTACGAGTTCAGGCATAGATGTACCCACACCCACGATAGCTGCTCCAATAACGAAATCTGACACTTTGAATTTACGAGCAATAGAAACTGCGCCCGCAACCAAGAAGTCGGCTCCTAATACAATGCCAACTAATGAGATAATGAGAATTATATATTCCATTTTATTTATTATATAGTTTTTATTTTATATGTAAAAGAAATACATTCCTAATAAAACACAAGAATGTTACTACTTACACACTAAAAACTAAATAATAAGTTTGCCAAAACTAATCAAACGTTGAGTAGGTTTGGTGAGATAGGAATAATAGATTTGGGAATTATTATATATAGAATTGATAACGCCAGCATTTAGAATTTTACCGGCTTTGACAAATGCGAAACTTTGTTTATGCCCATTATTGGCTCTTTGCGATAAGTTTTGCGTAGCCGAGTAGCTCACCAAGGAAACTTGTCGAGAAGAATGCAAGGCTGAATCAAAAATCGAAAAATCAATGTGAGCAGTTACAAATTCAGTAGTCAAATCCTCAATCGAATTCTCTTCATTCACAGAATCCGATTCATTTGTACCACCAAAAAATGCAAACGCAATTATGATGAGAATTAGATATTTAATAAAATTTTTCACACCAATAAAAGGAGCCTATTTTTTATATTTTAATAATAGTGTAAACTCCATGTTATTACGTATGCAAAGATAATGCTTTTTTTTGAATATTCAGATAGCTTTTTAATATTTTTTACCACCATTTTGATATCTAAATAAAAGAAAAAAACTTCATTTCACAATCATGAAATGAAGTTTTTATACTATATAGAAAACGATTAGAAGCTATAACCAATACCAAGACCTAAAATAGTTTTAAACTGTACGCGTGGACCTTGAACAGCTACACCATTAGCATCTACAATCACATTACCAGCTTCATCCAATTTGTCAAACATAACACGGTCATAATATTTCAATTGTGTACCAAGTGACACATTCAACACTTTGAGGAATTGATAAGAGATAGAGAAATCCCAATCAAGGTCAACGTGAGGTTTAGCTGAATATGGGGTAAACACTGTCACTGTAGAGATGATTTTAAGATTCTCAATTTTGTCATAATTAACACCTGCTTTGAGCGAAGCACCAAATTCGGCTTGATAATTGCGAGAACATAAACCAGTTTCTATGTTAAGATGTTTTTCTACATAATCTGCACCAAAATATTTAGCACGAAGTTCATCTGTTGTTGCAGTAGTAATACGACCAGCGATTGGAGAAACATAAATAGAGAAAATACTATTAGGTTTCCAGTCAATACCGACAGAAAGGTCAGTATAAGAAGGTGTCATAATTTGAGAAATTGGAGTTAAAACTTCCTGCGAATAATCATAACCTGGAGCATATTGGGTTTTGAACGAACCAAGAGCTGTCAAATACCAAGATTTAGCCATTTCCCAACCAAATTTAGTAGAAAGATTGAGTTTATCATTGGTTTTTTGCCACTTATGAAGATTGTTATCAACAAAACTTTCACCAAAATCAGTGTCGATATTAGAATCCCAAGCAAATGGACCATTTTTGTAAAGGAACGATACGTTAGCCGCAGCTACCATATTGATGTTATTGTTACCACCAGCAGCCCAATTTACAAGACCTGTTGCTGAAGCATTAAATGTAACAATACCCGAAATTTTCCAGTTAGATTCTTTTTTCTCAGGTTCTTCGGCTTGTGTTGTTTCAATAATTTTAGCAGCCTCTGTTTGTGCCGATTGAGCAACTGCTTTCGCTGCATCTTGTGCATTGAGAGACACAGCCATTGCGCCTAGCGCAAAAATCGAAAGTAATAATTTTTTCATAAACTTAGATTATTAGTAGCGAGCAACAAGTAGTAAAACTACGGTTTCGCTTGTTATTGAATTGTTATAGAATATATTTTCTGTCCAGCTTTATACTCCTGAAGAGCCATAACAGTATCACCCTCTGCATCTACAAAGTTAAACTCTCCTTTATATTGATGTGTATGCCCTCCTAAAACCAAATCCACATCACTCACACCCGCAATCAATGTACTATCCGACACATTGTTGAATATCGTATCATCATGCAATCCAAGATGCGAAAGCACAACTATAAAATCACACCTCAAGTCCTCACGAAGCTTTTGTGCATAACAATTAACCTTCTCTATGGGATCTTTATATGTTATACCATCAATATTCGACTGCAAAATCAACCCTTCAGGATTAACCCCAACACCAATCACCCCAACTCTCCAACCATTTTGTTCTATCACGATATATGGTTTTACCAACGACGCAAGTGCAGTTTCTCCAAAATCATAATTTGCACAAACTACTGGAAAATTCATCTCTCTTATTCGTGCTACAAGAGTATCAATACCATAATCAAATTCATGATTCCCTAAAGTTACAGCATTATATCCCATAAGATTATAAGCTTCTACCTCAACTTTCCCTCTAAACATATTAAAATATGGAGTCCCCTGCCACATATCACCCGCATCAAGCAAAATAGTATTTTCATTCTCAGCTCGTAATGAATCTATAATCGCAGCACGGGCCTCAAAACCACCTTTCCCTTTTAATGGTTCAACTTGACTATGCGAATCGTTTGTAAATATTATTTGCAATGGTTGACGCTCTAAGCTCTTATTACAAGCCACCAACACACATAACAAACAAATCAATATACTTATATACTTCTTCATCATTCTACAATTATACGATTATCAAGTTTTGCCGATATTTTTTCGCCCTTTATAGTAGCACATGTAATATAGTCAAACATAGCATCTCGCATCATCATATTAAGCGGTGTAGAATTTATATAATTAGCAAGCGGGCATAATTGATCATTACCCCAAGACAAATAATCTGTTGATACTACTTTATATACTCTATCACTATCAACTTCTTCACCTCCAACTTTCACATCTTCAGCCTTACCATCACGAATAGTTAATGTCATACCAGCTATCGATTCACCGCCCTTTACTGCAACTGCATCTGCAAGTGCTAATATATCACTACCTTTATATTCAAAAACTAACAATGAATTATCAAACGGCAAAATCTCAAAAACATCACCAACAGTAATAGGTCCAACAAACAAAGTTCGACGAATACCACCAATATTTGTTACCGCCATATCTACATCTGAAATATATTTTCTCCCCTCAGTCAACAAAATATCAGCCACCAAATTAGTAAGCTTACTCTCTGGCTTACCAACTTCCATTGTTTCAACCGCCTCACCTATAACAACATTCATTGATAGCTCTTTCTTTGCTTTATAAGGTGCAACCAACGAATCCATTACATCATTTTGCAACGAACCATCAACATCAATCAGCTGAATATCTACTATCTTAGGCTTACTTTGTTGCTCCTTTCTGTTAAACATAGTCACAGCCATAACACAAGCAACAATCACAAACGTAGTTACTATCTTCTTCATATCAATCTTTGTGCTCAAGTTGATAACCAAAATTACGTAATTTACGTTCTCTATTACGCCAATCTTTTTCAACTTTCACATATAATTGAAGGAAAACTTTTTTCTCAAAAAATGCCTCAATATCTTTGCGAGCCTCAGTGCCAACTTTACGCAATGCAGCACCTTGTTTCCCAATTATAATACCCTTCTGCGAATCTCGTTCACAGAATACTACAGCACTAATACGTATAATATTCTCATCTTCCTTAAATTCTTCCACCATTACCTCAACTGCGTATGGTATCTCTTTATCATAATTAAGAAGAATTTTTTCACGAATAATTTCATTCACAAAAAACCGCTCAGGACGATCAGTCAATGCATCTTTATCAAAGAATGGAGGTGAATCGGGCAAAAGGGCTTTTATTCGTTCAAACAATTGCTCAATACCAAATTTCTCCGAAGCCGAAATAGGAAATATTTCTGCATCTGGCAATTCTTTTTGCCAAAATTCGACCAATTCCTCCAATCGTTTTTGATCAATCAAATCAATTTTATTAATAATCAAAATTGTATTTACATGATCCATTTTTTTCACTTTATCAAGAAAAAAAGCATTTTTCTCTGCAGAATCCAATACATCTGTTACATACAACAACACATCGGCATCTGTCAATGCCGATTGCGAAAACCCTAACATTGATTCCTGTAATTTATAATTAGGTTTCAATACTCCAGGTGTATCAGAATATACAATTTGGAAATCCTCACCATTCACAATACCCATAATACGATGGCGAGTTGTCTGTGCTTTAGACGTGATAATAGAAATTCGTTCGCCTACAAGGGCGTTCATCAAAGTAGACTTACCTACATTAGGGTTACCTACTATATTTACAAAACCTGCTTTATGTGACATACTTATATAGATAATCCGTCGCTTTTAATGAACAGGACTTAATCATCCTATCTACTACGACTTCTAAGGCGCAAATTTACAAAAAAAAGCGCATTCTTCCAAATTTAACAAATTATAATATAAAAAACATCTTTATTATCTCTTTTTTTTGTAACTTTGCAAACAAATTAATAATATAAATCATTCCTTGCTATGAGAAAAATCCTATTAACTTTATTCATTGCATTAAGTTTTGGTCTAATGGCTCAAAAACAAAATGCTATAACCACAAATACAACTAGTGGTCGTTTTGAAATTGTTCAGTCTAAGCTAATTCGCTCGCTAACTTTCAAACTTGACAAATACACAGGCAATGTACAAATGTTTGACGAAACAATGAGCGATACAACCGTTTGGTTCAACATTCCACGCGAAATAATCGAAACTGATACTGTAGAAAACAAAAATCAAATCAATTACCAACTCTACTTAGGTGGCTATGTTACTCGCGATTGTTTTTTAATCAATCTAAACAATGGTCTAACCTGGACATTCGTATTAAACAAGGAAAATCAATATGTATTTGAACTATTGAAATAAACCACAAAAAAAGATGGGATAACTAAAAATTATCCCATCTTTTTTATTTAGATACAAAATATTAAATTTCAAAATCTACATCGAAATCATATTTTTTATCTTCTGTTGAAGGAACCTCTTCTACTACAGGAGCTTCTTCGACAACAGCAGAAACTGGTTGTTCGTTACGATAGCTACGGAATTCACGAATATCTCGCGCACCATTAGCTGCATTGTTTTCATTGATAAAACCAATAATTTCTGTTAATGCATCTGTAAATTTTTCAAAATCCTCTTTATAAAGGAAAATTTTGTGTTTTTCATACATTACCGGAGCATTTTCATCTTCTGCGAATTTCTTCTTACTCTCAGTGATTGCAAGAAATAAATCATTGTTACGACTACGTTTCACATCAAGGTAATAAATACGTTTACCTGCTTTTACCGACTTAGAGAACACAATTTCTTGCTCTTTTCTCTCATTTTTGAATTCTTCCATATCAATACAACTCT
>JAZLDO010000137.1:0-6017 GCA_045614825.1 Candidatus Aphodosoma sp. | reverse complement strand
TTTAATGCCAAGACCACTAAGCAATTGCGCTGCATTGCTTTCAGCATTCCAACCATCCATTTCAGCAAATTTCTCTTCCAATTCGGCAGCACGGATACCATCTTCTTCTGTGAAGTCTTCTTTAAGGTAGATTGCATCTTTCTCTTCTTTCACTTGCCAAAAGTGTTCGTTGCCCATCATAACGGTGTCAATCACGGTGAATTGATCGTAGGCAAAGTGGTCTTGTTTGAGCACAGAGAGGCGTTCGCCAGGACCGAAAGATATTTGTCCGCGAGTAGGGTCGAGTTCGCCGCTGAGCATGCGGATGAATGTTGATTTGCCAGCGCCATTTGCACCGATTACACTGTAGCAGTTGCCTGCTGTGAATTTAAGATTGACATCCGAGAAAAGCACTCGTTTGCCAAATTGCATTGCGAGATTAGATACTGTAATCATATATTGTCGAGTTGAAAGTTGAGTGTTGATAGTTAGTGATGATTATTAATTGTGGATTGTGCATTGTGAATTATGCATTGATTCAAGGTAGTTTTGAAGGATAATTGTGGCACTGATTTGGTCGATGAGTGCTTTGTTTTGGCGTGCTTTTTTGCTGTTGCCACTATCAATCATCGTTTGGAATGCCATTTTGCTCGTAAATCGTTCGTCAATGAGTTCGATTTTTTTGTCGGGATAGAGTTTGCGCAGTTTGCCTACGAATGTATTGATATATTTAGTCACTTCGGCAGGCTCGTTTTGTAGAGTTTTGGGGTAACCAACGACAATAGTTTCTACCTCCTCCTTAGTGAAATATTCGGCTAAGAAAGAGTAGATTTTAGGCGTTTCAACAGTAGTCAACCCATTGGCTATCATCTGCAAAGGGTCGGTGACGGCAATGCCTATACGTTTTTGTCCGTAGTCTATTGCTAATATTCGAGCCATTGTGTTTTTATATTTTTAGGGGCGAGTCAAGAAAGGTAAGACTCTTATTTTGTATTTTATTGTCTATTAAGGTGCAAAGTTACGAAAAAAAATTGAGAGTTTGGAGGTTGTGTATTAAGATTTTTTTGTAACTTTGCGACTCTTAAAGAATAAGAATGTTAATCATTAGGACAATATTTGTTATATGAACGGTAAATTGATTATATTTTCGGCACCTTCAGGTTCGGGTAAAAGTACTATTATTGGTAAACTGAAAGAGGCTGGTTTTGATTTTGGTTTTTCAATATCGGCTACAAGTCGTGCCCCTCGTGGAACTGAACAACATGGGGTGGAATACTATTTCCTTACACCAGACGAGTTTCGTGCAAAGATTGCAAATGACGAATTTGTTGAGTATGAAGAGGTTTATCCTAACTGCTTTTATGGCACATTGAAAAGCGAAATTGATGGCAAATTGGCTCAAGGTCAGCATATGTTGTTTGATGTTGATGTGGTTGGTGGATTGAATATTAAGAAATATTATGGCGACAATGCGTTGGCTGTGTTTGTGCAACCACCGAGTGTGGAGGTGTTGCGTGAGCGTTTGGTGGGTCGCGCGACCGACTCGGAAGAGATGATTGAAAAACGTCTTGCCAAAGCTGAATGGGAGATGGAGTTTGCTCCGAAGTTTGATGTGCGCATTGTGAATGATAATCTTGATGAGGCTGTGGCTGAGACTATTCGTGTCGTTACTGAGTTTTTGATTTAATTATTCGTTTTGTTGAAATTATCGGGCTTTATAAATACTATTTTTATTTTGCTATGTGATATAAAACATAGATTGAAAAAAAACTTGTTAGTGTCAGAAAAAATTATTAAATTTGCACCTCGAAAAAGTTGTTGTATAACATAGTTATAAAACATAATTATAAAACATATTTTTGATGGCAAAGAATCAAGTAAAGGGTTTAAAACATATCGACGAGATGTCGGATATATGGATGGCACTAACACATGAAGAACGTATGTATCTTCGTGAGAATACTAAATATCAGGAGTTTAAGAAAAATGAAATGATTTATTGTGAAGGAGAGGTGCCTGAGTTTATGTATTGTGTTATATCTGGTAAGATTAAGATATTTAAGAATGGAATAGGAGGGCGTCAGCAGATATTGCGTTTTATCCGTGAGGGTGAAAATTTTGCTTTTCGTGCATATTTTGCAGGAGGGAAGTATGTTACTTCGGCTACTGCACTTGAGAGTGTGAAGGCTTATGCAGTACCATTGGTTGTAATCCGTCAAATTTTGGAGTCGAACAATCGTCTTGCAATGTTGTTTATTAAACATTTGTCGGCAGATTTGGGTGATATAGACTCGCGTATAGTGAGTCTCACACAGAAACATATACGTGGACGTTTGGCAGAGGCATTAGTTATTTTGTTAGATACATACGGAGTTGAAGATGATACTAAATGTTTGAAAGGTTCTTTGTCTCGTGAGGATTTAGCTGGTTTTGCAAATATGACAGCTTCGAATGCTATTCGTACGCTTGCAGCTTTTGACTCAGAGGGGATTATTGCGTTAGAAGGTAAGAAGATAAAAGTGTTGAATGAGGCGCAATTAAGAAAAATTAGTTTATTGGGGTAATTATATTAATTATACAAGATGCAACAATCGGAGATAAAAAATATAGCCAACGAGGTGTATCGACTTACGGATGCTAAGTTGTTTGCTTTGGCATTTGTTCGTTTGAGATTGTTGCTGAAAGATTTGCAAGAGTGGTGGGCTATTCAACGTTGTGAAGAGTTGGAAACGTTGTGTGGTCAGATGTTGAAGTATAGTTTGGGAGATTATGAAGATCCTCAGCGAGGTGATATTGTAGAAAAGTTGCAACGAGATATTTATTTATTGGTAGATGATGTAGTTGATGCGATTGCGTATAAGTTAAATAGGGGTACTTTCCATATACAAAAGGCAATATATGCAAATGAGTTGCTTAATTTTCGTTTTGATGAATATTTATTGGAAGATGATAGAGAGACATTTGATTTGCTTTGGGAAGATGAGTTGAATAGAATGTTTGGTAGTGTGTGGGTAAGAGGGCGTTTGTCGATTGAAGAGTGTAATTATATTATAAGTTTTTTGCGTGATGAAGATTTGCCTTTACCGCCAAGGGCTATGATGATTTCTGCTTTGATGTTGAAGGCTTTGAGAATGTATGATGAGTCAGTTTTTGTGATATATTTGGATGTATTGCAGTGTGAGAGTCCAATGTTGCGAGCTCGTGCTATGGTCGGTTTGTTGATGTTGTTGGCAGTGAATGGTAAGCGGGTTGAGAAGAATGTTATGTTGAAGGAGAGAATTGCACAATTGTATGGAGATGATAAATTTTCGAGTGCTATAGATAAGGCTTATAAGTATATTATTAATACCTTTGGTACTGATAAAGTAACAAAAAAAATTACTACAGAGATATATCCCGAAATATTTAAGTCGGGCGCAAAATTGCATCAGATGTTGAAAGAAGAGGGAGGAGATGCAATGTCAGATGATGAATTTAATCCGAAATGGGAGAAGGCATTGATGGACGATGAAGGGGTGTCGGCTAAATTGCGTGAATTTGGCGACATGCAGATGCAAGGGGCAGACGTGTATATGAGTACTTTTTCGAATATGAAAGGGTATCCGTTTTTTAATGAGTTAGCACATTGGTTTATGCCTTTTGATGTAAATCAGCGAGATGTAGCTCGAATGATGGCAGATATGCCAGATGTGTTGAGGTTTTTTGCCGAATCCACACACATTTGTAATTCGGATAAATATTCGTTCTTTTATAGTATAGCGCAGATACCGGCAGAGAGTTTTAAGTCGATGATGACTGGTATGGGAGCTGATGCAGAGGCTGTTCGTGAGGATTTAGATTCGGAGAATTGGAAGAATAATCCTGATAAATTGTTTGCCGTAGAAGTAAGAAATTATGTGTTGGATTTGTTTAGATTCTATAGATTGTATCCACGGAGAAGTGAATTTGTGAATCCATTTGATTTTATAGATAAATTTGAGTCTAATAGTTGGTTGTTTGGGTTGATGGGTTTGGATTTAAAAAAGTTGGTGTGTAAGTATTTGTTTGAGGTTGAGAAGTTTGATAGAGCATGTTGTTTCTTTGAATATTTAGATGCACAGCAGGTGTGGGATGCGTATTTTTATCAACAAATGGGGTATTGCTATCAGCATTTAGAACGTTGGGCAGATGCTGTGGCTTGTTATGAAAAAGCAGATTTATTGGAATCGAATGATATATGGACATTGAAACGTAAAGCGTTGTGTTATCGGAAATTAGAACGTCATGACGAGGCTGCTGAATCTTATGTTGCAATATTGAAATTAAAGGAAGATGATGTAGTTACGATGATAAATCTTGCAAATTATTATCTTTATAAATCTGATTTTTCACAAGCTCGTTTTATGTTTTATAAGGTAGAATATCTTAAGCCAAATAATTATAAAGCGATGAGTGGATTGGCGTGGTGTTTGTTTATGGAGGGGGATTATGAGAAAGCGATGACATATTATGATAAACTATCTCAGTCGAAAGATTTTTCGGTAGAAGATGCGTTGAATGGTGGACATACATTTTGGGCTTTGGGAGCAAAGGATATAGCGAGAGAGTATTATCGTAAGGCTAAAGTATTGATTAATAATGATGTTAAGTTGGCGGAAAAGATGATAGCAGATGCTGATTATCTTAAGCGTTTAGGACTTTCAGAAGAAGATATAGTGATTTTAATAAACCAAATACTATTTTAAATTTTAAAAACTATGAAAAAAATTATTGCTACAACTAATGCTCCTGCAGCAATTGGCCCTTATAGCCAAGCTAACCAAGTTAATGGTATGTTGTTCATCTCAGGTCAACTTCCAATCGATCCTGCAACAGGTAAATTCGTTGAAGGTGGTGTAGCTGAGCAAACTCATCAATCACTCAAAAACGTAAAAGCTATTCTTAATGAAGCAGGTTATGATTTCTGCGACGTAGTAAAAACAACTGTATTCCTTTCAGATATTGCTGATTTTGCAGCTATGAATGAAGTTTACAAACAATACTATCAATCAGAATGTCCAGCTCGTTCTGCTTTCGCAGTAAAATCACTTCCAATGGGTGCTCTCGTTGAAATTGAAACAATTGCAGGTAAATAAGTATTTGTTACGTGTATATAAAAAAGATGAAACCAATTTAGTTGGTTTCATCTTTTTTTGTTTTATATCAATAGCAAGGTGTAAGCAACCTATGCCATAAAAGAGTGCCAAATTATTTTATTCTTCGCCACCAAATTCCATAAGATATGTCTTGATGAACATGTCGATGTCGCCATCCATTACGGCATTGACATTTGAGGTTTGGTAGTCGGTGCGGTGGTCTTTCACACGGCGGTCGTCGAATACATACGAACGGATTTGTGAGCCCCATTCGATTTTCTTTTTGCCTGCCTCGATTTTAGCAGTCTCTTCGCGGCGTTTTTGGAGTTCGAGTTCGTAGAGTTGAGAGCGGAGGAGGCGCATAGCGTTCTCGCGGTTGTCGAGCTGCGAACGGCTCTCGGTATTCTCAATCACAATCTCGTCTTGTTCGCCTGTAACAGGATTTTTGAATACATAGTGGAGACGTACACCAGTTTCCACTTTGTTGACGTTCTGTCCACCTGCACCAGACGAACGGAAAGTATCCCAAGAGATGCCTGCAGGGTTGATTTCGATTTCGATAGTATCATCGACGAGTGGCACAACGAATACAGAAGTAAACGAAGTCATACGTTTGCCTTGGGCATTGTATGGAGACACGCGCACGAGACGGTGAACACCATTCTCTGACTTGAGGTAGCCGTAGGCATAGTCGCCATCGACTTGGATTGTAACTGACTTGATACCAGCCTCGTCGCCTTCGAGCATATTGGTGATTTCGGCTTTGTAGCCCTGTTTTTCGCACCAGCGGAGGTACATACGCATGAGCATTTGACCCCAGTCTTGAGCCTCGGTGCCACCTGCACCTGCAACAATCTTGATTACGGCGCCGAGTTTGTCCTCTTCGCGACGGAGCATATTGCGCATTTCGAGGTCCTCGATGAG
>JAZLDO010000136.1:0-5618 GCA_045614825.1 Candidatus Aphodosoma sp. | reverse complement strand
ACACTCAAAACAACCTCAGCTGTTGAGAGGTCATCATATATGCGTTCAAGTTTAGTTACTTTTTTCTCGATAAATTGTTGCAATTTTTCTGTTGCATCAAAATGTACTGATTGAATTCTTACTTGCATAATTCCTCCTTACTTTTTTCCCCTTGGATGGGTACGTTCATAAATAGTTTTTATTTTCTCGAAGGATGCATGTGTATAAACCTGAGTGGCAGCCAATGTTTCATGACCTAACAACTCTTTTATTGCATTTACATCTGCCCCATCATTCAAGAGTGACGTCGCAAATGTATGCCGTAAAACATGTGGACTGCGTTTCTCCTGCGTTGTTACTGCACCCATCAGTTTTCTCACTACATTATATATATGCATCGGATTGAGCGATGTGCCTTTGGTATGTACAAAAAACTTAGTCGTAGATATTTCCACCTCCTGATTTCTTATATCTCGGTAATCATTTATCATCGCTGCCAATTTCATGCCAAACGGCACTATCCTCTCTTTATTACCTTTACCAAGCACCTTCAATTGTCGCGTACTTGTATCAACATCTTTATCTTCTAATCCTGCCACCTCCGAACGACGCAATCCTGTTTGATATATAAGCTCGATTATCAAAGAATTTCTTACGCCTTCAAAGTTACAATTATTTTTCGAATTCTCCAAACAATTATCTAAATCTTTTTCATAAAAAAATTTAGGTAATGACTTAGGCACTTTAGGAGCAACAATCTTCAACGTTGGATTATTGTCTGTCAGGTTTTTAAGGTTAAGAAACTTATAAAAACTACGCACTGCTGAAATTTTACGTTTAACCGAAGATGGCTTTTCTCCTACATCCATAAGTGCAATAACCCACTCTCGAAGCTCATCAGAAGTCAATCTTTTGGGATCAAATTCTCCCTTTTGGGTAATAACAAAACCTCGCAACTGTTCAATATCCGTCTGATAAGACAAAACGGTATGAGAAGAATAATTCTTCTCATACCGTATATATTGCAGAAATGATTCTATCATATTTTTCTGCTTAAACGTTCTTATAAAAACCGACTATTAATTAGTCTTCGTTTTGGTGCAATTGTTGAACGTAGATAGCGTGTTGCATTTTTTCGCGTTTTACAACTGATGGTTTGTCAAATTGTTGACGACGACGAAGTTCTTTAACAACACCTGTTTTTTCGAATTTACGTTTGAATTTCTTGAGAGCTTTTTCAATGTTTTCGCCCTCTTTTACTGGTACTACAATCATTTTAATTTGTAATTTATAGGTTGATTAATAATTATTTATCGCAATAAAACGCACAAAGCGTCCCGACTTAAATTCGGGTTGCAAAGTTAGCAGTTTTTTCTGACACTGCAAAGTATTTTTATATTTTTTTATCAATTTTATACTTAAATAATTAAAAATCACCCCCTTTACTCAATGCACAATTAAATGTTATACCTTTATAAATAACTTATTAAGCCTCTGTTGCAATTGCAATTTTTTCTACGCGACGCTCGTGACGGCCGCCTTCGAAATCATTTGCAAAGAATGTTTTCACAATTTCTAACGCTTTTTCTTCTGAAATAAAACGTGCTGGCAACGAAAGCACGTTAGCATTATTGTGTTGACGCGCCAAAGCTGCCAATTCCGGATCCCAGCAAATCGCCGCACGACATCCTTGGTGTTTGTTCACTGTCATTGTGATACCATTTGCACTACCACAAATCGCAATACCAAACTCACAAGCTCCCTGTTCTACTGCATTTGCAAGTGGGTGTGCATAATCTGGATAATCACAACTATCTGTGCTATTTGTACCAAAATCTGTTGCAATAACTCCTTGTTCTTCGAGATATTTTTTCACAGCCTCTTTCAAATCATAACCTGCATGATCCGAAGCTATACCGATTGAAAGCAAATTTATTGGTTTCATATTTTTAATGAATTATTAGTTCTTCTTTTTTGGGACTGCAAAGTTACAACTTTTTTATGACATAACCAAAACTATTCTTCTTCTTTCTTAAACGCATTCCATCCTTGCGCTGTAATCTGCATCTCTTGTCCATCGCGCGTAATAAGTGCTGCACCTGAATTTGCATCTGTAATATGACCGATGATATGCACGCCTTCAAGACCTTGAAGTTTTTCGTGTTCCGACAATGGCACTGTGAACAACAATTCATAATCTTCTCCGCCATTCAACGCCACTGTTGTTAAGTTCATATTAAATTCATCACACATCGACGCTGTGGCATAATCAATTGGCAATTTATCTTCATATACACGACATCCTACCCCACTCGCTTTACAAATATGCAACAATTCCGACGACAATCCATCGCTAACGTCCATCATGGCAGTTGGCACAATATTTTTCTCACGAAGATATTTAACTGTATCTATACATGCCTCTGGTTTCAATTGGCGCTCAAGGATGTACTCTTTCCCAGCAAAATCTGGCTGGAATCCTTCATCTTGTCCGCTTTCGAATATACGTTTCTCACGTTCAAGCAATTGCAATCCCATATATGCAGCACCAAGGTCGCCTGTCACACAAATCAAATCTGTTTCTTTTGCTCCACTACGCAACACTGCGCAGTCTTTTTCCACTTCTCCAAGACAAGTGATACTAATTGTCAAACCTGTCAACGATGCCGATGTATCACCACCAACTACATCCACACCTGCTTTCTCGCAAGCTAAATAAATACCTGCATAAAGTTCTTCAATTTGCTCTACATGAAAGCGTTGCGAGATACCGAGGCTAACCAACATCTGTGTTGGACGTGCATTCATCGCACAAACGTCCGAGATATTCACCATCGCTGCTTTATATCCCAAATGTTTCAATGGCGTATATGTCAAATCAAAATGAATACCTTCCAACAACAAATCTGTTGTCGCCACCACATCTTTTTCGCCATAATTCATCACTGCGCAGTCGTCGCCTACGCCCACTTTCGATGATTCATTTTGCAATTCGATGCATTCTGTGAGTGCATCGATAAGGCGAAATTCGCCCAATTCTTGAATTTGTGTCATATCTTTTATCTTTATTTAAATTTACTTTTTTATCATCTCCAACACCTTATCCAACGCCGCATTCTCCACACACATCACTCTATAAAATGCCTCTGTTCCATACAATCCTTGCGCCACTACGGCCTTCATCTGCAACATCAACAACGACTTACTCTTCTCTACATCTACCTCATCAAATTCCACCTTTTCCTCACGCGCATTCTCTATCAATCTATCATAAATCTTCTCGCTCATCACGAATTCTGCTTCAAACTCTTCAAATGTGCTATATTTGCGCAACAACACTTTCCTATTTCCATCCACAAACTCACTTACTGTCCGCGCAAACACACCTTTTGCCACCACATTTCTATGTAATTTTGTCACTCGTGTTGTATCCAATGGCACAAACACATCCGGAAATATTCCTCCTCCACCATACACGGTGCGACCCTCTACTAATGTCTTATATTTCAACGAGTCTGGGAATGTAATACTATCCGGATTCACCATTTCTCCATGTTCATATCTACGCTCAAGGTCTTTGTAGTACTCCTCTTTTCCCTCTGCGTATGGTTTCTGTATATTTCGACCCGATGGGGTATAATATCTCGATGTTGTCAATCGTATTTCCGACCCATCTTTCATCGTCAATGGTCTTTGCACCAAGCCCTTACCGAACGATCTACGCCCCACTATCGTTGCTCTATCCCAATCTTGCAATGCCCCCGACACTATCTCGCTCGCCGATGCCGAATGTTCGTCTATCAACACATACAATGGCATATCTATCAACTTCTTACCACCGAACGACATTGCCTCAAATCTATCTTGATGCACACCTTCGGTATATACTATCAGCCTATCTTTTGGCAAGAATAGGTTAACCAACTCTATTGCTGCCGACATCACACCTCCTCCATTCGACTGCAAATCCAACACCAAACTCTTCAACTCTCCCTCTCTCTCCAACTCATCTAATGCCTGCGCTATCTCGTCTGTAGTTGTAAACGAAAAACTATTCAATTTCACATACCCCACTCCTTCTGCCACATAGAATGCTGCATCTACCGAGTGAAGCGGAATTTTATCGCGTATAATCGTGAATACTATAGGTTTCTTCTCTCCTCTACGCTCCACTGTCACATTCACTTTCGATCCCTTTGGTCCACGTATCAATTTCGGTATTTCCGACTGCTTCATACCCACACCGGCAATACAAGTCTCACCCACATGCGTCAATCTATCGCCTGGCAACATCCCCACTTTCTCTGCTGGACACCCTGCTATCGTCTGACTCACCACAACTGTATCTTTTATAAACTGATACGAAATACCTATCCCTTCAAAGTTTCCTTGAATCCCCTGATTCATCTCTGCCACATCCTCCGCTGCAATATATGTCGAGTGCGGGTCCAACTCCTGCAAAACCTCCACTATTGCCTTCTCTGCCAACTCTCCCACATCCACCGTGTCAACATACAAATTATCAAGATAAAACAAAAATTGCGACAACTTCATCCCCGCTTGCTCCAATTCTGTTCTATCTGCATATCCTCTTACACTCACTAACAAAATGAAAACCAATAATATATTTTTCAATATATTCATACTATACCTGTTTAATTAATTAATTTCCAAAGATACAAAAAAAATAATTATCCCGCAACACCCCACATTATAATAAAACACTTACTCCCTATTCCCTACTCCTTTCGCCTTACTAACTCCTCCCTATGTATAACATACTATAAATATATTATAAAGCAACCTCCACCAAGTTTTTCTCTTCATCTAAACCGCAAATCATCGAAAAATCCATCTCTTTCTTGCATGCTTACAAGATTTTTTATACCTTTGCTAAACAAAAAAATATATATATTCAAAAAATCTACAGACTAATAAAACACAACACTCTCATGCTCTATTTCAATAGCGACTATATGGCTGGCGCTCACCCCGAGGTGATGCGTCGATTACTAGAAACCAACCTCGAGCACACCGTTGGCTATGGCTGCGACCAATATACTCTTCAAGCCAAAGATGCTATCCGCTCTGCGTGCGCTGCTCCTAATGCGCTAGTTCAATTTATGGAGGGTGGCACCCAAACCAATGCCACTGTCATCGATGCCCTGCTACGTCGCCACGAGGGCGTTTTGGCTGCCGAATGTGGCCACATCAATGTCCACGAAAGCGGTGCCATCGAGCATAGCGGCCACAAGGTCCTCACTCTGCCCGACACCAATGGCAAACTTTCTGCAAATCAAGTCGACAACTATATCACCAATTTCTATCGCGACGAGACCTACGAACATATGGTGGCTCCTGGCATGCTCTACATCACTATGCCTACCGAGTATGGCACGCTCTATTCGCTCAACGAACTTGAGCAACTCTCTGCCGTTTGTCACAAACACAATATTCCTTTATATATGGATGGTGCACGCCTTGGCTATGCCCTTGCATCTAAGGATTGTGATGTCACTCTGCCCGACATTGCCCGTCTATGCGATGTCTTCTATATCGGTGGCACCAAATGTGGCTTACTCTTTGGCGAGGCTGTCGTTGCTGCCAATCCTGCCACACTACCCCACTTCTTCCCTTTG
>JAZLDO010000135.1:0-10158 GCA_045614825.1 Candidatus Aphodosoma sp. | reverse complement strand
CACTCATTGAAGCGATAGTTTATGCCGACGCAGCTGCTGAACATGCTATTCCTCGACTTGAGGAATTAAGAATTAACGAGGCAATCCCTCAATGGAACGACGAAGGCACCCGTTTGCCAGAAGAGATGATTCTCATCACTCAATCACTCAAAGAGGTTCAACAAATAATGAGTTCGTATGTGGGAATTGTGCGCTCAAACCTCCGTTTGAAACGCGCTATGTCTCGCCTCGAAATATTGTTCCGCGAAACAGAAAGCCTCTTCGAACGGTCGGTGGTTAGCCGCGACATCTGCGAACTTCGCAACTGCATATCTGTGGCATACCTCATCATCAAACAAGCTACAGCTCGCAAAGAGAGTCGCGGATTGCACTATACAATTGACTATCCTAGCAATGAAGAATAAGTAACGAAAATCAAAAGTTCAAACAATACACACTCTCATTGTGTATTCCTCTTAAAGAAATAACCTTATTTCACCATACCTTTACCCTACCTTCTTCATAGGATAACCCTACCTTCGCCATACACACTCTCGGTGTGTATTCACTAAGAAATTAATAATAAAATAAACTATAAAACTAAATGAAAAACTTTAAACTTTACAACAACATCGTAGGTTGGCTGGCATTTGCTGTTGCGACGGTAACCTACTTGCTCACAATTGAGCCAACCGCATCATTTTGGGATTGCGGCGAGTTCATCGCATCGGCATTCAAACTCGAAGTAGGTCACCCACCTGGAGCTCCTTTCTTCATGATGACAGGTCGCCTATTCTCGCTTTTTGCTTCAGACCCAACACAAGTGGCTGCCATGATAAACGCAATGTCGGCTATGTGTAGCGCATTCACTATATTGTTCTTATTCTGGACAATTACCCACATCGCACGCAAAATCACTGTGAAAGATGGCGATGAAATGACTCTTGGCAAAGGCATCGCTATTCTTGGTGCAGGCCTCGTAGGTTCATTAGCTTACACTTTCTCTGACACTTTCTGGTTCTCGGCAGTAGAAGGTGAGGTATATGCTTATTCATCATTATTCACAGCTGTAGTATTTTGGTGTATTCTTAAATGGGAAGACGTTGCAGATGAGCCACATGCTGCTCGTTGGCTTATTCTTATTGCCTACCTCATGGGCTTGAGTATCGGTGTCCACTTGCTCAACTTGTTGACTATCCCTGCAATTGTACTTGTATATTATTTCAAAAAATACGAAGTCAATACCAAAAACACTCTCATTGCCCTCGGTATCTCTGTCGTAATCCTCGCTGCCGTACTCTACGGTATGATTCCTGGATTCGTGAAAGTGGCTTCGTGGTTCGAACTCTTCTTCGTAAACACTTGCGGTTTAGGCTTCAATAGCGGTGTGATTATTTACCTCATCGTTACAGCAGCAGTTCTCATTTGGGCTGTTTATGAGACTCAAACCGTTAAAAACGATATCCGTGCTCGTATATCATTCATTGCAGCACTCACTATGCTCGGTATTCCATTCCTCGGCAGTGGAGTGATACTAGGACTATTGATTATTGCGGCAATGTCGGCTCTACTCTTCATCAAAAAAGAGTGGAACTACAAATGGCTCAACACTATCGTGCTTTGCGCCATGGTCATGCTCATTGGCTATTCATCATATACAATGATTGTGATACGCTCAATGGCAAATACTCCAATGGACCAAAACTCGCCTGAAGATGTATTTACATTGCAATCATACCTCAACCGCGAACAATATGGCGACCGCCCATTGTTCTACGGAGCAATGTATTCTGCACCTGAAATCCTTGACATCGAAGGCAACATGTGCGTACCTCGCGCTAAATATGGCAACACTGTATGGCAACAAAAAGTGAAAACTTCTACCGACGAAAAAGATTCATACGAAAACCTCGGCAAACGCCAAACAGGCTACGAAATGGATTCACGTTTCAAAATGTTATTCCCTCGTATGTACTCTGGTCAATCACACCATGTAACTGCCTATAAAGATTGGGGAAATATCAAAGGTAAACGTATTTCGGTTGACCGTTGTGGTCGCCAAGAGACTCTCATTATGCCAACAATGGGCGAAAATCTTCGCTTCTTCTTCTCATATCAAGTCAATTTCATGTATTGGCGCTACTTTATGTGGAACTTTGCAGGTCGCCAAAATGACCTCCAAAGCCATGGTGAAATAGATAAAGGCAACTGGATTTCAGGCATATCATTCCTCGACAATGCACGCCTTGGCAACCAAGATACATTGCCTGATTCTCTCAAAAACAACAAAGGCCGCAACCGCTATTTCTTGCTTCCTCTATTGCTCGGTTTGCTCGGTATCCTTTGGCAATTAGGCAACAAAAAACAAGGCAACCTACAATTCTGGCTTGTATTCGTGCTATTCTTCATGACTGGTCTCGCAATTGTAATGTATCTCAACCAAACCCCATATCAACCTCGCGAACGTGACTACGCATACGCTGCATCGTTCTACGCGTTCTCAATATGGATTGGTCTTGGCGTGATGTTCTTCTATTCTCTCATCAAAAAATTCATGCCAAAACCATTGGCTGCTCTCATCGTTACAATCTGCTGTCTTGGTGTACCTGCTCTTATGGCACAACAAAACTGGGACGACCACGACCGCTCTAACCGCCGCATGGCTCGCGACTTTGGTCTCAACTACCTCAACAGTTGCGCCCCTAACTCAATCATCTTCTCTAATGGCGACAACGATACTTTCCCTCTTTGGTACAACCAAGAAGTAGAAGAAAATCGTACAGACATGCGCGTATGCAACCTTTCATACCTCAACACAGATTGGTATATCGATCAAATGAAACGCGAGGCTTACACTTCAGCGCCACTCCCTATCACTTGGGACAAAAAAGATTATGTATCAGGAAACCTTGATATTTGCCGCGTAACAGACCACTCTCAATTCAAAAATGGTATGGAACTCGGTCAAGCTCTCGACCTCGTACGCAATCCAAAAACCATTGACGAAAATGGCATTGGTACGTTCTTCAGTTCAACAATGATACTCCCTGTCGATAAACAAAAAGCTATCGAAACTGGCACTGTAGCTGCAAAAGACTCTGCTAAAATTGTTGACCAAATGCAAATCAAACTCAGCCGTTCAGTAGGCAAAGCTCAACTAATGGTGCTCGAAATGCTTAATTCAAACAATTGGGAACGTCCTATATATGTTGCTGCTACTGTCGGTAGCGAATACTACCCAGCTCTCCAAGAATACATGCAACTAGAAGGCTTGGCTTATCGCATTGTTCCTGTTAAAGGTCAAAGAGAAAGAGTAAACACTGAGGCTATGTACGACAATATGATGAACAAATTCGTATGGGGCAACATTGCCGACCCTAATGTATATCTCGACGAACAACACATCCGCATGGCTCGCACAATGCGCATGATGTTCGGTCAACTCGCAGTAGCCCTCATTGAAGAGGAGCAAAACGAAAAAGCTCTCGAAGTACTTGATAAATGTATGGAAGTAATCCCTACAACATCAGTACCAGCTGACTATAGCACAGCTATGCTTGCCGAATACTACTACGAACTCGGTCAAACTGAAAAAGCTGATGCTCTAATCCAACCTCTACTAGATGATTGCATCGCTAAAATAGAATGGGTAAAATCATTAAAACCAAAACACAGCAAATTCATGTCTCAAGAGTTATCTATCCGCCAAAATGTAGGCTTAATCCAAAACATGTGGATGACTGCTAGAAACTACAACTCGGAATTGACCACAGATCTCGAAGAAAATCTCCAAAAATATTACCCATTAGTGCGTAATTAACCCCTTAACTACTATCAGTTGACCTTTGACTGTTGACTATAATAAATGTATCAACCTAACAAAATACTAAAACTACTATGCCCAGCAGAATACCGAATAAAATCTGCTGGGCATGCAGTATATCTGACATTCGATGATGGACCTTGCCCTGAAACAACGAGCAAAATACTCAAAATCCTACACAAACACAACATCAAAGCAACATTCTTCTGCGTAGGCGACAACATACTCAATCACCCCGAATTATTTACACAAATCAAAGCAGAAGGACATCAAGTTGCCAACCACACAATGCACCATTCCAAAGGTTTCTACACCAATACAAACGACTATATCAACGAAATCGACGAATGTGCAGCCCTCATAGGCAACAACCTATTCCGCCCACCCCACGGACTCATCACCCCACGCCAAAACGCCATGCTTCGCAACAAAGGCTACAAAATAATTCAATGGGATGTAATAACCTACGATTGGGACAATAACCATTCACCAAAAGATATTCTACAAATAGTAAAACGCTACACCCGACCAGGCTCAATCATCGTAATGCACGACTCCATCAAGGCAGCACCTCGCACATTGCACATACTCGAAGAAACAATCATCTGGCTGAAAAACGAAGGCTACGAACTAAAAACTCTTGATTAAAAATATGGTAAAAATCACAGACAACATAATAATAGGCGACAACAGACGATTTGCCCTATTAGCAGGACCATGCGCCATCGAATCCGAAGAGATGACCATAGAAGTAGCAACTGAACTAAAAAACATTTGCACTCGTCTCGAAATACCATTCATATTCAAATCTTCATTCGACAAAGCCAATCGCACTTCAGTCACCTCTCCTCGTGGTATAGGCATAGAAAAAGGCCTACAAATCCTACAACGCGTAAAAACTGAACTAAACATACCCATCGTAACCGATGTTCACGAATCATGGCAATGCCCTATCGTAGCCGAAGTAGCCGACATATTACAAATCCCTGCATTCCTCTGCCGTCAAACCGACCTACTCATTGCCGCTGCCGAAACAGGACGCGCCATTAACGTAAAAAAAGGCCAATTCCTCGCCCCCTGGGATATGCGCAACGTAGTAGAAAAACTACGCTCAACAGGCAACGAACGCATAATGCTATGCGAACGAGGCACTTCTTTCGGCTACAACAACCTCATAGTCGATATGACCGGACTAATCGAAATGCGCCAATTTGGTGTACCCGTAGTATTCGATGCCACACATAGCGTACAAAAACCAGGTGGACAAGGCGGCATCACCGGAGGCAATCGCGAAATGGTACCACACCTAATGCGAGCAGCCATAGCCGTAGGCGTCGATGCAATCTTTGCCGAAGTACACCCCGATCCCGACAAAGCATTCTCCGATGCAGCAAACCAAATACGACTATCCAACATCGAAAAAATACTCACTCAAGCAATCGAAATCGACAACATAATCAAATCTACAACCAAATAATCAATACACACTCTCATTGTGTATTCAAACCCCAAATTTCGCCCTACTTTCAAGCAAGGTGCAAGCAAACTGCAAGCAAGAAAACCGACACACACTCTCATTGTGTATTTTTAAATTATTTTAACACTATGATCTGGAAAGAACGCTGCAAACAAATATTCGAACAAGAAATCGCCGAATTCCAAAAAATATCAAATAACCTTGGCGACGAAATCGACCATACCATCGATATGATATACAACTGCACAGGCAAAGTTGTCATAATGGGCATAGGCAAAACAGGAATAGTTGGTCACAAACTCGCAGCATCATTCGCATCAACAGGCACACCTGCAATATTCATCAATGCCGCCGAAGCCATGCATGGCGATCTTGGAATGGTCGCACCAAACGACATAGCCCTACTAATATCTCATAGCGGCACCTCTTCCGAAATAGTAAATATATGCCCTCCCCTCAAAAACATCGGAGCCCGCATAATAGCCATCACCGGAAACCCACATTCAGCACTAGCCCACGAAGCAGAAATCGTGCTCAACGTACCAATCGAACGCGAAGTATGCCCACTCAACCTTGCGCCCACCACATCAACCACCGCCACCATGCTACTCGGCGATGCACTCATGGTATGCCTTATGGAACGACGCCAATTCAAAGCCGAAAACTTCGCCCTCTACCACCCTGGAGGAGCACTCGGGCGCCAACTACTATCGCGCGTCAAACATCGCATGTCAACCACCATTCCATGCGTATTCAACGATACACCATTCAACGACGTAATCTACACCGTCAGCGACGGACGCAAAGGCATGACCCTCGTATATAACCACAACAACAAATGCATCGGCATAATCACCGATGGCGACATTCGCAGAGCAGTGCAAAACCACGAAAACATAAAAACACTTACCGCGGCAGACATCATGACCCACTCATTCAAACACATCCATCAAGAAGCCATGATATCACAGGCACTCGAACTAATGGACATCAACAACATCACATCATTAGCCGTAACCGACACCCCCGACTCCAACAACATCATCGGCATACTCCACATCCACGACATAATAGATTTCAGATAAAAAAAAAGCATCGCCCAACCCCATGAGCGATGCTTTTTTATTCATAATATTTTATTTCTATATGTTCTACAAAAAAAACGCTTGTATAAAAGAATACAAGCGAAAAAATAAAAATAAAACAATTTATTCCAAAAGATTTTTATCTGTTAAGAAATCTAATAATCCAATAGTTAAAACCCCAACTTCATCCTCTTTTCTATGAATATCATCTCCTACAACAATTATTTTTCGAAAATGATCATTAATTGACAACAAAGGGCGACGCTCTTGTTGTTCTTTTTCTAATGTTGGCATATGAAAAGCTGATTGGATATAAACCCTATTTGGTGATTTATTTACCACAAAATCTACTTCTAACTGTTTCCTAACAAATTTGCCATTTTCATCTTTACCTCCAATCTCAATTAAACCAACATCTACATTATAACCCCTACTACGTAATTCATTATAGATTATATTCTCCATAATATGCGTTTCTTCTTGTTGTCTATAATTAAGTATCACTGCACGAATACCTATATCAGCAAAATAATATTTCGTTTCTGTACCAATATATTTCCGACCTTTTACATCATAACGCAAAGCTTCCTCTATAAGAAAAGAATCTTTCAAGTAATCTATATATTGTTTTATCGTATCTCGTTTGATTGTTACTCCTTGAGAAGATTGAAATGTATTTGCTATTCTCGTCGGATTGGTTGAAGCACCTATACCAGAGGCCAATACACGCACTAACTCCTTCATACCTTCTGGATTACGAAGATGATTACGTTCAATTACATCTCGCAAGTAAGTTGTTTCGTAAAGTCCTCGTAAATAATCTATCTTTTTTTCCTCGGTTTCTAATAACGCAACTTGAGGCAACCCCCCAAAAGTATAATATGTAATCCACGCCCTACGGATATCACCTCCAACACCATTAAAATATTCATCAAATGTAAGAGGCCAAATACGTATCTCATCGCCCCTACCACGAAATTCGGTTACTACATCACTTGATAAAAAACGAGAGTTAGAGCCCGACACATATACATCCACATTTCGTATATGTGTCAAGGTAAGAATAACTTCTACAAAATTTTCAACCAATTGAACCTCATCCAAAATTATGTAATACTGGTTATTGTCATTCTCGATTTTCGAATCAATATAATCTAATAAGGCTTCTGGGTTCCTAAATCGCCTATTCCGAAAATCATCTAACTGTATTTCAATAATATGACTACTATCAACACCATGCTCCAATAACCAATTATGCCAAATATTGAAAAGCAAAAAAGATTTTCCGCATCGTCTGATACCTGTAATTATCTTCACAAGACCATTTCCACGTCCTGCAATAAGTTCATCTAAATATTTCTTCCGCTCAAAAAACATAGATTAAAGTGCATTTTTCGATACAAATATCACATTTTACACCGTAAAGTGCATATTTTTCTAATTATAAACTATACAAAAACATCTAACTATACTTTGTATTCTATCAATTTTTATAGAAATTAAAAACTATAATACTGCGAATATCAAAGCGTTATAATAAACGCTATTATAAAATATGTCTACCAATCCCACCTATCATGAAGACAGACGCCCCAGCGCGGAATTGGCATTTGCAAATATAGTGTTTATTTTTGATTTTACAATAGTTTTTAACTATTTTATTTCTACATGATGTATAACAAAAAAAAGAGTCCAACTAAATTAGTTGAACTCTTTTGCGGTATGGACGGGATTTTGGACCAATTTTAGCAATATTCCCACCACTTTTATAGGTGTCTAATATCGCCAATAATACACATTCTAAATGAGATATTGAGATAAATTATCTGCTTTTTACCTTCTCAAATCTCGCATATTATTCCATCGGTCCCACATCGGTGCAACTTTTTTATAGTAAAAATGCACCAAAAATCCCTACATTTACATTAGTTTAACGATTGATAATCAACAAGATACTAATTGTTTGATTTATATATACTTTCCAACTAGAACATCTCTTCTCACTTCTTCTCAATTTCTCATTATTGAATGCTAAAAGAGTGGATAAACAAAAAAAATAATTATTTTTTTTGCAAAGGTAGTAATAATTTTTTCGGTGAGCAAAAAAATGATTGTTATTTTTTATATCACGCCGAAATATTTTTCAAAAAATACCTTCAACTTCTCTATCACATTTTTCTTTTTCTCTTGCCTGTTGCCATCACCACCGAAACGGGACATTGCTGGGAGTATCTTGTCAATATCTGTTCCTGTTGTTCGTATCGCTCCATCACGGAAAGCATTATCTACGAACTTGGCGGTCTCGTCTGCTTTCAAGTTCTCGCTTGTTATAATTTCATTCAGGTCGTCCGACTTACGCTGCTTTACATACGCTTCCCACGCCTCATCAACATCAGTATCGGTATTGACGCTCACAACGAAATCCTCAATGAATTCTTTCTTGCTTCTCAAAAGATTAAATTCTATTTAAAAAAATATTATAAGGATGTTCTGTTTTATACGAATGAGTAGTTTTCCCGATTGAAATTGCAGCAATAATAGTTGCCCCTTTATTTTCTAATTCTGTTTTAAATTTCTGAAGAGTCTCTCCTGTGGTAATAACATCATCAAATAATATAACATTTTTGTTTTGAAAAAAATTATTATCTATACTATATACTGCTTCAATTGGTCCACCTTCATTTTTAGATAATCCATCAATAATAGTATTTATTTTACCATAACCATTAATCATATTTGTTTTTAAGCATAATTGTTCAGAAAAGTATTCATATCTTAATTTGGTTACATGTGCTTTTTTAGAAGGTAAACAGACAAATGTTAAATTTGATGTATTATTACCAAAATAATATTTTAAAACATTTGCCAACATTGGTATTATTTTATCTGAGGATATTTTGTTTTTTTTAATAGTAGTGCTTTCATCTTCATAAAAATGAGGACTAGCCTTAAAATTCCAAATTAAGTATCTAATATCTTTATCATTTTCATTTATATTAAAATCACATGTTGTAGGATAATAATAGTATAAAGAAAAATATTTAACAATGCTTCTATTAGGAGTATCCCATGAGGTAACAGAGTTTTTTAAAGTTAAAACTGTTGCTTTTTGTTTTTCTTGTTCTTCTTTATATTTGATTTGATTTTCTGTTAATTTAATATTTGATTCATTATAAATAATTGCATCTAATTCATTACTAGATAAATTATTTATATTTATTTCATTATATATTGATTTTATTGCATTTGGATATAAATGACATATTTCTTGTACTTTTTTTATTTTATAATCTATTCTATATAGTTCATTTTCATTATTTACTATTTCTGTTAATTGTTCAAATGACAATGAATCTATATATTCTTCAATGTGAAAAATATCAATATTGTATAATTTAGAGAATCCTTTAGGATATTTTTTTAATATAGTCTCTGCTGTATATCTAATATTAACTAAATTTTGATAATTCTGAATATACTTATGTAAATCAGAGTCTTCTAAATTTGCGTTGAGGTAATCTTCAAAGTAAACTCTATAATTTTGTTTTAATACATTTTTATTATAAGAAGATATTATTCTTTTATATTTATCAGTATTAATTACTAATTCATCATAGCATTTACCAGTTTTTTCTACATATAGTCTTAATAAATAAACTTCATCAAAAAAAGGACCGTTAAAAAAATTATAACCTAAAATATTTCTTGCTTTATCAACATCATAATATTGATTTTTAATCTCATATTTTTGATGCCCCAAAATACATATTTTTATAATATCACTTCTATTCAAT
>JAZLDO010000134.1:0-3836 GCA_045614825.1 Candidatus Aphodosoma sp. | reverse complement strand
TAACGAAAGATTGACGTATAGTTACGACGAGATGGGTAATATCAAAGAGATTAGAAATAACGGCGTATTGACTACTCGCTACACCTATGACAAACTTTGTCGACTTATAAGAGAAGACAACAAGGCTCTTGACAAAACCTTAGTTTTCGAGTATGATAATAACGGTAATAGACTTGTGAAACGTGAGTATGCGTTTACCCTTAACTCCATGGACGATTTGCAAACTGTCGTACCTTCTTCTACCGTAAATTATATTTACGATGGCGATAGACTTGTGTATGCAGGCTACAAAAAAATAGACTATGACGTTATGGGTACACCTAGCACTCAATACTTGGATAGTTTTACTACTTTTGAAAGAGGACTGTTAAAGTCTTATAATTATGCAACGAGTACTTATGATGGTAGAGGCAGACTCACGGGCTATTCCGGTTATGGTAAAAACTATACTATCACCTATGACAGTCAAGGACGTATCGTAGAGCGTAGTGACGGACTCAAGTTTTTCTATGACGACAAAGGTGTAGCAGGCGTTATTCACAACGGCACTATATATACCTATCGTAGAGACGTACTCGGTAATGTCACTGCACTTGTAGATGAGTACGGACAGATTGTTGCGAAATACGTATACGACGCTTGGGGCAATCACGAAGTTAGAAATAACGACGGTAGTGGATCGATAACCGATACGACTCATATCGGACATCTAAATCCATTTAGATATAGATCCTACTACTATCATGAAAGTGGTCTTTATTGGCTAAATACTCGATTCTATGACGCATCAACCGGCAGATTTATCTCACCTGACGATCTATCCTACCTTGATCCTGACTCTGTAAACGGACTTAATCTCTACGCATACTGTGGCAACAACCCTGTGATGTATAGCGATCCGAGTGGACATGAGCCTGAATGGTGGCAGTGGTTACTATTTGGAATAGGTGCAGCTTTAGTCGTAGCGGCAGTTACGGTTTTGACGATGGGTGTAGGTACAACCATTATGGCTACAACTATGGCGGGCGCAGTTTTGCACGGTGCAGCGGTAGGCACACTAATAGGCGCAGGAGTTGGTGCAGTTGCAGGTGGCATAATAGGCGGAGCAACAAGTGGTTGGAGTGTCGAAGGGATATTAAACGGAGTTATGACTGGCTTTGGAATAGGCGCAATCGCTGGTGCTGTTATTGGCGGTAGTGTTGGGTATTTTCAATTTCAGCCCACCCAAATAACAGGATTTACTCGACATGGATTAAATAGAATCATCAGTAGGGATGGCCATGGTGTTGCAAATAAAGCGTTGATAGATGCTGTGAAAAATCCGAATAAAGTATTTGCTCAGATGTTTAGAACCAAATTTAAATTTGTAGGAAAAAAATCTGTTGTTCTACTTAATAAGACAGGAAAAGTAATAACGGCTTGGGCAAAACATAAAAGCGCATGGAGGTATGTTGTTGCATTATGCTTAGGGTTAGATTATCTAGATCAGAAATAATATTATTAATTGAGATTTTTGGTAAAAAAGGAAAATTAGATATAGTGGATAATATTGTTGTTGGATTTAGTGATGATATTTTAGATGAGATTATTGAAACAATAGGTGATTATCTAATAAAAAAAGGTTTTGATAGAAAATTAAATCTTACGACAAAAGGACAACAAATAGAGAGTTTGCAGGATAAATTTTTATCAAAAATTCAAAATTAAATAAATGAAAAAGGGCTACAAAAGTAGCCCTTTTTCTCTATCTTGACGAGAAAGGTAGGGTGTGGTAGAATAAACGTGTTGAGGTTTGACTTTTTAAGGAGAAGTAGTATGAATCAAAGCATAAAGCAATGTTTGGATTTTTATTGCGAAAAACAAGTTGAGGAGTTAAAGAGTAGTGACTATTTTGCAGAGATTAGTTCTTTGGCAAAATCGTTAGACTATTTACCCGATGTAGTTGTTGGTGAAGTTATGGATGCTAAAAAAGATAAGTATCCAAAAATAGTTTACTTGAGCTTCTCTATTGTGGATCAGCAAAAAAACGCAATTCTTGTTGATTTTATAGATTGTGAGCATTTGTCAGATGCTACTCGTATTATAGAAATCGACCGAAAAAGACGTGTAAAATTTTTCTCTTGGCAAGACGATGAAGATTTTATAGATTCTCTTAAATGGATTGTTAAAGAATTAAAGAAAATCAAAAAAACAAACGTTGTTAGGGAATTAAAAAAATCTCAAAGAATAAACATCGATATTTCGTAATATTTATTTGATTTAAAGAGAAATAAAATAACTCGAAGATGCTCGGCTTAATATAATGATATTGGGGTAATAATGGAAATAAAACGAATTATAGAATATGAATATAATTATGCAGAATACGAAGTTACTGATGGTATGCACAGTTTAATATGTATGTGTTTATCCGTTCCCTTAAAGCATGGCAAAGAGCCACAAGTTGGTATGAAAATCGCAAAGTTATATGCTTTTTCATTTGGCGAAACTATCAACATAGGCATAGCTGATTGCAAAGAATGTGATATACAAAAGAAGAATTATTTTGGATATGAACTAAGAGGAAGTGTGCTTGACGTAAATAAAGCAATAATCAAAATATTTGGATTTATGGTCGATTTGTCGGATTATTACCCTAATGGATTTGGGAATGTTGCCAAGATTGGGGATTACGTAACCTTCCAAGTTGATAGGTTGGATTGTACAATATTAGGTGAAAGCTGAAATTGATAGTTGTATAGTGATGGAGTACAGTATTACAAAGAGCCGTGATATTCACGGCTCTTTTTCTATATCTTGACGAGAAGGGTAGGGTGTGGTAGAATAAATAATAAATAGTCGAGTTAGGTGTTTGTTGTAATATTTGAGGTGTAACATGGGCGCATTGATATTGCTTGTACAGGTTATAATGTTTGGAAATTTATTTTGGATAAGAGGATATTTGGTTTTATATGAAAATTTTGTAAAAAAATATAGGACAATATGTGTTATAGTGAATAGTGTTGCTATAATACTTGAAATCATTTTTTTCACACGAATAGATATATTGAAAACCATTGTAATTGTTTCAATAATATCATTAGGGATTATTTTAAGTATATTTGAGTGCGTAGCGCGAAAAAAATTTTTTTCAAATTTGACACAAAGGGTGATGCTCTGTAAACAAGAAGCGAATGGTGAGCCAACTGAAATAC
Organism: Candidatus Aphodosoma sp.; assembly: GCA_045614825.1. Taxonomy (GTDB): domain Bacteria; phylum Bacteroidota; class Bacteroidia; order Bacteroidales; family Paludibacteraceae; genus Aphodosoma. The sequence goes on along the minus strand of JAZLDO010000134.1, from coordinate 642 downwards.
GAAGAATGTTGTTAGAAAAATTTGAAACTTCATACTCAATCAAAGACATTGAAAAAGTATTGCGAAGAAAAACAAGCGAACATTAATATGCTTAAAAGGGCTACAAAAGTAGCCCTTTTTCTCTATCTTGACGAATGGGGTAGGGTGTGGTAAAATGCAAATAACAAAGCAATATTTATGGTGCAGTATGGAAATGTTTTATTTTGATGAAAAAATGTGCGAGTATGAAAGGACGTTGGATTATGTTTCTGAATTTGAGTATTTGGAACAAATATATTTGCAAAACCCTACACCACAACTTTTACTGACGTTGATCACGTATGCGTGGTATTATTTAATTGAAGGTGACGTAAATGCATCTCCATTGAATTATGATTGGAGATTTTTTCAATCAAAATTTGAACAATACGTAGATTTAGGACTAACCGAGATTGAGCGAGATGAAAGAATCTGTTGTATTTTGGGCTATGTTTTGGATTTGCATTGGATGCATTTAGGACAACAGTATGAGAATACAGGAAAAAATCTATTACAGCATTGTATAAAAAATGCAAAAGATCAGGAAATCGTGGAAATCGCCAAGTTTTTTGTTGATAGAAACAGTGCAAATATTCAGAAAGAAAAAACACAAAAACTTTTCCC
>JAZLDO010000133.1:0-31220 GCA_045614825.1 Candidatus Aphodosoma sp. | reverse complement strand
ATATTAACAGAAAATCAATATTAAGAGTTGTGCAGTGAGCACACGGAGGAACATTGTAAGTGGATAGACAGTTGCATAACCAACGGCAGGTGCATCATTGCCAGCTGTAGCATTGCTATAAGCGAGCGCAGGTGGGTCGGTTGTAGAGCCAGCCATGAGTCCCATAAGTGTGAAATAGTTGATTTTGCAGAACAAGCGTCCGATGATACCCATTATAAGAAGTGGCAAGAATGTAATGATAAAACCATAGCCAACCCATTGAAGACCACCTTTATTTACAATAGTATCTACAAATCCATCACCAGCACCGATACCAACACAAGCGAGGAAAAGAGTGATACCGATTTCGCGAAGCATAAGGTTGGCACTTACGGTGTTATAAGTAATGAGTTTATATTTATAACCGAAACGAGAAACGAGGATTGCTACAATAAGAGGACCACCTGCAAGACCAAGTTTCACTGGTTGTGGAATGCCAGGGAACATCATTGGAATACTACCAAGGAATACGCCAAGGAAGATACCAAGGAAAAGAGTAACAAGATGTGGTTCATTAAGATGTTTCATACTGTTACCAACAATATTTTCCACCTTACGAACATCCTCTTCTGAACCAACTACAGTGAGACGGTCGCCCATTTGGAGCACAAGATTAGGACGTGCTACGAGATCAACTCCAGCACGATTGATGCGCGAAATATTAATGTTATAAGAACGACGGAGGTTGAGTTCACCGAGGCGTTTACCATTTAGTTCGTTTTTAGTAACAAGAATACGGCGCGAAACAAAGCTTTTATCGAGTTTGTACCACTCATCTGGTTGCATATCGATAACACTACCAATGATAGTTGAGATAACATCAATGTCTTGTTCAATAGTGATAACGAAGACTTTGTCTCCTTCGTTGAGGATAGTATTTGAAGACGCCATCTCCATTTGACCATTAGTATGAAGCACGCGACTGATAACTAATTCACGGTGAACAAGGAGTTTAGCCACTTCGGCAACAGTATGCCCAAATACGGCTGGATTGTGCACTTCGAGTGAATAGAGTTTAGCTTGGTTAGCTGCAGTATTATCGAGGGCATCGAGTTCGTCTTGTTCTTTCTTAAAATTAACACGGAAGACATAACGAATTGTGATGATAGCCAAGATGATACCAATCACACCAAGAGGATAACATACGGCATAGCCAAGAGCGATAGAATTGTCGGCTACCCCACCATTCATATCAGCAAATGCAGTTTGTGCAGCACCAAGACCTGGAGTGTTAGTAACAGCACCAGAGAGGATACCGACCATAGTTTGCATAGGAAGTCCTGTAACGAAATGAAGGATAATTGTTGTGATTACACCAAGCAATACAACTCCAGTTGCAAGCAAATTGAGAGTAATACCACCCTGCTTAAATGAAGAGAAGAAACCTGGTCCGACTTGCATTCCGACAGAGAAAACGAATAGGATAAGACCAAATTCTTTCATAAAGTGCATAACATGATGGTCCATTGTGATGCCAAAATGGCCCATAACGATGCCTACAAAAAGCACGAAAGTGATGCCGAGCGAAATGCCAAAAATCTTGATTTTCCCAAGTAAAATACCACATACAATACAGATAGAGAGCAACATAACGCTATGCCCAATGCCTGTACCGAATACTAAATCATGAAGCCAATTCATAACGAGTTGAAAGTTGAGATTTGAAATTTGAAAATTAATTCATTATATATAGAAATGAAAATGCAAAGTTACTACTTTTTTTGCAATTTACAATGTGATATTTTTAATATTTTTTAATAAATTTACGAGGGGTGAGAATAGGTAGATTTGGGAATGAAAATAGAGAGTAAAAAAAAATAAAAAAAGGTGGAGCTTATTGTATTTTATGTAGCATTTTGAGGGTATGGTGAAGGTTGCTTGAAGGTATGGTTATCCTATATTTAATCAAGGGAGGGGGTTATTGTATTTTAAGGGGTGTTTTTGCAATATTTTTCGAGTGTGATTTTCGTGGAAAACTATACCATAAAATAGTTGCAAAAGTGAAAAAAAAGTTGTATATTTGCAAATTAGAATTTTAGAAAAATATTATATGAAAAAAGTATTATCTTTATTATTTTTAAGTTTAGTTATCAGTACATTAAGCGCGCAATCACGTAATCCGAAGTATGAGGCTTACATTGAAAAATATTCGAATTTTGCAGTTCAATGCCAAAATGAGCATCATATACCAGCTAGTATCACATTGGCACAAGGTATTTTGGAGAGTGGCGCAGGCGAGAGTTCGTTGGCAAAAGAATGTAATAATCACTTTGGCATCAAATGTGGCAGCGATTGGTATGGCCGTTCGACTCGCAGAGACGATGATAGACCAAATGAGTGTTTCCGTTGTTATAAATCGGCAAAAGAGTCGTATGACGATCATGCAAAATTTTTGCAACGCCAACGTTATGCATTCTTATTTGACTATAAAATAACCGACTACAAATCGTGGGCGCATGGATTAAAACAAGCTGGTTATGCTACAGACCCTAAATATCCACAAAAACTAATTAATATTATTGAAACATACAAATTGTATGAATTTGATACTCAAGGTAGCAAAAAAACAGGAGGAGAAGAAAAACGTGAAGATAAGAAAAAAGCAGACCCTACACTTGCCGAAGAAAATCTCTTTGGATATGTTGAGATTGTTAATAATGGAGTGCGTTGCTATAAACTTTTAACCGATGATTCATTCAAAAATATATCTAAAGCAACTGGCATAAGTGTTAAACGATTATTGTATTACAATGACTTACCTGGTGAAATTGATCTTTATCGTGATGATTATGTCTATTTAAGTAAAAAACGTGCTACAACTAAAAAACGTACTCCTATGCATAAAGTGCGTGCAGGCGAAAGTATGCACTCTATTGCTCAAGAATATGGCATTACACTCAAAGCTCTATACAAACTCAATGAGCTTGAATATGGTACTCCAGCCAAAGTGGGTATGAAACTCAAATTGCATAAATAATCTGAATTGAGAACTGGAGATCTTTGTGCCTTTGGCGAAAAAATTGAGAGTTGAGATGTTAATGTTATTTTAAATTTAAATGAAAAGATTAATTGTCGTTTTATTGTGCATTGTGCATTGTGCATTATGTATTGCTACAAAAGTTAGAGCCATTTCTGATTCAGCTAAGTTTTATCTTGTAACTTGCGAGCCTGGAGATGAGGTGTATGCTCGTTTCGGACATTCAGGAATTAGAGTGTATGACCCTAAAAATAATATTGACGATGTATTCCATTGGGGACTATTTTCGTTTGACACACCAAATTTTATGGGTCGATTTATTTCGGGGAATACCGACTACGAAATGGGGGTATTCAGCACAAAATATTTTATGCGTGAATACATCGAACGTGGTTCATCTGTTTATGCACAAGAATTGGACTTGACAACAGAACAAAAGCATGCTTTGTGGGCTAAACTATGGACAAACTATCGCCCTGAAAATCGTAAATATAGATACAACTTTATATATGATAATTGTGCTACTCGACCATACCAATTGATTATAAGTGCATACAACTATAAAGTATTGCTTAATTATGAAATACATCAAACTACATATCGCGATATTATAAATAGATATGTACCAATAGGTTCCATACTCAACACAGGCATAAATATAATAATTGGTAACCATGCTGATAAGTTTATTACAACAAAGGAAAGTGCAGCTTTTCCGATGTACACAATGGATGCTTTGACTCATACTGAATATATAACAGAAAAAAGACAAACTCCTATTGTAAAAAAACAAGAAGTGATGCATATAGCCGAACGTAAAAAACCTCAAGTCAACCAATTTACATATTATATTTCAATAATTATACCTCTTTCATTGGCGCTACTTTGTGGATTTTACACAAACAAGAAAAAACGTTATGTACCATGTTTCACTCATTTAGTATTATTTGTATCCGGTTTAGTAGGTATAGTAATCAGTTATCTTTGGTTTTTCTCACATCACCCATTAGTTGATGACAACATAAACATTTTATGGTGTAACCCACTAAATATCATACTCGCTATACTATTGATTATACATAAAAAATCACTACGTATGACTAAATTTATATTATCCATAGCATCACTTGTATTATCTATAATATTTTTGGTTCTATTGATAATAAATATACAAGGTACAACTATGCAAATATTCTCTATCTGGGTTTTAGTATTGACAATTAATGCAACGATAGTATATACTTACAAACATAAAGGCAAAAAATTATTACACAAAACACATAAAAAATGAAATATATAAAATACATATTTATTGCCATTTCACTAATATATAGCACTATAACATCAGTTGCATTTGGACAAATTACGCGTACTGCTCCACGTCTGACCGTGATTATTTCTGTCAACGGATTAGATAATTATGAAATTGAAGCATTCAGTAAAATGCTTGAACCTAATGGTATGCGAAAATTAATAAGTGGTGTTTATAATCCAAACGCCACTTGTTCATATATGGTAACAGGAGTTACTACGGACTATGCGTCGATGATGACTGGTTCTACCCCACACTATCATGGCATAGTGGCAAGTAAATTCTATTCGCTGATAGACGACAATGTGGTATCATGCATCGAAGATGCTCGATATGAAGGAATAAATACGAAAGAAACAGTTTCGCCACGTCTATTACAAGCCACAACCCTCTCTGACCAAATCAAATTGAATAATCCAAAATCAAAAGTATATGCCATAGGTTTGACCGCAGAATCGGCAATAATGCTTGGCGGGCACTTAGCTGATGGAGCTATATGGTTTGATGATGCTAATGCTGGTATTTGTACTTCAACGTTCTATGACAAAGGTCTGCCTCGTTGGGCTGAAAAAATAAACCGAGAAGGATTGATACGTTCAACATGTGCTAACGATTGGCAACCTATGTTTTCACTACCTTCATACCAATACACCCCTAATGGCTCGTATTTAAGTGGAGAAAAACCTACATTTATCAATTTTACAGATGGAGATGACAACTACGACTTTATGAAAAAATTTCGCCAATCGCCATTTATCAACGACATCATAAAAGAATTAGCCACACGAGCTATTAGAGATGAACAAATGGGTACTGATGATGCAACCGACTTGCTTTGTGTTGAATTTAATGCTCATTCGCCTTTTGACACTTACACTCTATGCGCTGAAAATGAAGACTTAATAACTCGTCTTGACCGCAATATCAAATCGCTACTTGATATAATAGAAATATCTGTGGGATTAGAAAATTCACTCATAGTGCTTACTGCCCCACACAATAACCCAACACAAACTCCTCAAAACAACCCACGATTACCCTCTGGCACATTCAATTCACGCAGAGCTATGGCGCTATTAAACTCTTATCTTATGGCTATATATGGTCAAGGTAGATGGGTTTCGGGCTATTACGATAAAAACATAAGTCTAAATAAATCTCTCATCGAGGACGAAAACATAAAGATGACTGAAATTCAAGACTACGTAGCGCAATTTATGTTAGAATTTTCAGGTGTTCATACCGCAATACCAGCATACCAAATACAAACAGCTGCAAGTTTACCCAACGATATGCCATCTCGTATGCGTAATTCACACTATAAAAACCGCTCAGGCGACGTTGTCTTTACACTGCTTCCTGGCTGGGTCGAATACGACGAAAAACATCAACGCACACTCTACCCATCTATAACTCAACCATATACACCTATTGCGATTTGGAATAAGAATATTAAACATACAAAAAGTAATATTACAATTGAAGATCTATGCGCTACCCTTTGTCGCATACTACAAATTCCTTATCCAAATGCCTGCATCGGCACCCCTTTCCAAATTGAGAATTAAAAATTAATTCCTAACTCATAACTCCTCATTATCATGAAGTTTTTACAACAAATAGCAAAAATATATGCAGAGAAGTTGACCCCTACGGCTCAACTTCTTTTTGTCTTTCCTAATCGCCGAGCTGGATTATTCTTCAAAAAAGAACTACTTTCCTTAACTAAAAAAACTATTTTTGCACCTGAAATTACAGATATAAACTCATTTGCCGCTACTCTATCTCCTCTACACAAGGCAAATGATATTGAATTGCTATTTGATTTATATGAATCATACATACACATTCACTCTCAACATACTAATGATATAGAATCAATAGATGCCTTTATTCCTTTTGGAACAACATTACTTGGCGACTTCAATGAAATAGACAAATATTTGATTGACACTAAGATGTTGTTTAGCAACATTTCTGACTTAAAAAATCTAAACGACCACTCGCAATTTCTATCAGAACAACAGATTGTGGCATTAAGTGCTTTTTGGAACAATGTGAAAAATGAAAAGAATGAAAATCTCTCATTCAATAATGAATTTATCTCTCTCTGGGATAATCTCTATGACATATATACCCACTTTACCGAAACACTCATCAGCAAAGGCATTGGCTATGATGGACTTATTTATCGCACAGCAATAGATAGCATTACAAATAACAATTTACATAACGCAAACTACACTCAATACAAAAACATTTGCTTTATTGGATTTAATTCTCTAACTACAAGCGAATATCGTATATTCAAGCATTTTCAACAATTAGGGATAGCCGATTTCTATTTCGACTATCCTACTTGCTATGACTCTCCATCTCCATTTGCATCTACCGTCGCAAAATATTACAACCGCAATCTCAAAGAATTTCCATCTTGCGAACCATACGCTCAACCTACGGCATCCCACATAGCAAATATCACTCTTCACAGCACACCATCTTCATCTAATCAAATAAATATTGCATGCTCGATATTGGCAAAAAATAGTGCTACCTTAACCTCCAACACTACAGCTATTTTATTGTCAGACGAATCATTGATGCCTTCACTCATACAACAATTGCCCAACTTTATCGAAAAAATCAATATCACAATGGGCTATCCACTTTCAATAACCCCAATAGCGACACTGATAAATCACATACTCACACTACAAACCGAAACAACTCAAAAAACAAACTCTACAATACAATTCTATCACAAACCTCTACTTAGCATACTATCTCACTCGAATATACAAAATATATTCCCTTCATCAGCAGCCAAGATAATTAGTCAAATAACTCGGGGCAACTATATTCGTATCTCTACCGAAGAACTACATAATATCATCAATCAACTCAGCGCAGAAGATAAAGAAAAACAATTCTTCATCACTCTATTTACTCCCAAAACTACATCAAATGAATTGTTAATATATATATATGATATTATTTCACAACTTTCAACTCTCAACTTTCAACTTTCAACTGATAACGAATTCCTACATCAATATCAACAGATACTTAATCAATTAAAAATAACAATAAACAATTATAACCTCACGAATCTCACTCCTCAACTATTAAAATTACTCATCAATCGTCTTACATCATCGCTCAAAGTGCAATTTAAAGGCGAACCTGTTGAAGGAATGCAAATCATGGGGCTATTAGAAAGCCGATTATTAGATTTCGACAACATTATTCTATTAGGATTCAATGACTCCAAAATACCTGGCAATAAATCGGTAGATTCCATAATACCATATAATTTGCGCAAAGCCTACAATCTACCTACCTACGAAGAAAGTGATGCTATTCAAGCATATAATTTCTATCGCACTCTCTATCACGCAAAAAATATTCATCTCATATATGATTCGCGTAACGAAGGGGCTCAAAACGAAATTTCACGATACTATTATCAAATGAAATATATGCTTAATGTCCCAATGAAGCAATATAACTACCAATTGAAAATACAAAATACAAATAACAACACGCAAAAAAATCAACAAATAGAGATTCACAAAACACCCGAAATATTAAGAAAACTCAACTCATATAAAACTCCAGACTATTCACTATCTGCTAGCCGCATAAAAGATTATATTACGTGCCCAATAAAATTCTATTTCAGCACAGTGGTAGGCATAAAAGCACCTAACGAAATTAAAGAAACTGGCGAATCTAGTTTACTTGGTCGAATCTACCATAAAGCTATGGAATTATACTACAACCAGCACTCTACGCCAAAATATCTTCCTTCTGAAAATATCCGAAAACTTATACATGATGCTTTCATTGAAGAGAGTAAAATATTAGGCAAACATCTACAAACTTCAGGCTTCAACTCTCTAATAATAAACATTGTACATCAATTTATTCAAGAGACAATTCACTTCGATATTATTCGCTATAAAAATGATAAATTTACGAAAGTAGAATCTGAAGTCGAAATCAATCATCCAATAAATCAAATTAACTTCAAGGGGTATATCGATCGCATAGATTGCACCAACGACATCATAAATATTATCGACTATAAAACCACTATATCCAAAACACCTCAAGTAATAAACATACTAGACCTATTCACCTCATACGACAGCTTTTATCACGAAATATTCCAAATCATTCTTTATTGCTATATCTATAAGCATCAAAACCACATCGATTCAACACTAAAACTTCGTCCTCTTCTTTATAAGACATACGAATTAAACAAAACAGAATCTGCTCTACATCACATCACAATCTCAGTGCCTAATCAACTACTCGACCCAAATAATCTACCTACATTAGACACTCCTATAAACAATATTGACACTAATAAAAACAATTGTATATCAATTCAAATCACCGATTATACCCAAATAGCAACGCCTTTCGAATGGTTGTTAAACAAACTCCTTTACGACATATACAATCAACAACAACCTTTTGCTCCAACCGAAAATTCAACTGAAGATAAAGCATGTTCGTTTTGTCCATACAAACAAATGTGTAAAATAACAAAATAAATAAGCTTTAATATTCGATTTTATTATCTTTTTTTATTATCTTTGCAGATTAATAACAAACAAAATCATTATGCGTCGCAAAATCAATCCTATCCTACAAGCTCTGCTTGTTATATACCATGTTGTAGTATTCCTTCCTCTAGGCATATTTATAACATTTATTTGTTCTTTAATAATCATTATTATACTACCTATAGCTGGCAATGCCAAATGGGGAAGCTATCCTGCAATATTTTGGGCTAGAGCTCTTTGCATAGTGTCTTTGGTTAGAACAAAGGTTGAAGGTCAAGAGAATATCGACCCCAAAAGTTCCTACATATTTGTAGCCAATCACCAAAGTCTCTACGACATGCCATTAGTCTATGGTTATCTCAAAAACAACTTTAAATGGATAATAAAAAAAGAGTTTCGCAAAATGCCTATAATGGGCAAAACCTGCGAACTTATGGGGCATATCTTCATCGACCGCTCTAATCCTATGCGAGCAAAACATAGTCTCGAAGAAGCTAAAAAGAGAATTATCAATGGCAATAGTTCTATTTTCTTATTTCCTGAGGGCACTCGAACTCGCAATGGGCAGGTAGGCAGATTCAAACGTGGTGCGTTCACCATCGCTCGTGACCTTCATCTTCCTATCGTGCCAGTAACAATTATCGGAGCATACGAAGCTCTTCCTAAGGGTTTTAACTGTATCATTCCAGGCACTATACGCATGATTATACACAAACCTATTGACACAACCAACCTCACTGACGACAATCTCAACGAAATGATAGACCACATCCGCAATATTATTGTAGAAAACAAAAAATAAACATTTAACAAATAAAAACCACTTTATGAAACATCTATTAAAACTTTTTGCCATCATCTACTCTACATTTATTTTTGTTCCATTAGCAATCCTTGTCAGCACAATTATTTTCATTCTCATCATCATCATGACACCTATTGCTGGCGAAAGCAAATGGGGCTACTACCCTGGTCGCGTATTGGGACGCATCATGTGTACCTTAGCACTCACTCGCGTCAAAATCATTGGCAACGAAAACATCAACCCCAACCACTCCTACATCTTTGTTGCCAACCATCAAAGTATGTTCGACATATTCCTCGTATATGGCTATCTCAATGCCAAGTTCAAATGGATTATGAAACAAGAAATACGCAAAACTCCTCTTCTCGGCAAAGCATGCGAATCAATGGGCCACATCTTTGTCGACCGCTCTAACCCTATGCGCGCACAAAAAAGTCTCAAAGAGGCAGAACAACGCCTACTCCAAGGCCACAACTCTATATTCCTATTCCCCGAAGGCACTCGATCTGCCAATGGCAAAGTGGGCCGTTTCAAACGTGGCGCATTCACCATCGCTCGCGACCTCCATTTTCCAATCATCCCAGTCTCAATATCAGGAGCTCACAACGTATTGCCAAAAGGTGGTTGGCACATCACTCCTGGCACAATAACAATGACTATCCACCAACCAATCGACACTACCAATCTCAGCGAGGACAACCTTAATGAAATGATTGATAATGTCAAAGAAATCGTTGCTCGAGACGTAAAAACTAAAAGAAAATAATGAAAAGAATAATTGTTCTATTAATTGTACATTGTGCATTGTGCATTGTGAATTCTGCACATTGTCAACAATATACTATCAAGTCGAAGCGTGCTATCAAACTCTATCAAGAGGCTAAAGGTGCACAATACCCATCGGATAAAATTGCTCTACTCAATCAAGCTATCGACAAAGAACCTCTTTTTGTCGAAGCCTATTGGGAATTAAGCAAAATATTCATTCTTATGGATAGCACCGATGCTGCAATCAAATCTCTTCAAACTGCCGACACCCTACATCTCGCTATGCCAGAAGAGACAAAAATTCGCCTATCAAAACTTTACTATAAAGAAGGCGAATACCAAATGGCTTTAGAAAAAATAAACGAAATCAATAACCCTTACTATTTCAATCAAATAAATGTTTTAAAAGAAGATTACACTTACGCCGCGTCCCTCAAAGCTAACCCTATCGACTTCCAACCTCGTAATCTCACTTACGTCAATACCATTCACGACGACTATTTTCCGAGCATCACAGCCGATGGACTTATGATTTCCACTACTGTACTTTACCCTAAATGGATGGGCGATGCTCCTATGCAATATCAAGAAGACATGTATGTCAGCATATGGAATGGCAAAAAGTGGAGCTATAGCGAACCTCTCCCTGCGCCTATGAATGGATATGGCAACGAAGGCTCACAATCTTTCTCTGCCGATGGGCGTTATATGTTCTTCGTGCAGTGCAGCAACAAAGAGAATATTGGCTCTTGCGATATATGGTATTCTATTCGCAAAGGCGACAAGTGGTCTGCTCCTATCAATCTTGGCGAACCAGCCAACTCTCGCTATTGGGAAAGCAACCCCGTAATGTCTCCAACTGGCGACATGATCTACTTCACATCCAACCGTCCCGATGGCCTCGGAGGCAAAGATATATGGTCAGTACAAGTCTATATTGACGACCTTGGCTATCTCAAAACCTACAATCCTCAACCTCTTGGCTCACCTATCAACACCGACAAAGACGAGTTTGCCCCATTCATCCATGCCGACAACCACACGCTCTATTTCTCCTCTGATGGTCACAAAGGTCTCGGCGGACAAGACATCTTCCGTTCTGTACGCTCCGATAATGCTTCTTGGTCTATACCCGAAAATCTCGGCTACCCAATCAACACTCATGGCAACGAATCAGGCTTCGTTATCAATGGTCTTGGCAATAAAGCCTACTTTGCAGCCGACCAACTCGAAAATCGTGGTATGAAACTCGACATCTACGAAATCGATCTTCCTATCACAATCCAACCTCAAACTCGCATGGTCTATTCTCCAGGACGTGTTTACGACATTCAAACCGACAAACCCCTACAAGCGCGCATCGAAATATTCGAAGGTGCAACTAACAAACGTCACTTCGAATCTATCTCCGATGCATCCAACGGCTCGTTTGTTGCCTTCCTACCCGAAAATTCTAATCTCTCATCTCTCTCCTCTCACCTAATCTTTGCCCTCAGTGCTCAACGTGAAGGCTATATCCCTTATACAATGTCAATCACCACACCTGGCGATAGCATTCTCGTAGGACTAACCCGCATTGCTTCAGGCAATTCTATCACGCTCAACAACCTCTATTTCGACTACGATTCCGACCAAATACTCCCTACATCGAATGCCGAAATCCAACGCTTGATATTATTCTTAAAACAAAATAAAAACATAAAAATCAAAATCGTAGGTCACACCGACAATCAAGGTTCCAATGCCTACAATCTCGACCTCTCGCATCGTCGTGCCACAGCCCTCATGAATGCTCTCATCAATAAAGGCATTGCAGCCGACCGACTCACTGCCGAAGGCATGGGTAGCACACAACCAATCACCTCAAACGACACCGAAGAAGGTCGCGCCCAAAATCGCCGCGTCGAAATCATAATACAATAATTTTTTCACTATTTTTCAACATAAATGCAGACTTTAATTACATAATTTACAATCTATAGAAGTTATTTTCTATTTTTTGCATGATAAAATTCTTTTTTTAATACAAACCTTGTAATTAAAAATGATTTAAGGCATGTACTTAAAAAAAACAATTGTCCATACTTATTCATAAAATAGTGCAACATATTGTAAACCAATAAACATTTTTCTGTACTTGTGTTAAAATAAAAATAAAATGACCCCATACATCGTTATTTCCATCATCGCTGCCTATTTCGCAGTAATCTTCCTCGTCAGCTACATCAGCTCACGCAAAAGTTCAACATCCGACTTCTTCCGTGGTGGCAATTCATCGCCATGGTGGGTTGTTGCCATTGGCATGATTGGCACTACCCTTTCGGGCGTCACATTCATCTCTGTGCCTGGCATGGTGGCTAGCGCAGCCAAGATGACCTATTTCGAGGTCATACTCGGCAATTTCCTCGGCTATATACTCATCATGCACTTCCTCCTCCCTCTCTACTATCGCCTCAACCTCACCTCTATATATGGCTACATCCAACAGCGCATCGGACATACGTCCTACAAAACCAGTGCCGTTCTCTTCCTCATTTCCAAACTAATAGGTGCAGGCTTCCGCCTCTTCATCGTGGCACTCGTGCTACAAATCACCGTATTCCAACCACTCGGGCTCCCATTTGCTCTGAATGCCATCATATCAGTATTCTTAATCTGGGCATATACAGTCAAAGGTGGCATCAAATCCATCGTGTGGACCGACCTCATCCAAACCTTCTTCCTCATCTTTGCTGTCGTATTCACCATTTTTGCCATCAAAGACGAACTCGGCATGTCTTTCCTCGAGATGACCACAGCCATTGGCTCTAACTCGCAATTCCAAATCTTCGATTTCTCTAACTTCTGGAGCAACAACAACCACTTCTTCAAACAATTCATCTCTGGTGCGTTTATCACCATCGTCATGAGTGGTCTCGACCAAGATATGATGCAAAAAAACCTCAGTCTCAAGAATGTACACGAAGCTAAAAAGAATTTCCTATCCTTCAGCATAGCCTTCGTGCCAGTCAATTTCATATTCCTCTGCCTCGGCGTGTTGTTTGTCATCTACATGAATCAAATGGGCATTGCCATCCCTGCCAAAACCGACCAAATCTACCCTCTTCTTGCTACCAACTATCTCTCATATTCGGTAGCTATCTTCTTCATTCTCGGCATCATAGCATCGGCATTCTCATCTGCCAACTCTGCCCTCATCGCCATGACAACCTCGTTCATGGTCGACATCTACGGCACAAACGGCAAAGACGAACGCACCCTCGGTCGCACACGCATCCTTGTCCACACCATGATGGCTGCATTGCTCATTGGCATCGTCATCCTCTTCAACGCCTTCAACGACGACAGCGTAGTCAACGCCATATTCAAATTCGCAGGCTACACCTATGGCCCATTACTCGGACTCTTCGTCGTGGGCATGTTCACCAAATGGAACATTCGCGACCGCCTCGTGCCCCTCATCGCCACCATCTCTATCATTGCCACAGTGCTCATCGACTGCTTCTCAGTCGAACTCCTTTTCGGCTACAAATTCGGTTTCGAAATCCTCCTTCTCAACGGAGCACTCACCATCCTCGGCTTATCACTCTGTCGCAATAAAAAATAAAAAAATTACGGACTATTCTCACATACGAGTAGTCCGTAATATTTTTCCTATCATAAAATAAATCTATTTATTCACTTAATCTTTTTTATCTCATCCAAAGGCTCCGAATCCTTACTCCAATAAATATACTTATAAGAATCAGTTTTTTCTTCTTCCTCTTTTACAATAAATGTAGGTGTATCCAAACGCCAATTCATAAATTCAGCATTACACGTAGTATCATTAATAAAATTACGCACCGTATACGCCCAACGACGCCAATCTTCACTGCCCTTTAAAAATTTCTCATACTGATACTCTCTCCCTACAAGATTATTATGAAAATCCATAACATGGTCACAAGGCTGATTAAAACTTGCCCGCTCCCAATATACATCCATCACCAACCACGCTATTTGCGTTGTTGTATATTTACGCAAAAGTAGATTCACAAATATATGCTTATAAGCATCGCCTCGTTTACCATAACTTGTATTTGCACCCCAAAAATGACGCGCAACATATTCTGCCCTAGCTTTTGATTGCAATACTCTATAAATAGTCGAAGATGCGACACCCATACTTACAAACGACACAACCCAATCTTCCTGTATAAAATAAGGAATTTCATCACCCATCAACACTGCATTTAAGCCCCACTCGCTATCAAAAACACGAAGAGAATCAATATCTTCCAATCTAAATTCCGTTTCTCCATCAGCCAACGAATTCAAATCCCAAAAAACCGAAGCTTCTGCTTCTGTCATCTGCATCAACTCTACTTCTGCTGAATCTGACACTGTATGAAAATATGATTCATTAGGCGATGAATATGTCAACCCATCAATAGTATTAACTCTATATTGAGGCGACTTACGCATAGTTTGCAAACGACCCATTGTTTCATCTACAACCTTCGACATCATACCTCTATATGCCTTTTCGGGATACAACTCAATCAATCTCTCTTCTACATACTCACCCATACTGCGCAATGTATCACGACTATTTTCATATTCACGAGCAAGAATATAAAGCACCGATGCGTCAAAAGTAGGAATAATACTAGTATCAACAACTACCTTATCGGCTTTTTCATAGGTTTCCGACCCTCTAATTATTCGCCGTTGCGACACACAACCAGCTAATAATAAGGCTATTAAAGACAATATTACATATCTATTTTTCATACTACAAAATTACAAAAAAAAACAAACATTACCACATTATATTTTATATTTTTCAACTTTTATAAAAAAAATTTTGTCAATTATAAAAATATTATTACCTTTGCGATTGAAAAACACACCCTTCAAGCATGAAACATACAAAAAACATACAATTTGTTTCAATGCACATCACAATGCATAAACCTATGCAAATGCGAATGTGCCGCTAAGGCACTTCATATCCTCTATGAACCAAATCGGTTCTACAATATTTTCTTTCCCTTAATTTTTTAGTACGCGCTAAATATGTGAATAGTCCACAAACTATTCACTATAACTATTAACTATTAACTTATAACTAATAATATGCATTTCGACACTATCCAAATCCACGGCGGTAAATCAATTGACCACACAGGTTCACGCGGACTAGCCATCTATCCTACTTCGGCTTATCATTTTAAATCATGCGATTATGCAGCTGATTTATTCGAACTAAAAGAGGCTGGCAATATATATACTAGATTAAATAATCCAACAGTACAAGCATACGAAGCTCGCGTAGCTGCATTATACGGTGGCGTAGGTGCTATCGCTACCTCATCTGGCATGTCTGCTATATTCTTGGCTATTACATCACTTGCCAAATCAGGTGAAAACATTGTTACTTCTCCATACATCTATGGTGGTACATTCAACCTTTTCTCTCTTACATTCAAAAAATTAGGTATCGATTGTCGCCTTACTTCTGATGATTCGGCCGAAGCATTCGAAACTCGTATTGACCAAAACACTCGCGCTATTTTTGTTGAATCAATGAGTAACCCTAACTGCCGAGTTGCTGATATCGAAGCTATTGCTAACGTAGCTCGCAAATACGACATACCTCTCATCGTTGACAATACTTTCGGCGCAGGTGGTTATTTATGCAACCCTTTCGAATGGGGTGCAAATATCATTGTTGACTCTGCTACCAAATGGATTAATGGTCATGGCACTGCTATGGGTGGTATTATTATCGACAAAGGCGATTATAATTGGGCTAATGGCAAATATCCCGAAATCAATGGCCCTTCTGAAGGTTATCATGGATTAAATCTTTACGAAACTTTTGGGTCTCAAGCTTTCATTATAAAATGTCGCGTGGATGGACTCCGCGATATGGGTAGTTGCACCTCTCCTTTTGATGCTTATCTAATGCTCATCGGGTTAGAAACTCTTTCTCTACGAGCTCAACGCATCATTGAATCTACCGACCGCCTTGCTCGTTACCTACAAAATCACCCAAAAGTAGATAATGTTAAATATGTAGGATTCCCTGAAAATCAAAGTTATACCAATGCACAAAAGTATTTCCGCAATGGAGGTGCAGGGGTTATTTCTATCGAATTAAAAGGTGATTTACAGAGCACAGTACGCTTTGTTGAAGGATTAAAACTCGTTGCTAATATGACTATGGTAGGCGATTCTATCACTGTCGTAACACACCCTGCTTCTACTACTCACAAACAACTTAGCGATGAAGATAAACTTGCTTGTGGCATCACTCCTACTCTTTTACGCATCTCTATGGGATTAGAAAATGTAGAAGATATAATTGATGATTTCGAACAAGCTTTTACTAATGCTTAATGCTATATTATATGCAAATTTACAAATATAATAAACCTCTCGTATTAGAAAGCGGCGAACAAATTGAAGCATTAGAAATTGCTTATCACACTTATGGTACACTAAATTCTAATCACGACAACATAATTTGGGTATGTCATGCACTGACTGCCAATTCCGATGTTGCCGATTGGTGGCAAAACACTGTAGTGCCTGGTGGTATGCTCGACCCCGAACACTATTTTGTCGTATGTGCCAATGTACTTGGGTCGTGCTATGGCACAACTGGGCCTCTCAGTATCAATCCCGCAACTGGCAAACCATACTATGATTCTTTCCCTCAAATCACAGTGCGCGACATCGTTACATGCAATCGTCTTTTAGCCCAACACCTTGGCATTGCACGCGTTAAAATGCTCATAGGCAGTTCGCTTGGCGGATTTCAATGTATGGAATGGGCTATAACTGAACCTGATTTTGCCGAAAACCTCATGCTCATTGCCACTGCTGCAACTACAACTCCATGGGCTGCTGCATTCAACGAATCACAACGCATGGCCATCGAAGCCGACCAAACCTATGGCTCTGAATCTGCCGATGCTGGCTCTCAAGGCATGGGTGTAGCGCGTTCTATAGCTCTACTTAGCTATCGTGGTGCTGATGCTTACAATATGACTCAACAAAACAATGGCAACGAAACTTCTCCTTTCCAACATCGTGTACAAAGCTATCAACATCATCAAGGCGATAAATTGCGTCAACGCTTCAATGCCTACTCCTACTACCGACTATCACAAGTAGTTGATTCTCACAACGTAGGTCGCAACAGAGGTTCTATCGCCGAGGCTTTACAATCTATCAAAGCCCGCACACAAGTTGTTGCCATATCAAGCGACATACTTTTTCCTCCTACCGACCACCAACCCTTCATCGACAACATCCCTGATGTTCGCTATACTCTAATAAATTCCGAATTCGGACACGACGGGTTTCTTGTCGAACATGAATATCTCACACGCATAGTAACAAATTTTTTATCATAAACCCTCCTAAAATCTAAAGAATATATGAAACAAATAACAATAGGTATGTTCGGTTTCGGCAATGTTGGCCACGGACTATACGATGTAATCGAAAAAATACAATCTAAAAACGTACGTATCAAAACCATTTGCATTAAACATCCCGAAAAAGACCGCGGTGTTGTTGCCAATTTCACCAACAATCCCGATGACATATTCAACGACCCCGAAATCAATCTCATTGCCGAACTTATCGACAATGCCGACGAAGCTTACAACATCGTTAAACGTGCTCTCAATCAGCACATACCAGTCGTATCTGGCAATAAAAAGATGTTGGCTCATCACCTCAGCGAGTTAATCGAATTGCAAAAACAAACCAACACTGCTCTGCTCTACGATGCTTCTGCATGTGGCAGTATCCCTGTAATCCGCAACCTCGAAGAATATTACGACAACGACCTTCTCATTTCCGTGAAAGGTATCCTCAACGGCTCTTCTAACTTTATTTTGTCAAAAATATTCAACGAGTCGATGGACTACCCTCAAGCCCTCAAATTAGCGCAAGACCTTGGCTTTGCTGAAAGCAATCCTACTCTCGACATCGATGGCTACGACTCTGTGTTCAAACTAATTATCATCACAATGCACGCATTTGGTTGTTATGTCGCTCCAAATGATATATTCACCTATGGTATATCTTCTATGAACGATTACGACATCAAATTTGCACATGAAAAAGACCGTAGAATAAAACTTGTAGCTCATGTAGAAAAACTCGATTCTGGCGAAATCATCATGTCTGTTATGCCTCACCTCATCTCGCGCAACAAATACATCTATAGTGTCGAAGATGAATTCAACGGTGTAGTCATCAAAGGTCAATTCTATTACAAACAGTTCATGTTCGGCCGTGGAGCAGGCGGACACCCTACAGGTTCTGCTGTCTTAAGCGACATCACAGCTTGCCTCTACGACTATAAATACGAATACAAAAAACTCTATGGCGAGCACCCTGTAACTCATACAAACAATCACGACATACGCATATATCTACGCTACACTACCGATTCCGACCTCGCATTGTTCTCTTTCAAAGAAATATACGAACGATACGATAGTCGCGACAACAAATATGTCATTGGTCTTATCTCTCTTGCCGACCTACTACGCGTAAACGAAGAAATTCGCCATCGCCAACTATTTATTTCTGCCTTCCCCCTCGACTAACAACAGCCGAAATAGCCAAGTTTAAGAAAATATTTAGAGCAAATGCTAATTTATGCAAAATAAATTATGAATTATAAATTAAAATAATTAACTTTGCATCTCATTTATGGTGCAAAAATATCCATCTCAACTACTTGAAAATGCAGTAAATGCATTTGCTTCTCTACCTGGTATCGGACGCAAATCTGCCCTCCGTATGGCACTTCACATCCTTCGTCAAGGTCAATCTAATGCTAACAAATTCATCTCTGCTATCAGCGAAATGAGTGAAAACATTCAGTATTGCGAAGAATGTCACAATATTTCCGACCAGCCTATATGCGAAATATGCGCCGACCCTCGTCGTGATAAATCAACCATTTGCGTCGTCGAATCTATCAAAGAGGTCATGCTCATCGAAAACACAGCCCAATACCATGGGGTTTATCATGTGCTCGGTGGAGTGATATCTCCTATGAATGGAGTTTCGCCCAACGACCTCGAAATAGCTTCGCTTGTCGAACGAGTCGAACAAAGCAATATCAAAGAGGTTATCCTCGCGCTCAGCCCGAATATGGAAGGCGACACTACCTGCTTCTACATCTATCGCAAACTCGCTCACCTTCCCGTATCCGTAACAACCATCGCTCGTGGTGTGGCCGTTGGCGACGACCTCGAATATGCCGACGAAATCACTCTCGGTCGTTCAATTCTAAACCGAATAACATACAATAAAAGCTGAGAATTAAAAGTAAAAATTAAAAATGAATTTCTAACTCCTAACTAAAAAAAATGCAACATCCAAAACACATACTTACAATTACATACTACATATCGTTGTTATGCACAATCCTCACAGCCATGATAGGCTATCATCTCGTCTACCATAAAGGCTTCTTTTTCAATCACGATAGCCAAATATCTATCACCTACTACACTATCGTGCTTTGGTATGTCATCATCACATTCCCTCTTTCGCTCAAACTATTCAGTATCGGAGTAAACCGACTCAAACGCATCCCCGACGATGGCTCACGCGAACACTACTACAAAATCTACGGATTCCTCCGCCTCGCTATCATCACAATCGGGTTAATAGCCTCTATTATTGGCATTTATATATTCCAAACCAAACATCTATTCTGGGTAGCGGGTATATGTATCATTGGTTTAATAATCTGTAAACCTACCGAAAAACGCATCGATGCCGACCTCACACCCCTAACCCCTACCGAAAAAAACACAGAAGAAACAACCGAAGAAAACGAATAACTAAATAACTAACACGAAAACATGATTATCGCAGTAGATTTCGATGGTACAATCGTAGAACATGCCTATCCTGCCATTGGCAAACCAATACCATTTGCCATTGATGTGCTCAAACGCATACAATCCGAATGCCATCATCAACTCATACTCTGGACCGTACGCGAAGGCGAACTCCTCGACGAAGCCGTTGAATATTGTCGCCAACGAGGTCTCGAATTCTATGCCGTCAACAAAAACTATCCCGAAGAAAAATGGGACGACACCACTCCTCGCAAACTCGTAGCTGACCTATGGATTGACGACCGCAATCTCGGAGGACTACCCGATTGGGGCGTCATCTACCGAATGATAAAATTCAACGAATCTTCTGCCGATGCAGCGCGCTATCTTGGCAATCAACCAAAAGAAATAAAAAAGAAAGGTCTTTTCTCTTTCTTAAAAAAATAATAACCAACGAGTTTTACATTTGGATTTCACTCCTAACTCCTAACTCCTCACTTTTAACTATTATGCTTCAACGAATTCAAACTCTCTATCTGCTCATCGTATTAGTGGCTATGAGCCTCACACTCTGCCTCCCTTCTATGCGAGCTATCTCGCCCGAAGGCATCGACTTCGCTTTCTCTAACCTCCGCGGACTATATCAATCTGCCGAAGGCGGTTTCAATATCACTGGCGTAACTATTTGGCTACTATTCACCAACATAATCATCCTCATCGTAGCACTCATCACCATATTCACATACAAATGGCGCGTCATCCAAATGCGTCTCTCTTCTTTCAACATGGTGCTTCTCGTTGGCTACTATGCCATCTTCTTCTTCTCTCGCTATGTCATTCTCCAACAAAATGTTATGACTAGCACTACTTTCTCTTGGCCAATTATTTTGCCTCTAATCAGCGCAATTCTCACCTATCTCGCACTCCGTGCTATTGCCAAAGACGAAGCCCTCGTTCGCTCGCTCGACCGACTAAGATAATTTTCACTCTATAAAATAAATAAGACAAAATGACAAATACATTCTTATGTTATTTTGTCTTTTTTTTACATCATACACACTACATTCTCTATCCCTATGAAATTCAATACTCTATTATTCGCCCTACTCTTCTCGCTCAACTCATTAGCTGCCACTTTCATTGGCAATCGCACCGACTTTCGCGACGAAACTATCTATTTCGTCATGACTACCCGATTCTACGACGGCGACCCTTCCAACAACACTCAGTGCTGGGACAATCAGCAAGCCAACCAAGGCGACCCAGCTTGGCGTGGCGACTTCAAAGGACTCATCGAAAAACTCGACTATATCAAAGCCCTCGGTTTCACTACCGTATGGGTCACTCCTGTCGTCGAAAATGCCTCTGGTTACGACTATCACGGCTACCATGCCTTCAATTTCTCTAAAGTCGACCACCGCTACGAAAGCGAAGATGTCTCTTTCCAAACTCTTATCGACGAGGTCCACGCCCGCGACATGAAAATCATCCTCGACATCGTGCTCAACCACACTGGCAACTTCGGCGAAGAGAATCTCTGCAAACTCTTCACTCGCGATTGGTCTGCCAATCAAGCCACCCTCAACGACTGCCTAATCCCTCTCACTCAGAAAGATGGCGGTCGCCTCCCCGACAACTACAACAACCTCGCTGGTAGCGAACAATACGCCAAACGCCTCGCCCAAATGAAAAATACCGATGGTCAAAACCACGACACTCACAACTATTGGCACCATGTCGGCAACGAATGGAATTGGGACGACTACTCGCGTTGGTACGGACAAATTGCTGGCGACTGTGTCGACCTCAACACCGAAAATCCTGCCGTAACCAACTATCTCGTGCGCTGCTACGGACAATTCATCGCTATGGGCGTCGATGGTTTCCGCATCGACACCAGCGGTCATATCTCGCGCCTAACGTTCAACAACGCATTCCTCCCTCAATTCAAAGCTCTAGCCGAACAACACAAAGCCAAACGTGGTGGTGGCGACTTCTTCATGTTTGGCGAGGTATGCGCCCGCGAACGAAATGTCGTTTACCGCAACCACGAAAACTGCTCTCCTTTCTACTACACTTGGAAGGAGTCTAAAACTTACACTTGGGACTATAGCGAAACTTCGTGGAACAACCTCGTTGTCATGGAAGGCTCAAAAGGCACTCACACCAACATCGCGTCTGTCGATGCACAAGGTCGCGACGACCAAGACGACGCCTCTCTACCTAACTCCAACAACGCCCTTCTCACTGGCAACCAATACCATACCCCCGACCACTCACAATACTCTGGCATGAGTGTCATCGACTTCCCTATGCACTGGAATTTCCGCACTGCGCAAGAAGCTTTCTCAGTAAAGTATGGCGACAAATACTACAACGATGCCACCTACAACGTGGTCTATGTCGACTCTCACGACTATGCCCCTGATGGTGCGCCCGAAAGCACCCGATTCAACCAATCACAAGACACTTGGGCTGAAAATCTATCACTTATGTTCACCTTCCGTGGCATCCCTTGCATCTACTATGGCTCCGAAATCGAATTCCGCAAAGGACATATCATCGACAATGGACCAAACATTGCACTTCGCGAAACTGGTCGCGCCTACTTTGGTGGTTATATCAAAGGCAATATCACCATCAACGACTTTGCCAACTACACCGATGCCTCTGGCAACATTGCCGCTTCGCTCTCGCACCCTCTATCACAACACATCCAACGCCTCAACCTCATCCGTGCCGCCGTTCCAGCTCTCCGCAAAGGCCAATACTCTACCGACGGATGCTCAGGCACATTCGCCTTCAAACGCCGTTATACCGACTCTACGACCGACTCCTACGCCCTTATCACTATCAGCGGCAGCGCCACTTTCCGAAACATCGAAAACGGAACATACATCGACGTCATCACAGGCGACACCAAAACCATAACCAACAACACCCTCTCAGCCTCTTGCTCTGGCAAAGGCAATCTACGCATCTATGTGCTCAGCACCGACAAAACCAAAGCCCCAGGCAAAATAGGCACCGACGGCAAATATCTCTACGCCACCTCTCCTACCATCCAATCTCAATCTACCTACGATGGCACCGAAGAAGAACTCTCTTCTGTCAACGGCGGTAGCGACCCTGTAGACGAACCCGACATCATCACTCCACCTACCATGACCCAAGGCGAACAAGCCGTATTCTTCGAAAACTCAGCCAATTGGGGCGGCTCTATCAATGCTTACCTCTGGAATGGCTCAACTCAATACGCAGGCTCTTGGCCTGGCGAACGATGCACCTACCTCGGCAACAACATCTGGAAGTGGACCTACACCGGCACACAAAAAATCAGTGGTGGACTCATCTTCAACAACGGTAGCGCACAAACAGCCGACCTAACATACATCAACGGAGGCTATTACAACGCCAACGGCTACCAAAAAACAATCGACGGAGCAGGCACAATCCCCGACACACCCGACCAACCTAACACCGACACCTACACTTGGACCTTCTACTACGACGACACCAACTGGACCACTAACATCCACGCATACATCTGGGACGCAGGCAATTCCAACAAACAATACCTCGGATCTTGGCCAGGAACACCAATGACCTACAACACAACACTCAACATGTGGCAATACACCTTCACAACAACCGACCAACTAATCACACCAATGGTCATCTTCAACAACAACGCCGGCAGCCAAACAGCCGACCTACCACTCATCAACAACGGCATCTACAACCACAACGGCTACAAAGACACCATGACCAACACCAGCATCAACCACACCCAACCCGACCTACCACAACCCGAATACTACACCCTACAAGGCATAAAAACCCCACCCGACCGCCTCACACCCGGCATCTACATCCGCCGCCAAGGCTCCCAAATCACCAAAATCCTAATAAAATAACAAACCAAAAGCATCTCACCCACGAGATGCTTTTTTTCATCCCCAACACCATACCCTCACCATACCCTCACCATACCCCCTAACCCTCAAAAAATACACAAAACCATCAAAAAAAATCCCCAAAACACTTGACATTCGCCCCAAAATTTAGTATATTTGTATATACAGAATGTCACAACCAACGGAAGTATTTATGCATTGTGCATTGACTACTCGCAAATAGGGCGGACAGACTGCCCGCTGCTGCGAAAGCTGTAGCCCCAGTCCACGTAGCCCGAACCGAAGTCCACGAAGTAGGCGTTGCACGGACTGCCAATGTAGAGCGAGCCCGACCTGTAGCCGCCGCCCGACCCAGCATCGACGAGCACGCCGTGTCCACTCAACCGCAAGATTAAAAAAAAGACCCCAAAGGGGTCTCACTTTAGTAGTAACCGCAGCGTGGTCGAGCCTCTTGGCGAGCCACCTGCGGATAAACACACCCCCTCATCCCGACCCCAAAGGGGTCGCACAAATCCCCTATAAATAAAATTTCGTATACCTTATAAAACAAAAAAAATCGGCAAAGCCACCAACCACTTTGCCGATTTATTACTTTTCCTTGCTCTCTATTCCCTATCCCCATGCTCACTCGCAAACAGGACGGACAGATAGCCCGCTGTAGCGATCGTCGTTGTTCCTGTACACGTAGTCCCAACCGAAGCGCACGTAGCTGGCGTAGCCCGGATCGTCGGTGTAGAGCGAACTAGACCAATAGAAGCCGTTCGTCCCAGCATCGGGGATCATCAGGTTTCCGAATGTGAAACCCGCAGCGGGCAAGAAGATAGAATTACCATTTGGTCCTGTTACTTTACAACCATTTACATCGTTTTGTGTAGTCCATGTCCATGTGCAATTATCTACAAGTTCTTGTTGCTCTGCTATAGTTGGCATTCTCCATGTTCCACCCCAATTGACAGTTGCCGCATCATCTTCTGGGTCTAATACCGTTTTGTTATCTACAAAACCATCTTTGCCAGAATCGCTATTAGTGCAATATTTTGTTAATTGGTCTTCGTCTGTACCATATTTATATATACTCCAATCGTAAGTTGTTTTTGGCTCAACCTCACCCCATGCAAAAAAATCTCCCCACTTTTCTGGCGAATTTGCACCAACGTTGCATGTAGCCCATTTCACCGACAATCCCAAATCGACCCATTCATGTCCATTTTCCATTCCCGAAGTTCCAGGCTCTTCTGGTTCACAATTGTTGATGTAAATGGTATCGTGAACATACACTATTTTTTCTTCGTACAAAGTATCATGCACATACACTATCTCTTGTTCATACACCGTATCATGCACAAAAACTGTATCATGCACTGTTTGCACTAACTTATGTGGCATAATGAAAAACAACGTATCGCCCTCAAACGACGCATCATAAGTCAAACTATCAACTTTGTCTGTTGGTGTTGCATAAAGCAACTGTCCATTTGCCCATACCAACTGATTGGTTTGTGCCACTGCCATAAGGCTTACCACCACCACAGCAATAAGTGTAAAGATTTTTTTCATAGTCGTTATTATTTTTACAAAATTATCACATATCATCCACAAAGGTAACCATTATTTCTAAATTACACAAATTTTCCACCCAAAATATTTTTGCTATTTTGTATCTGAGAAAAAGAAAATATGTCACTAACTCCCATATTTGACATAAAAACACCCACTCAGAGTGGGTGTTGAAAATGACTGTTTTCTTGCTTGCAGTTTGCTTGTAGGTTGCTGTTGGGTGGTACACAATGAGAGTGGGTATTCATACATAAAAGCTCAATTCAAACAAGTTTGATTATTCCTCTGCTTTATTTGATACATTTTGCTATCGCAAAATTTACTTAACAAGCTTTGCTTTTTAGTTTATTGCCCCCTCACCTACTCCCAAAAGTTCCAACTCAACCCAAACTGAAACGTACCAGGATTTATCGGATAATTCGGCATTGACAAATAGTTAGTTCCTCCAAACAAACCCTTATTCAAATGATAATATTGAACAAAGAAACGCACCGTTTTCAGATGAAAATTAGCATACACATTCATCTCCGGATAATTGCCTATCAACAAGTCTTTCTGCAAATAAAACTGCCCCAATGCCGGCATATAAGCATTACCATAATACCCCGTATGATAACGCACCGAAGCTCCCAACTGAACGGTCAACACTTTGAAAAACTTATCCTTATAATAAAAATTACCATACAACGCCACATCTGGCAATGGCAACACATCCTGATTGCCTGTCAACTGATAGACTGCCTGCACGTCCAAATGAAATCTCCACGCTCGCAACTTCGCCAATACATCAACTGCCAACACCTGAATATTGCCACCATACTGCGTAGGCATACACTGCTCATTCAGATAAACATAATTCGTAATATTCTGAAACTGAACTCCCACCGAAATATCGCGCTTTGGCAACCCTATACGCCCCTTAACATCTAACGCCAACGAATTATCAAAGTCTAAATCACTCCACTTAAAGTGATTGCTCTCATAATAGCGATACTGATAATACTCCGAATAGTTCCTAAAACCTGCCATAGCCATAATCGACAATGGCTCGCCTGATATATCAAAATCAAAATCAAATCGCCCATCAAGGTCAAACTCGCCAATATGCGGTCCAACCAAATAGATTCTACCTCCAACATCATACTTAACCCACTTACCTTCGCGCTTAAACAAATTTGCCCCAAATATCAAATTATGCGAATAGGAATTATCAAAACGCAAAGTATCTTCTTGATTCTTAATACCCATACCATAATGGCGCACATCATACTTAACATAAGCCGACAACCCAAATCGCATCAAACGATTAAACCGCTCCTCTAATGTAACAGCAAACGTATTAGCTATGCTCCAATAAGCTGTCGAATCTTTAGTATATGAATCAGAAAAATAATTATTAGCATAAAAGCCCCCAACACCACCATCCTCAACATACTTACGCACAACATCCTCAGCATGAAATGTATGAGTAAAAGTCAAAATCGGAACAAACTCCACATACGTAGAATCTCCTCCCAACGAATCGACCTTAACCGAACGCTCAACCTCTCTACCCAATTTATAACGATGATTGAAGAAATAATTAAAATTGCGATACGCCGACTGTGCATTCAACAAATTAACTGGAATATTACGCGCTTGAATCGAATACTGTGGATTAAGAACATAACTATTGTCGGAAATACCACCATTCTCACGATTCTTAAACGAATTGAACATCACCGACGACACTATCTCATAACGTTTACCCGTATAAGTAGTCCAAAAGCCTCCATTCAACATATTCGACGACTGATACTGATACTGACCACGACCATAAATCAAATTACACAACCCTCCCACATTAACATACTTATTCGCATTCATCGTCAACATAATCTTAAAATAATCCTCCTCATTCTGAAGAGGAAAAGCCGAACGATACACCAACTGCGAAAACGGATGCTTCGTATCATAATAACGAACATCCGACGGCTTAATCAAATATGGAGCATACGCCCGCTCAAACATATCCTCGCGCGACGACACTCGCCTATCAAAATAAACCTTCGACTCCAATGGCGAACCTAAATTGCCATTCCACGAATTAGCAATACTATAATTATTCACCGGCTGATTATCCTGATAATTCGTAACAAGCGAATCTATCACAACACTATCGGCTAAACCATAGATATCATCAACTACCCAAGTCTTTATTTCCCGCTTCATCGTATCTTTCTTCTCTACTGGCATAGGCAAACCTCGGAACTGACCATAAATCAATCCCGAAATAAACAAACAAACAACCAATAAATAAATACGATGATTACGCATTACAAATAACAAATTAAAGACTTTTCTTAGACTTTTTGCATAAGCCAAATTTACAACGCAAAGGTACAAAAAATATTTTATCTCCACAACACAATATTAAAGAGCAATAAACCCACTCTATCACCAAAATATAAAACTCTACAAATCAAGCAAATAAAAAATATTATAAAAAAAACTTACTTTTTTTTTGCATAAATCAATAATTCATTATAAATTTGTCTTTGATTTGATAGTACACTATAACTATGGCAAACAAAACCGAATTAACCAAAGCCCTTAAAGAATATTTTGGATTTGACAAATTCAAAGGACAGCAAGCAGAAATAATTCAAAGCGTGCTCGACGGACACGACACCTTTGTTTTGATGCCAACTGGTGGAGGCAAATCACTATGCTATCAATTGCCTGCGCTCATCATGGATGGCACAGCTGTTGTTATATCTCCACTAATAGCTTTGATGAAAAATCAAGTGGATGCTATGCGACGTTTTGCTAACAACGACTCTATTGCCCACTTCCTCAATTCATCTCTCAACAAAGCTGCCATAGAAGAAGTAAAAGAAGACATCCGCAACGGAAAAACAAAAATACTATACGTCGCTCCCGAATCTCTCAACAAAGACGAAAACATAGAATTCCTACGCAACAACAAAGTATCATTCTATGCCATCGACGAAGCGCACTGTATCTCTGAATGGGGACACGACTTCCGACCAGAATATCGACGCATAAAACCTATAGTAGAAAAAATAGGCAAAGCCCCTGTCATTGCTCTAACCGCAACTGCTACACCTAAGGTGCAACTCGACATCCAAAAAACTCTCGGAATGTCCGATGCCACTACTTTCCGTTCTTCTTTCAACCGACAAAACCTTTTCTACGAAGTTCGTCAAAAAACCGACAACGTAGAGAAAGATATAATCAAATTCATTAAAAACAACCCAGGTAAATCAGGCATTATATATTGCCTAAGTCGAAAAAAAGTCGAAGACCTCGCCGAAACTCTACGCCTTAACGATATCTCTGCCCTCGCATACCACGCAGGAATGGATAGCGCCGTGCGTAACGAAAACCAAGACAAATTCCTCATGGAAGAAGTCAACGTAATCGTAGCAACAATCGCTTTCGGTATGGGTATCGACAAACCCGACGTTCGATATGTAATCCATTACGACATACCTAAATCTCTCGAAGGCTACTACCAAGAAACCGGTCGCGCGGGACGCGATGGAGGCGAAGGCAGATGTATAGCTTTCTATAACCAGAAAGACCTACAAAAACTCGAAAAATTCACTCAAGACAAACCTGTCAGTGAACAGGAAATCGGCAAACAACTAATTGCTGAAACCGCAGCTTACGCCGAATCTACAATGTGCCGTCGTCGTTTACTTCTCCACTACTTCGGAGAAAATTACGCCGAAGACAACTGCGGTAATTGTGATAACTGTTTAAACCCTAAGAAAAAAGTGGAAGCTCAAGACCTTTTATGCGCTGTAATCGAAACGATTCTCGCTACTAAAGAAAAATTCAAAACTGAAGTAATCATTGACGTACTTACTGGCCGCGAAAGCGCCGATGTCAAAGCTTACAACCTTACAGAACTCGAACTCTTCGACTCTACATCCGACGAAGAAAAAGAAATCTTGCCTGCTGTTATACGCCAGGCTATGATTAACAAATACATCGACAAAGAAATTGAAAACTACGGAGTACTTAAAGTTACTGCCGCTGGCAAAAAATTCTTAGCTAAACCTACTTCTTTCAAAGTCAGCAAAGACAACGACTTTAACGAAGAACCTGAAGAAGCACCTCAAATGTCAAGCGGTTCTTGCGCTGTCGATCCTGCTCTATTCGGCCTACTCAAAGACCTCCGCAAAAAAATTGCTAAAGAAGAAAACCTTCCGCCATACGTAATATTCCAAGACCCATCGCTCGAAGCTATGGCCACAACATACCCTATAAACCTCGATGAACTTCAAAATATTCCAGGTGTAGGCTCAGGTAAGGTAGAGAAGAAATATGCCCAAACTTTTGTCGACCTTATTCGCAAGCACGTGCGCGACAACGACATCGAACGTCCAGAAGACCTACGAGTGCGCACTATAGCAAACAAATCGAAACTCAAAATCGAAATAATTCAAGCTATCGACCGAAAAGTCGCCCTCGACGACCTCGCTGAATCTAAAGGTATGGACTTCTTCGAACTACTCAAAGAAATCGATACAATCGTATATTCAGGCACAAAACTCAATATCGACTACTTCCTCGAAGAGGTGATGGACCACGAAGTAATCGACGAAATATTTAACTATTTCAAAAACGAATCTGAATCTGACGACGTCGAAACTGCCCTCCGCGAACTCGGCGAAGACGACTACTCTGAAGAAGAAGTTCGACTCGTACGCATCAAATTCTTATCTGATATTTCTAATTAAAATACTAATACTAACCACTAGTAACTAATAACTAGTAACTAAACACTTAATTATGGCTATTATCAAACCTTTCAAGGGTGTACGCCCTCCAAAAAATCTTGTTGAACAAGTAGCATCACGTCCTTACGACGTGCTTAACTCTGACGAAGCTCGTAAAGAAGCTGAAGGCAACGAAAAATCTCTCTACTACATCATCAAACCAGAAATCAACTTCCCAGTTGGTACTGACGAACACGAACCTATGGTGTACGACAAAGCTGCCGAAAACTTCCAACTCTGGCAAGACCGCGGATGGCTCGTTCAAGACAAAAAAGAGTGCTACTATGTTTACGCTCAAACAATGAACGGCAAAACTCAATATGGTCTCTGCGTAGGTGCTTACGTTGACGACTATATGACTGGCAAAATCAAAAAACACGAGCTCACTCGTCGCGATAAAGAAGAAGACCGTATGAAACACGTCCGCATCAACAATGCTAACGTTGAACCAGTATTCTTCGCTTATCCTCACATCGACGAAATCGACGCTATCGTTGCTAAAACTGTAGCTAACGCTCCTGAATATGATTTCGTTGCTCCTGACGGTTTCGGCCACCACTTCTGGGTAATCGACGACGACGCTACTATCGCTCGCATCACTGAACTCTT
>JAZLDO010000132.1:0-2035 GCA_045614825.1 Candidatus Aphodosoma sp. | reverse complement strand
GAAAAATAAGTATATCGATTTGATTCAACAGGCATTTGAGGTGCCTAATGAAGAGTTCACAATGGAAGATGGTGAACTTCAGTGGTTTGGAATTCCTTTGATGGAGGTTATCAAACAGTATGGTACACCGTTGCGTATATGCTATTTGCCTAAGATTGCGGCAAATATACAGAAAACGCGCCGTATGTTCAATGTGGCTATGGCAAAGGTAGATTACAATGCTACGTACAACTATTGCTACTGCACAAAATCGTCGCATTTTTCATTCGTGATGGAAGAAGTGCTTAAAAATAAGGTGAATATCGAGACATCTTCTGCCTTCGACATCAATATGCTTGAGGCATTGCACGAGTCGGGTCACCTCAAAACCGACACATATATATTATGTAATGGATTCAAACGTCCGCAATATGTCGAGAATATTCAGAACTTGATTAAGCGTGGATTCAACAATGTAATTCCAATTCTCGACAATAAATTCGAGTTGGATTTGTTCGATATGAACGAAGTAAAAGAGTTGAATGTAGGTATTCGTATTGCTTCGGAAGAAGAACCTAAGTTCGAATTCTATACATCGCGTCTTGGTATTCGTTACAACGACATCATACCATATTATCAAAACAAGATACAGCACAATCCGAATGTGAAACTCAAAATGCTTCACTTCTTTGTGAACACCGGTATCCGCGACACGGCCTACTATTGGAACGAGTTGGCAAAAGCGGTCAACCTCTATTGCGATTTAAAAGAGTTCTGTCCTGAGCTCGATTCGCTCAATATTGGTGGTGGTATGCCAATTCAGGCACACTTGGATTTCCAATTCGACTACGAATATATGGTAGAGGAGATTGTTGCTCAAGTGAAAACCATTTGTCAAAACAACAATGTACCTGAGCCAAATATCTTCACCGAGTTTGGTAGCTATACCGTTGGCGAGAGTGGTGCTATGCTCTATAGCATTGTCAACCAAAAGCAACAAAACGACCGTGAGAAATGGAACATGATTGACTCGTCGTTTATGACCACTTTGCCAGATACATGGGGCATCAACCAACGCTTTGTGTTGTTGGCAATCAACAATTGGAATTCGGAATATGAACGAGTAAACCTTGGAGGGTTGACGTGCGACTCGGAGGACTTCTACAATGCCGAAGCACACTCGAATGCCGTCTTTATGCCAAAAATCAAAGAGGGCGAAGATCAATACGTTGGTTTCTTCCACATGGGAGCATACCAAGAGAGCCTTGGTGGTTATGGTGGTATTCAACACTGTTTGATTCCTGGACCAAAATTGGTAGTGATTGACCGCGACGAAGATGGCGAGTGGTTCACAAAACTCTTTGCTAAAGAGCAGTCATACAAATCAATGTTGAAAATCTTAGGATATTAAATAAAAGATTTTTTAAGACATAATGACATAAAAACATAGTCTTTAGCTTTTTAGCATATGCCTCGCTAAAAAACAAGTTTTTTATCTTGGCAAATGAATGACATATTTAGAATACCAATATGGATACCGAAGCACTAATAAAAACGATTATTGATGCAGCTTATAGGGTTAGACATCATTTTATGCCAGGTTATTTAGAGTCAATCTATGAAAATGCATTAATAGTTGAATTAGAAGATTTAGGTTTAAAAGTACAATCACAAAAACCTTTATCAGTAATACATAAAAATAGGGTAATTGGTGAATTTAAAATAGATTTGTTGATTGAGGATAGTGTTATTGTAGAAATAAAATAAGTTAACCAAATATCGTCTGCACATGAGATGCAACTAGTTAATTATTTAACGATAACAGGTATTAATAACGGGCTTTTAATTAATTTTGGTAATCTTGAAAAATTAGAAGTTAAACGAAAATATCGTCTCTACAACCCCAAACACTAAATTTGTCATTTATTTGCCAAGATATGCCGTAGGCATAGTGAGGCATATGTAAAAATAGAGAAATGTGTTTTTATGTCATTCTGTCTAAAGTAAATAAAAACAAAAAAGCATGAAACGAATAGCAATTATAGTGGCGATGCAG
>JAZLDO010000131.1:0-8698 GCA_045614825.1 Candidatus Aphodosoma sp. | reverse complement strand
ATTGTCACCAAACTTGGTAGGCAAAGCTCTCGGTTTGGAAGTTAAAGAAGGTATGCCAATCCCATCACTCGTAGCTCCACGTCCTCCAAAATTGTGCGACGGATGTCCTCATATCGACTCATACACAGCATTGAACGAAGCTATGAAATCATTCCCTGGTGGTCGCGTATTCTCTGATATCGGTTGCTACACACTCGGTGCATTGCCTCCATTCCAAGCTATCTACTCTACTGTAGATATGGGTGCTTCTATCACTATGGCTAAAGGTGCTTCGGAAGCTGACTTGTTGCCATCTGTAGCAGTTATCGGCGACTCTACATTCACTCACTCAGGTATGACTGGCTTGTTGGATTGCTGCGTTGACAATGCTAACGTAACAGTTATCATCCTCGACAATGGTATCACAGGTATGACAGGTTCGCAAAAATCATCGGCTACAGGTCGCATCGAAAGCATCTGTACTGGTCTTGGCGTTGACCCAGCTCACATCCGCGTGATCAATCCACTCAAAAAATACTTCGAAGAAAACGTGGCTATCATGAAAGAAGAAATCGCTTACAAAGGTGTTTCTGTAATCATCCCACGTCGCGAATGTATCGTAGCATTGAACAAACGTCTCAAAGCTGCTAAAAAACAATGAGGAATTAGGAATGATAAATGAGAAATTTCTCACCAAAGTTCATACACGAAAAAACTACCAAAAATTATAAACTACACAAAGACAAAGATTACAAGAGCCAAACAAGACATGTCATCCTGTATTCCTGTCTTAAAAAATAAAAAATCAATATGAAAATAGATATTATTCTTTGCGGCGTAGGCGGTATGGGTGCCTTAAGTTCTGCTGCAATTATCTCAAAAGCTGCCCTCGATATGGGTTGGTATATGAAACAAGCCGAAACTCACGGTATGAGTCAACGTGGTGGTGACGTTCAATCTCACCTTCGTATCAGCGACAAACCTATCGCTTCTGACCTCATCCCTGAAGGCGAATGCGACATCATCCTTTCAGTTGAACCAATGGAAGCACTTCGTTACCTCCCATTCCTCAGCAAAGATGGTTGGGTAATCACTAACGAAAACCCATTTATCAACATCCCTAACTACCCAGAAAAAGAGGCTATCATCGCTGAAATCAACAAATTGCCACATAGCATCGTATTTGACGCTGACACTATTGCTAAAGAGGTTCACAACCCTAAAGGCACTAACATGGTAGTTCTTGGTGCAGCTTCTAAATATCTCGGTATCGACATCGAAAAACTCGAAGATGCAGTACGTAGCAACTTTGGTCGCAAAGGCGAAGCTATCGTAAATGCAAATATCGATGCCCTTCGCGCTGGTCGTGCTGTTGCTGACAAAATGTAATAACACACATCCTCAATAACAAAAATGGCTACTCACTTCTTTTGAGTAGCCATTTTTTTGTATCACAACAAACTTATATATCCTCACCATACCTTCAAGCAACCTATGCCGAAGAAAACCGTCATTTCATTACTTTAATAATTCATCAATTTTAGTGCATAAAGCCTTAAACTCTTGCTCATCAAATTTACGAGTAAGCATAACTATTTTGCCATCTCTATCAACAAGCACATTACGAGTTATACCTGCATTGGGATGGGCATACAATCTAAAAACATCCCCCGTTGTATCATATGCCAATGGATAAGTTATCTTTGTAACTTCACGCAATAAAGCAACCTTATCAGGTGTCTCTTCTCTATCAATACCCACAAGCACAAAATCTTTATTATCTTTATGACGAAGCCAAATATCGCTCTCTATATGAGGCATTTCCTTACGACAGATACCACACCATGAGGCAGTAAACTGAAGCATAACTACTTTGCCTCGTAATTCACTAAGATGAATAGTTTTACCATCATCCATAATCAATTCAAAGTCAGGAGCCATATCACCAACTTTCACAATATAACCACGATCTTCACCCTCTTGAGCATTTACTTGAATGCACAATGCAAAATTCAAAATGCACAATAAAAACAATAATACCTTTTTCATATATTATCAACTTATCTTAAATCATTTACCTCTACATTAGGATATTTAGCTATATCAAAATAGAAATACGCATCATCCACTTTTGCCTTATTCAAACTATCCCAAACAAGTGTGATTTTATCTCCATTTTTTTGATGTATCACCAATCGAGTAGGCAAATCTGCTTTATTCAAGCGTAATTCAATACGAAAATATTCACTCGATTTCGGTTCTGTAGGATAAAAATTAATCTCACCATCCTCACCCTCACTTATTCGGTCTTTCTCCACATAATGCTCTATCATAGCCAATGGACTTATCTCTTTCAACTCATCTGTTGTTGGCTCGGTGATTGAAACCTCATTATATTCCGACACAAACATCCATTGTGTTTTACCATCAAATTTAGTCTCATTGCCACCTAATATTATACGAAATTTATTACCTTTTAAAGTTATCTCACCCGACTGTTTATCGGTAGCATCATTAGCTGAACTATAATATAACAGTGTGAATTGCCCTTCATACGCCGAACGTTTCAGCTCTGTTACAGCCGCTTTAACCCTACGCTCTGCGCTACTTTGCGCAAACACATACAAAGGCAAAAATGCTATTAAAAATACAAATAATATTTTCTTCATATCCATTTGACCTAACTTTCCCGAAAAAGTTTATTCATCACATCGACGACAACATACTTTCCAATTCAACTTCCGACGACACAAGCACTTCGCGAGGCTTACTACCACGTGCTGGACCTACTATACCTGCCACTTCCAATTGGTCCATAATACGACCTGCACGGTTGAAACCAATATTGTATTTACGTTGAATATAGCTTGTCGAACCCATCTGACTTGTAACCACAAAACGGGCCACTTCTTCAAAATATGGGTCGCGTTTCGACAAATCCACGCCCGACAAATCTTTGTTTTCACCCTCTGGCACTGGTGGTTCTGGCAATTCGAATGGTGCTGGATAACCTTGTTGTTCACTGATATATTCCACCACTTTTTCCACTTCAGGTGTATCGACAAACGCACATTGTACACGCACTGGCGAGTCGCCTTGCAAATACAACAAGTCGCCTTTACCCACCAACTGCTGTGCTCCCGATTGGTCGAGAATAGTCTTCGAGTCAATACCGCTCGACACCTTAAATGCCATACGCGCTGGGAAATTGGCTTTAATCACACCTGTGATAATATTCACCGATGGACGTTGTGTAGCCAAAATCAAGTGCATACCCACGGCACGCGCCTTTTGAGCTATACGTGCAATAGGTGTCTCAACCTCTTTACCCGCAGTCATAATAAAGTCGCCAAACTCATCGATAATAATCACAATATACGGCAAATATTTATGTCCTTTATAAGGATTCAAACGACGATTGATGAATTTCTCATTATACTCTTTGATATTACGCACATTGGCATCCATCAACAATTTATAACGGTCTTCCATCTCTTGCACAAGCGAATTGAGAGTCGAAAGCACTAACGATGTATCGGTGATAACTGGTGTTTCGGCATCTGGTATCTGAGCCAAGAAGTGTCTATCTATATTACGATACATGCTAAACTCTACCATCTTAGGGTCAACCAACACAAACTTCAATTGCGAAGGGTGTTTTTTATAAAGCAAAGAGGTGATGATAGCATTCAATCCAACTGATTTACCCTGACCTGAAGCACCTGCCACAAGCAAGTGCGGAGCCTTAGCCAAGTCGAACATAAACACTTCGTTTGTAATCGTACGCCCCAAAGCAACTGGCAATTCCATCTTCGACTCTTGGAATTTCTTTGATGCAATAGTTGCATGCATCGACACGATTTTCGGGTTCAAATTTGGCACCTCAATACCAATCGTACCCTTACCTGGCATAGGTGCAATAATACGAATACCCGTAGCCGCAAGCGACAACATAATATCCGACTCAAGATTCTTAATCTTCGATATTCTGACACCATCTTCAGGTACAATTTCATACAACGTAATAGTCGGACCAATAGTCTCAAATATCTTCTTCACACCGATACCGAAGTTCTTCAACGTAGTGGTAATCTTCACACGATTAGCCATCTTCTCCTCTTCCGACAACGTAATAGTCTGATTAGGATACTCTTTCAAAAGGTCGAGCGTAGGATATTTGTAATACGACAAATCCAACGTAGGGTCGTAAGGCTCAAGATTCTCCTCTACTCTCTCCTCCTCTTTTGCCTCCACCGATTCTATCTCAATACCAGTAGAATGCTCGCTCAATTTAGAAGAATCATCGGCAGACATAACAGATATCTCTTCTACTTTATCCACTTCAACCTCCACAACTTCTACATCTTCTTCATCTGATTGTGCATTGTGCATTATGCATTGTGCATCATCTGAAATCTCCTCAACAAAGACCTCTTTCTGTTCTGATATATCTTCAATAATTTCGATTTCATCAAATTGTGCATTATCTTCAATATCATCTGCAACCTCTTCAACAATTTCAATACCCTCTAATTCATCCTCAATATCGACAACCTCATCTGGTGTGTCAGATAAGTCCGACTGGTCTGAATCGTCTGATTGGTCTGACATTGCCACCTCTCCATTATATCTCTTCTTACTAATAAACAAATTCTGCACTGCAGGAATAGTAGCCGAGAATGTAAATCCAGCGAACACTATAAACGAGCCAAGTATAACGAAGAACGTACCTGGCAAACCTATATTAGAAATCAAGTAATCCGACAAATAAGCACCATACGCGCCACCGATATTAACAAACGACGTAGCCAACAAACCACCAAAGAAGAAATCCATCATCAGCGGAGCCCACACTATGAATAGTAGTGGAAACAAAATCCATTTCCACAAAGCATTCACCTCAACCCCCAACAAACGTATCGACACAGCAAACGCACTCAACAAAAGCGCAAACACCGACACACCAAAACATTCATTAATCAAATAGTTAGCCATCAACGCACCATTCACCCCAGTCCAATTCAGCACCTGACGTTTCATATCAGCGCGCGACACACCATCAGCCAACACAATACTTTGGTCAGCCCCGCCCGTAAAGAAACACGACACCAAAGCCAACAACACATATAGCGACACAAAAAACATCACTACCCCAAGCGCAAAATGAAAACGCTCATCTCGCAAAAACATCATAACCTTACTCGGTTGCTTCTCTTTCTTAACTTTACTCTCTTTCTTTTTATCCCCTTTCATAATTTATAAAATATTTTCTATTATCTGTAATCTGTTATCTGTACTCTAACATATAACGTGCAAAGTTACGAATTTATTTCCATATCACCATAAAATAATTCACTTTCAATTTACACAACTTATCCACAAAGTAGGGACACAGCGTGCTGTGTCCACCTGCAGGAAATGATATCTTTTTTTAGTATATTTTATACGAAATTTGATAAAAACACGAAAAAATAAGAATTTTTACTCAAAAAAACATTAACAAAATCAATAAAATTCACTCTATTTTGTATAAAAATTCCCATTTTTACAGCTATAAAACACCTCCTAAAGTTAAATTTTGTAAATATTTAGTTAAATATATATAAATACTACACATTTATCTAAATACACAAACCACTAATTTTCAAAACAATAAAATTTTAAATGTTAAAAAATAGACTTTTTTTTAACATTTAAACAAAAAATAAGCTCCAAAATTAAAATCGATAATCGTATTATATATAAGGGGGAGCACCCTTTTTAATTTGACAAAATATTAAACCTATTAAAACAATAATCAGTATGAAAACAAAACGAAACATTGTAATTAAAAAATCAGCCATTCTAACACCAGAAGAATGCAAACAACGACGAGAATTCCGACTCTTATGGAGTACAAAATGGGATTCTAATAAACCATCCGAACTAGATAACCTCGATTCAGAAAATTCGACCGATTCAGAAATTAACCAGCAAAACGACAAAGATAATTTTAAAACATTTATTAAAAACTCACTCACAAATAACAAAAAAGTTTGACAAATAAATAAAAAAGATTACCTTTGTGTCAAAATTTAGTATTAACCTTAAAATGTAAAAGTTATGACAGCATTAGAATTTATTAAACTCAAACAAAAATCTTGGGCAGAACGTAAAGGTTTTACATTACTTCCTGGCACAATAGGAAGTGAAACAGGTAATAAAATATATTTCGATGACTACAATAAAAATCTTTATGCTAAATTATCAGAAGATAATAAAAATGATTATAATAAAGGTTCAGGCGGAGAAATTCGAGACACAACAACGAGGCGTGCACCTATGAAAGCAACATTTTCTTCGTCTGCCATAGTAGTTAATCTGTTTCAATATTGGCAAGAAAAAAATAACATATCTCCTCTTTTAGAAGCATTAGGTTTTAAGAATAATAAGGTCGAAAAAAAAGGAATAGTATTTAAATTTGAATCTAAAAATCCAATAAAAGGAATAGGAGGATATCCACCACATTTAGATGTAGTTATTACAACTGATACTAATAATTTTGCCATAGAATCAAAATTCACAGAACCATATACTAAAAAAAGAAATAAAAATTCCCATATACAAGATTCTTATACTAAAAAATCATTATGGAAAGACTTACCAAACATAGAAAAATTAGCACAGGCTATACATGACGAGAATCATCACGTTGAAAATTGTGAAATAAAAGAATCCATAGACAATTTAAGAGAAACTAAGCATTTAGATGCATCTCAATTAATAAAACACATCCTTGGATTAAAATCTAACTATGACAAAAACTTCACACTATTGTACCTCTGGTACGATGTTCCTGGCACAGAAGAAGCAAAAGAACATCAAGAAGAAATAGAAGCTTTTGCTTCAATTGCAGAAGCTGATGGAATTAATTTCCACCATATCACCTACCAAAAAGTCATTGAATACTTAAAAAATTATGAGAATGAACATAAAGATTATATAGATTACCTTGTTGAACGATATTTAAAACATCTCTCTACCCTATGAAAAAAATAAAGAAAGAAATTTTAATTGATAATATCTGCTATACATTCAATAATAGACATAAGACTGCTACTATAGTCAATGCTGACTATTGTTGTAATTCAGTCGAAATAAACATTCCAGAAACAGTAATCTATGAAGGTGTAGAATACAAAGTTACTAAAATTGGTATTTATGCTTTTTCATATTGCAAGTTGCTTGAAACTATTGTAATTCCTGATTACATAAAAGAAATCAAAATGTGTGCATTTGCTAATTGTGAGTCACTCAAATCAATCGTACTACCTAAAAAACTCAAAACCATTCAGTTTGAAACATTCAAAAGTTGCACCTCTCTTGAATCAATTATAATTCCTAATGGTGTTAATGAGATTGAGAGTTCGGCTTTTGAGGGATGTTCGTCGCTTCGTTCAATAGTATTACCGAATAGCATTATAACTATAGATGATTATGCATTTGCTAATTGCACGGCTCTTTCATCAATCAACATACCGAATAAAGTAACTGTAATTCAAGATTATACTTTTAATAATTGTTCGTCTCTTCCCGAGATTACGCTTCCTGATGGGATAACTTGCATAGGCGAAGCTGCTTTTGCTGAATGTGTTTCATTAACAAGCATCGTTATTCCTGAAGGTGTTACTAATATAGAATATGAAGCATTCATAGACTGTAAATCTCTTAAAAATATTACAATTCCTAAAAGCGTAACATCTTTAGATGGCAATATTTTTGATGGTACTCAATGGTTAGATGATCAGCAAGACGGACCTATTTATATAAATAATTGTTTTTATAAATACAAAGGCGAGATGCCTATTGATTTTCATATTGATATAAAAGAAGGTACAACTTGTATTTGCGATTACGCGTTCTATCAGTGTAAGAACTTAAAAACGATTACTCTTCCTAATAGTTTAGAAATAGTTGGTTATTATGCGTTTTTAGATTGTTCTTCACTCCAGTCTATATCAATTCCCAATAGTGTAACCCATCTTTATAAAGGAGCCTTTGAAAATTGTACTTCGCTCACATCTGTTGAATTACCTCAAAAAATAAATAGGATTGAGGGTGAAGTATTCCGAAATTGTTCTTCTCTCCAATCAATTACAATACCAAACACTGTAGAAGAAATATGTTTTTATGCTTTCGAAAAATGTACTTCTCTCACTTCTATAATAATACCAAACAGTGTCAAATGCATTGAAAATGCCGCATTTAGCACTTGCATAAAACTAGCCAATATTATCCTTTCTGATAATTTAATTGACATTGAAAGTCATGCTTTTGATTATTGCGTGTCATTAAAATGTATTTGTATACCCGATGGTGTAACAACAATTAATGATAGCCTATTTGCAGGGTGTACATCTCTTGAAGCAGTCACTTTGCCTAATACTATTAACAAAATTATGGATTGGGCTTTTATGGGTTGCGAATCTTTAAAATCAATAACTATTCCTAACCAAGTAACTAAAATAGGTAAATATGCATTTCATGGATGTTCATCAATCAAAGAAATTACTATCCCAGAAATGATAAGTCATATTGGTAAAGATGCATTTACGAATTGTTCATCACTAACATCTATAACCATTCTAAATCCAACTCCTCCACTCATAGAATCTGACTCATTTGACATAAAAGAAATAAATGTACCTAAAGAGAGTTTAACTAAATACAAACGTTCAAA
>JAZLDO010000130.1:0-25789 GCA_045614825.1 Candidatus Aphodosoma sp. | reverse complement strand
GGGTAAAGGTGTATCTGCATGCGCAACTTGCGACGGTTTCTTCTATCGCAAAAAAACAGTTGCAGTAGTAGGTGGTGGCGACACTGCTTGCGAAGAAGCATGCTACCTCGCTGGTCTTTGCGAAAAAGTTTACCTCATCGTACGTAAACCTTTCCTCCGTGCATCTAAAGTAATGCAAGACCGCGTATTCAAAAACGAAAAAATCACAGTTCTCTTCGAACACAATACTCAAAGCCTCTATGGCGAAGACCTCCTCGAAGGTGCTAAACTCATCAAACGCAAAGGTGAAGCTGACGAAGAAATCGTTGACATCAAAATCGATGGATTCTTCCTCGCTATCGGTCACCACCCTAACAGCGACATCTTCAAAAAATACATCAATACAAACGAAGAAGGCTATATCATTACTGAACCATTCCGTCCTCTTACAAACGTACCAGGTGTATTCGCAGCAGGCGACGTAGCCGACCCAATCTACCGCCAAGCTATCTGCGCTGCAGCTTCAGGCTGTAAATCAGCAATGGAAGCTGAAAAATACCTCGCTTCTATGGAATAATAAAACAACAAATAATATTCAAATAAAAAAAGCAAGAATTAATTAAATTCTTGCTTTTTTTTATTTTATTCCCCTCTTATTTATTGTTTTTTCAATGCAAAATCAAATCTGAGGCCACCATTTTTACGATTACAAACAGATATCGTTCCTCCATGAAATTGTACTGCATGTTTCACAATAGCAAGCCCAAGCCCAGTTCCGCCTAATTGACGTGAACGTCCCTTATCAACACGATAAAAGCGTTCGAAAAGTCGAGATAATTGTTTCTCTTCTACTCCACATCCATCATCTTCGAATCGTATTTTACATTCAGTTTCAGTATTTTCTATAAGAGAAATATAGATATTCTTTCCTTTCGAATAAGCAATAGCATTTTCAGTGAGATTTTGAAATATTGAGCCTATCAACGATATATTACCTTCGATTGTTACTTGCTCATTGAAATTGTTATGCAATATTAATCTCTCATCTTCAGGCATTATTAGCATTTCATTCTCCAACTCCTCTATTATGGTGTTAATCAACACTTTTTCCTTACCTATAAGCGAACTACCATCTTCCATACGGGTTATAAGAGATACATCCGCCAATAGTTTGCGTAATCGCTCATTATTAGTATAGCATCGCTCAATAAGCTCTTGTCGTTTTTCCTCAGTTAAATTTATGCCAGACAACAAAGTTTCAAGGCATACTTGTATGGATGCAATAGGTGTTTTTAATTCATGATTTATATTATTAGTTAGTTGCCTTTTTAGACGATTTTTTTCTTGTTCTGCCTCATAAAAATTTATTTGCTCGATTGATTTACCTAAACGCTGTGTAATAAAATAGGCTATCACGCTAACTATTAAACTAATAGAAATCATTATAGACAAGAAACTCCACTCGGCTCGCAATAGTTCGCGCAACGAAGAAGAATAAGGTATTGCGGTACGAACAATGATATCACGGCCTCGTGTAGCAGAATAGAAATATTTTTGACCATCACTAACAGATTGTCGGCTAATGTGATATCCAGAACCATTTTTTAGTGCATTAGCAATCTCGGGACGCATAATGTGATTGTCGA
Source organism: Candidatus Aphodosoma sp. (assembly GCA_045614825.1). Classification (GTDB taxonomy): domain Bacteria; phylum Bacteroidota; class Bacteroidia; order Bacteroidales; family Paludibacteraceae; genus Aphodosoma. The sequence goes on along the minus strand of JAZLDO010000130.1, from coordinate 24,164 downwards.
GAGAATCGAGAGACAACTTATTGTCATACACCACAATACCATCAATAGTAACGATTGATACACGCAAATTATCAAATGGTTCGGTTGTAATGAAATTATTATCGCCAAAAGATAAGTTATTCTCTACTGTCGCCAATAAATGATTATTATATAACTGTAATTGAGCATTCAAAGATTCAGATTTATATTGCTTTTCACGCAAATACTGAAAGCCTATGAAACAAAGAATAATAGTCCACAAGAATATAAGCAATATGAAAAATAATTGCTTGTGATAAGATAATTTAGTCGCTGAAGCCATAACCAAAACCTGAACGAGTTACAATATATGATCCATAAGAGCCTATTTTTTGACGAAGACGAGTAATATTAACATCGATAGTACGGTCGAGAACAACAACCTCGTCGCTCCATACTCTACTAAGAAGTTGTTCGCGCGAGCATATTTTACCCCTATGAGAGATTAAATATGCTAACAATTCAAACTCTTTTTTAGTAAGTTTTACCTCTTTATCATCTACAGTACAACGCTTGAATTCCAAATCAAGTATCAATCCATCTACTCTGAGTTCATTATTTTTTTCCTTTTTCACTACATTTACAGTATTTAGTGTAGCCTTATGATTAGAGGTGCGCCTTAGTACACTTTTAACTCGCGCTATTACATTACGGATTGTATATGGTTTCATTATATAATCATCCGCACCGAGATTAAGTCCCATAACCATATCGTCTTCTGTGTCACGAGCCGTGCAAAATATTATAGGAATATTCTCAGTAGTAACATCAGCTTTTAACATTTTAGCCATTTTAATACCACTGATTTCTCCCATCATAATATCAAGAATAATAAGCGAATATGATGTCAAATTATAGGCCAATGCTTGTTCGGCACTAAAAGCAATATCAACATCATAACCTTCGTTTTCGAGATTGATTTTCAAGACCTCACAAAGAGTCTCTTCATCATCAACTATTAAAATACGTTCTGTTGCCATATTCACATAATTTATAATGCAAAATTAGGAAAAAAACTTGAATGTTGGTTTATGAAAAAATAGATTTAACAAAAATGTAACATTTTTGGGAATTACTCTTAATCGATGTTTAATTTTTTTGTAACAATTATGAAACAATATAGCTCTACCTTTGCACTCGAAAACAAAAAACAATTATTAATCTTTTAAATTCTATGAAAATGAAAAAAAGAAAACTTATTTTAGTTGTGTTGTCAATGGTAATGACCACAATGATTTGGGCAAATGACACAACAAAGGCGACAGTGTCGAAAGTTAAGGACGTAGAGCCTAAAGGAAAGGCGATTGTTTCGGTGTTTGCCAATTATAATATGGCAATGCAGAACGGAGTGGAGAAATGCGGTTTTCAGTTGGAGAGAACGTATTTGGGATACCAGTATTCGTTGGGAAATGGTTTGGAATTGAAGGCTGTGATGGATATTGGAAAACCAAGTTCGGTGGATGACTATCATTATGTGGCATATATAAAGAATGCACAAGTGAGTTGGAAACATGAAGGATTGACATTGACAGGTGGTATGATATCGACAACACAATTCAATATGCAAGAGAAATTTTGGGGCTATCGATACATATATAAATCGTTTCAAGACCAATATAAATTTGGTAGTAGTGCAGATTTAGGTTTGTCGGTGGCATATAAATTTGCCGATTGGGTGTCGGCAGATGCGATTATGACCAATGGCGAGGGGTATAAGAAGATTCAGGGAAATAAAGGTTTTCAGTATGGATTGGGATTGACATTTATGCCAGTAGAGGGATTGTCGGTGAGACTATATGGCGGGTTGAATGATGCGACCGAGGCAGAGAAGGAGAATGTGTATAACTATGCGGCATTTGTGGGATATAAGAATAAAACGTTTTCGTTAGGCGGAGAGTTTGCGATGATGCAAAACTCGGGAAATGTAGAGAATAGAAATCAGTTGGGCTGTTCGGTGTATTGTTCGGTCAAGGCGCATAAGATAGTAGATGTATATGCACGTTGGGATATGCTGACATCGAATAATGGGTGGAATGCGGCAAAAGACGAGATGGCTGTGATAGCAGGAGCACAGGTGAAATTGGGTAAGTATGTGAAGGTGGCGCCAAACTTTAGGATGACTATACCGAAAGAGGGAGAGAATAAGTATATGGCATACGTGAGTTGTTATTTTGGCATTTAATCAATGCACAATGCATAATGCACAATTAAATAACATAGAAAAAAATTAAATATAAATTATTAATTTAAAATTTTTTAATGAATTATGAAAAAGATTTTTTTGTCAATGATGACATTTGTAGTAACTATTGTTATGACATCGTGTGGTAGTAATTCGAAGAATGGAGGTCGTGAGGCACAGGAGTTGTCGGGTGCTGGTGCGACATTTCCACTACCGTTTTATAATGTAGTATTTGAGAAATTTGCAGAAAATAAAGGCGATGTAGTAGCATACGGAGGTATTGGTTCGGGCGGAGGTGTGCGCAATCTGCGAGATAAGATAGTAGATTTTGCGGGTAGCGATGCGTTTTTGTCGGAAAAAGAGATGAGTGAGATGGCAGAAGTGGTGCATGTACCTACGTGTATGGGAGCTGTAGTGTTGGCTTATAACCTTGAGGGAGTGGAAGATTTGAAACTTTCGGGCGAGGTGATAGCTCAGATTTTTGCAGGCGAAATTACGATGTGGAATGATGCACATTTGGTGGCATTAAATCCTGGAGTAGAATTGCCAGCAGAGAAGATAATGCCAGTATTTCGCTCGGACGGTTCGGGAACGACATTCGTATTTACAGATTATTTGACAAAAGCGAGCGAGATGTGGGCAGAGAAATACGGCAGAGGTAAGTCGGTAGATTTTGCAGTAGGACAGGCCGCAAAAGGTAATCCAGGAGTGGCAGGAGTGATTAAGCAGACAAAGAATTCGATAGGATATGTAGGTTCGGAGTATGCCTTTGCACAGAAGATAACCTATGCAACTATAGAGAATAAGAGAGGCGAATTTGTGAAACCAACGTCGGAAAGCATTTCGGCAGCAGCATCGGGAGAGATGCCAGCAGATACACGTTGCTCAATAACAAATTCGGATGCGAAAGGAGCTTATCCAATTGCGACATTCACATGGATGATTATTTATAAAGAGCAAAATTATTCAGGAAGAAGCAAAGAACAAGCAGAAGCAACATTAGACTTATTGAAATATGTGCTTTCGGATGAAGTGCAAACATTGACGACAGAGGTGCATTATGCACCACTTCCAGCCAAGGCAAAAGAGTTGAGCATGGAGAATTTGAAGTCAGTGACTTATGATGGCGAGGTAATATTATGAACGATAAAATATATAGAGTAATATTGTTAGCATCAGCATTGATTATGCCGATAGTGTGCGGGGGCGTGGTTTATGCCCTCGTCACTGACGCATACGAAGCGTTTGAGCATTTTGGGTTCTTTCGGTTTCTGACCTCATCGGAGTGGAGTTATGCAGAAGGAGCAGAACAGTATGGAGCATTGCCGTTCATTACGGGAACATTGATGACTACAGCATTGGCATTGGTGTTTTGTATATCATTTTCGTTGCCAGTAGCACTATTTGTAGGCGAATATTTCAAAGGGACAAAAGTAGCTTCGGTGTTGAGTACGATAGTAGATTTGTTGGCTGGTATACCTTCGATTATTTATGGATTGTGGGGATTTTATAGCTTGCGACCATTGATTATGGCATTGAATATATCGCCACAAGGCTCGGGAGTGCTCACAGCCTCGTTGGTATTAGCGATAATGATTATACCATACGCAGCCTCATTGAGTGCAGAATTTATAAAAATGGTACCATCGGACTTGAAAGAGGGGGCATATAGTTTGGGAGCAACAAGAATAGAGGTTATACGCAATGTGGTGTTTCCAGTAGCAGGTTCGGGCGTGTTTTCGTCGTATGTTTTGGCAATAGGGCGAGCATTAGGCGAAACAATGACCGTAACAATGTTGATAGGAAATACAAACAACATCCCCGATTCGATAACCTCGACAGGTAATTCGATGGCCTCGATTATAGCCAATCAATTTGGCGAGGCAGATGGATTGCGACTATCGTCGTTGATAGCCATAGGGTTGATACTGTTTTTGATAACAGCAGTGATAAATATGATGGGTAAAATAATGATAAAACGAGCAAGAATAGTGTAGAGATATGATAAAAAGACGATTATTGAAAGATAAAAGCGCATTTTGGTTGATTTGCATATTTGCTGCATTGACAGCCGTTCCGCTATTGGCAATATTGGGAGAAGTGTTTTTGCGAGGGTATGACCAATTGACATGGTCGTTCTTCACAGAGCCAACCCCTACGGCATACAAAGCAATGAAAGCAATAGAGGCAGGCGAGCCGATACCAGGAGGCATAGCAAATGGCATTGTTGGAACGCTAATTATGCTCGGTATGGCGGTAGTAGTTGCAGTGCCGTTGGGCATTATGTGCGGCACGTTTTTGGCAGAAAACAACAAGAATAGATTCGCACAAGTGGTTAGTTATCTGACAGATTTATTGCAAGGCACGCCATCGGTGATAATAGGCATTATCACGTACATATGGGTAGTTGTGCCAATGAAGGGTTACTCGGCTATAGCTGGTAGTGTAGCATTGAGTATCATGATGTTACCACTCATTATACGTTCGACCGAAGAGACCTTGAAGATACTGCCAGCATCGTTGAAAGAGGCAGGATTGGCATTAGGTGGCAATCGTGCGCGCGTGATGATGCAAGTGCAACTGCCAGCAGCCTTTGGAGGAATTTTTACGGGAATATTGTTGGCAATATCGCGAGTGATTGGAGAAACAGCACCATTGATGTTTACAGCATTAGGATGTTCGATGATTAGATGGTCGATAGACAAACCAATATCGGCAGTACCATTGCTTATATGGGAATTCTTCAATGACCCCAATTTGCAAGAACTGATTTGGGGAGCATCGCTTGTGTTATTGTTATTTGTACTTATGTTAAACCTTACAGCTAAATATTTGGTAAAGAAATGGAATCAATAAACTCAATAAAACCAATAGTTGAATTTAAGAAAACTTGTGTGTCATACACCAAGCAAACAATGGCAGTGAAATATGTGTCGGCAGCCATAGAGAAAAATAGTATTACCGCTATTATGGGCCCATCGGGGTGTGGAAAATCGACGCTGTTGCGTGCAGTGAACTTGATGCATAACCTCTATCCGAATATACGAGTGGATGGCGAGATATTGTTGAATGGCGAAAACATACTCTCGATGGAGCCAATAAAAGTACGCCGCCGTGTGGGTATGGTATTCCAACGACCTACGCCATTTCCGACAATGAGTATTTATGATAACGTATTGGCAGGCTTTGCGTTGAATGGTATTAAATTGGCCAAAAGCGATAGAGATGAGACAGTAGAACGATGTTTGCGCAATGTGTCGTTATGGGATGAGGTAAAAGATGTGTTGAATAAGAAAGGAACATTTCTGTCGGGCGGACAGCAGCAGCGATTGTGCATTGCACGAGCGTTGGCAATGAAACCAGATGTACTATTGATGGACGAGCCAACATCGGCACTAGACCCCATTGCGACTAAACATATAGAAGAGTTGTTGATAGAGTTAAAAAAAGATGTTACAATACTAATAGTTACGCACAACATGGGGCAAGCACAAAGAATATCAGAGCGGTCGATGTTTATGTATTTGGGCGAATTGGTTGAGTATGGCGATACGGAGATGATGTTCTCAAATCCTGCAGATGAGAGAACAAAAGCATATTTGACAGGGAAAATGGGGTAATTAAGAAACTTATTGACAAATTTTTCGCTTCGCTCAAGATTTGTCTAGCGTTCGGCAAATCAAATTTTTCGCTTCGCTCAAGATTTGTCTAGCGTTCGGCAAGATATTATCGCAATAAAAAAGTATTATTCGTGCCGAATAATATATAAATAATAGAGATAGCCGTAATCCAAACAAGTTTGGGTACGGCTATCTTTATTATTTATTAATTTGTTTCACAAATTTACTTTTTCATTGCTCGCAGTCTTGCTCTCAACTTATCGACAAATTCATAATTCTTTACGCCCCAATCTGGCGCAAGGAGCATATCTTTAGGACTTTGCGAAATAAAACGTTCTATACCAATCTCTGGTTTCAAACGTTGCAAAAAACGCACACACAAATCGATATATTCATCCATAGTATATAACTTCACGATACTCGAATCTTCCAACCATTGACGTGCCAATGTGGTTCCCTTAACAATCTGCAACTGATGTAGTTTCAACATATCAAGAGGCAACTCATTCAATCTATTAGCATGCGAAAGACAATCCTCATCGCTCTCACCAGGAAGTCCAAGTATAATATGCGCACCTGTATGAATCCCTCGCTTCGCAGTTTCCCTTATAGCCCACTCACTCTCTGCGTAAGTATGCCCACGATTTATGCGCTCAAGCGTACGGTCTAACGTGCTCTCTACGCCATACTCCAACATTACGTAGCATTGTTTGCTGAGGTCGGCAAAATAATCTAACATCGGCTCATCGACACAATCGGGACGCGTACCAACCACCAATCCAATCACCTTATCCATCTCAAGCACCGGTTCATACAACCTACGCAATTCATCAAGAGGAGCATAAGTATTCGTATAGGCTTGAAAATATGCCAAATACAACTGCCCCTCATAACGACTAAAAAACTCTATTCCTTCCTCCATTTGTTGCACTACCGATTTTGTTGGCTGACAATATTCAGGAAAGAAGGTTTGATTATTACAGAACGTACAACCACCCCATCCTTTCACTCCATTGCGGTTAGGACAAGTAAAACCAGCATTTATCGATATCTTCTGCACACGAGCTCCAAATTGCTCCCTCAATATCTGATTATAATTAGTATAAAGTTCCATAACAATTATTATCCAAATAATGTACAAAGTTACTGCTTTTTCTCTACATAACAAAATAAGGGATAGCTAAAAATCAACAATCCCCTATTCTTTTTCTTCTATTTATCACCCAAAAATGTATCGATAAATTTGTCTTCAACCTTTTTGTAGGCATCAACCACGACGTCTTCGACCTTTTGATAGGTACGAACTACGCCATCTTCGATTTTTTGGTAGGTATCAACTACTACCTCTTCTACTTTTGTTGTTTTCAATTTCTTTTCCATAACATATTTATATTAAATTCGGTGCAAAGTTACGACGATATTCTCATACACACAATGTCAGTATTTCGCACAAATTAGACAAAAAGTCTTATATTTTTGCCCACATTAGATATTTTAACTAATTTTGTACGGCAAAAATTCTTTTTTACATGAAAAATATATCATATCTCAACTGGCGCACGTATTTCAATCCTCAAACAATCTATTCGGTTGGCGAAGATTTAATTCTACTAGAAAATCAATTGATGGAATCGCCTCGCTATCCGTTCAAAACCGACATGCTCACTGCCACTATTTGCATCAAAGGTCAGGCAGAAGGTAGTGCCAACCTACAACAAATCATTACTCAACCAAATTCATTTAATGTAATTTTACCAGGACAAATCATAACCCACGACAACCAAACCACTGATTTCGAAGCTCGACATATAATAATGTCAAGCAAATTTGTTGACACCCTCGGGCTTAACAATCATTTTTCGCTATTCAGCACACATAATCAAGTTATCTCCACCATCCTATCTGACTACGAACTAGAAGCCATTCTTACGTTCTACGAAATGCTAAAATGGAATATCATACATAAAAATGACTATATATTAGAGACAGTGCACCACATGACTTTAGCTTTCTTCTACGGATTCAGTCACACATTTCAACAAAACATCACAACCAAACAAAGCAACCGACCACAACAATTATCTGACGATTTCCTCTCGCTCGTGAAACAATATTTCAGACAAGAGCATTCACTAGAATTTTATGCTAATAAGCTATGTATCACACCCAAACATTTGACAACTACCATAAAATCTACGACTAACTGCACTGCAAAAGAGTGGATTGACAAACATTTACTTCTCGAAGCCAAAGCATTATTAAAATCGACAAACCTAACCATCCAACAAATTGCCGACACCCTAAATTTCACATCACAAGACGTATTCAGCAAATATTTCAAACACCACATAGGCACAACCCCAAAAGAATATAGAAAAAATTAGTCCAAACTATTGCTAATATCAATAATTATACTTATCTTTGTCGCTAAATAGTTGAGAGTTGAGAGTTGAGAGTTAAGAGAGCTATTCAGCAATAAATATGTTGAATATTTTGTGTTGTGCCAACTACAAAATATTCAAACAAATATTTCGTTAATAACTAATCATTAATCACTAATAATTAAAGAATTATGGCAAACTGTATCTGCGAACTTCAACCTACTGCATTGTGGAAAAACTTCCATAAACTCTGTCAAGTTCCTCACCCATCTCACCACCTCGAAGCTATCACTAAAGTTATCGTTGACTTCGGTAAAGGTCTTGGTCTTGAAACTATTGTCGACAAAGCTGGCAACATCATCATTCGCAAACCAGCTACTCCTGGTATGGAAAATGCTACTCCTGTGATTCTTCAAGCTCACATGGATATGGTGCCTCAAAAAAACAACGACAAAGTGCACAACTTCGAAACAGACCCTATCGAAACTATCATCGATGGCGATTGGGTACGTGCTAATGGCACTACTCTCGGAGCTGACAACTGTATCGGTGTTGCTGCAGGTATGGCTATCATCGAAAGCAATGATATTCAACATGGTCCACTCGAACTCTTCATCACTGCCGACGAAGAAACAGGTATGTATGGCGCATTCGGCCTCGAACCTGGTTTGTTGCAAGGCAAATTGTTGATGAATATGGACTCTGAAGACTTTGGCGAACTCTATGTTGGATGTGCTGGTGGTATGGATGCTACTATGGAATGGAAATACCAAGGTGTAGCTCTCCCAGTTGGCGACATCGCATTGAAAGTTAACATCACAGGTCTCAAAGGTGGTCACTCTGGTCTCGAAATCAACCTTGGCCGCGCTAATGCTAACAAACTCTTGTTCCGTTTCTTGAAAGAGGCTGTTTCACAATACGAAGCTCGTTTGGCAAAAGTTGAAGGTGGTAACATGCGTAACGCTATCCCTCGCGAAGCATATGCTATCATCACAGTACCAGCTGAAGCTCGCGAAGAAATCGAAAAACTTGTTGATGAATACCGCGACTTATTCAACGAAGAATATAAAGTGACAGAAAACCCTATCATCTTCACTTGCGAAGAGGTTGAAGCTCCTGAAATGCTCATCCCTGAAGAAATTCAAGATGACCTTATCAATGCAGTAACTGCTTGTCCTAACGGCGTATTCCGCATGATTCCTGCAATTCCTGATACAGTAGAAACTTCTATGAACCTCTCTATCGTTGAGGCTAATGCTGAAGAAATTTCTATCAAATGTTTGCTTCGCTCATCAGTTGATAGCAAAAAATATGAATTGGCAGAAATGGTGGAAAGCGTATTTACTCTTGCTGGTGCTAAAGTCGAATTCTCAGGCTCTTACTCTGGTTGGAATCCAAATCTCGACTCAAAAATCCTCAAAGCAATGAGCGAAACTTACGAACAACTCTACGGTGAAAAACCAGCTGTTAAAGTTATTCACGCAGGTCTCGAATGTGGTATCCTCGGCGCTATCGAACCAGGTCTTGATATGGTTTCTTATGGTCCAACTATCCGTCACCCACACTCACCTGACGAAAAAGTAAACATCCCAAGTGTTGCAAAATTCTGGGACTTCACAGTGGCTACTCTTGCTAATATTAAATAATATATAGTCGATCTTCAACAGTCAATAGTCGATAGATTATTGACTGTTTTTTTATAAAAACAACAATATGAAAAAAATAACTCTCCTACTTGCCATTGCAACTCTACTCTTTGCTTGCGAACCTAAAGACCCCATAGAAAATAACAAACCAAATCCTAACGATACAACCGAACACGCCACAGGTGTTCTTCTTTTGCCTGAAGGTGCTCTTTGCAACACATTCTCAGTTGGAGAAAACAAAACAGTATATTTCTCTAAAGGCAATCTCCAATATCAAGCATCGACCAACACTTGGCGTTTTGCCGAAGAACAATACGCACTAGCAGGAAAAGACAACGAAAATATCTCTGCAACATACGATGGTTGGATTGACCTATTTGGTTGGGGAACATCAGGTTACAACAACAAATTCCCATACCTCTACGATGCTCCACACTCTGATTTTGGCGATGGTATGAACTCTATTGCAGGCACCAACTACGATTGGGGTAGCAATCCTATCAGCAATGGCGAAAACAAACCTGGCATCTGGCGCACTCTATCTGCCGACGAATGGGGATATCTACTTTTCGATCGTCCCGATGCGGCCAAACTCGTTGGTGCAGGCTCTGTCAATGGTCAAAATGGATTATTTATTCTACCTGATGGCTATACTGACAGTCTGTTTGTTAACTATACAGGAGAGTCTATTCCTTTCTTCTCGTTTGATGCAAAAGGAGCTCAACATGATGGCGACTATTGGTATTATAATATCTTTAATTCGTTCTCTCACAACACATATAGCATTGAACAATTCAAAATATTAGAATCAAAAGGCATAGTATTCCTCCCATCATCTGTTCTACGCACTGGTACTACACTCATGACAGGAATGGGCACTAAAATGGTAGATGGTTACTATTGGACCACAACTCCATTCGATGCCGAAAAAGCCTACATTGTCTATATTTTTGGCAACGGACTCCGCTCTCGCACCGAAAACTACCGCTCTAATGGCTTCTCTGTCCGCCTCGTCAACGATATAAAATAAAAAAAACATGAAAAACAGCATCACATCTGAGATATTAATCGAAGGTATGGAATTCTTTGCCTACCATGGCTTCTATCCCGAAGAAAATCGCATAGGTTGTAAATACACTGTAGATTTGCGCCTCACTCTCCCACTCGACGAACCAGGCTCAACCGACAATCTTGCGCATACAGTCAACTACGAAGAAGTTTATATCCTTGTTCGCAACGAAATGGAGATAGAATCCAAACTTATCGAACATGTAGCACAGCGCATCATGTCGGCTCTTTGGGCAAAATACCCTCAACTCGAACACATCGACCTCAATCTCTACAAATACAATCCACCACTCGGTGGACAAGTTCATCGCGTAGGCATACACCTTTCTCAATGCACAACCAAAAGTCTTGAGCCTTAGCAAAAAATGCAAGATGCATAATGCACAATTAGAGATTTCCGCAATCTGTAATCCGTAATCCGTAATCTGTAATCCGTAATCTGTAATCTAATAAAAAATGGATTTAGAATTTTACATAGAAAATTGCATAATTCCTCAATACGCAGCATTCGATGATGCCCACAATATAGAACACGTAACTCGCGTAATAGAAGTGAGTCTACTTCTAGCCGAAGAATATGGTGTCAATCCAATAATGTGCTATGTCATAGCTGCCTACCACGACCTCGGACTACCTCAAGGTCGCGCAACTCACCACCTTACTTCGGCACAAATTCTACGCGACGACAAGGCCCTACGCAATTGGTGTAGCGAAACAAATATAAACATCATGGCTGAAGCTATTGAGGACCATCGTGCTTCTGCCGAAAATCCTCCTCGCTCAATATATGGCGCAATTGTAGCAGAGGCAGATAGAGATTTAAGACCCGAAGTACCTCTCCGTCGCACGATACAATATGGACTAAGTCACTATCCTAACGAAAGTTACGAATTCCACAAACAACGCACTATCGAACACCTCACCGAAAAATATGGTCGTAATGGTTATCTCAAACTCCCCCTCAACAGTCGCATCAATCGCGAAGGGCTCGAACAACTACGCCAAATTATAGAATCACCCGACCAATTCAACCAAAAATTCGACGAAATGTGGATAAAATTGACTACAAAATAAAAAACATCAACGTCATTCGAAAATAAGAAATTTATCTATTCATTATTCATAAATAAAAACAAAAAGAGATACATCACTCAACAATGTATCTCTTTTTTTATCATCTACTATCGAAACAAAAATCTTAATTTTTTATATTAATAAGTTCTATTTCGAATACGAGAGTCGAATAGGCTGGAATATCTTTGCCACAATCGCGCGAGCCATAGCCCAATTTGTATGGTATCCACACCACCCAACGCGAGCCTACACTCATGGCTTTCAATGCATCTTGAAAACCTTTTATCAATTCACTCACACGGAACACCTCAGGTTTCTTGCGTTTGAACGAATTGTCAAACTCCTTGCCATTAAGCAATTTACCACAATAGTGCACCGTCACCTTGCTCTTGCCCGTAGGGCGAGGACCATTGGTGCGAGTAATCACCTTATACTGCACACCCGATGGCAACACCTCCACACCTGGTGCATTGATATTCTCGTCGAAGAAACGCTCGTTCTTCTCACGATAAGCATTTATTTCTTGATATGTTTGAGCCATAATAAATGAAAAATTAAGAATTAAGAATGAACAATTATTGCTTCGCGATTCATCCTTAATTCTTAATTATTAATTTTTAATTATTAATTATTTAAAATGTTAACCATAACGGTCTTAACCGAGTCGAATTCGGCGCGAGCATTCGATGGGATTGGTTCGGTTGGTGGCGACTCCATCTTGAGAGGGTCGATAGGTGTACCATTTTTCCAGATACGGAAGTCAAGATGCGCACCAGTCGAAGTACCCGAACTACCCACATAGCCAATCACTTGACCTTGCGACACACGAGCACCCGAAACTACCCCTTTACCATATTTCGACAAGTGGAGATATGCCGATTCATAAGTCGAATTATGTCTAATCTTCACAGTATGTCCACCACCGCCTTTATAGCCTTTGAATGTCACCACACCATCGCCAATAGCCATGACTGGAGTGCCCATCGGAGCGGCATAATCAACACCCGTATGCGGACGAACGGTCTTATACACAGGGTGTTTGCGTGCGTAAGTAAACTTACTTGATATGCGCGAGAAACTGAGCGGAGCTTTGAGGAATGCTTTTTTCATATTGTTGCCCTCCAAGTCCCAATAGCCACTCACCTCATCGTTTTCGTAGAACACGGCAAACAACTCCTTGTCGCCTCGCTTATAGCTTGCTGCATGCACTTTGCTGATACCTACAGATACAGTGTCGACAAACAACTCATCATAGTACACCTTAAAACCATCACCCTTTTGCAAACCAAAGAAATCGACAGTCCAAGCATATATGTCCGACAATTGCAAAGCCAATTCCATATTCATATCAGCATCGACAATAGCATTCCAAAGCGAAGTCTCCACCACAAATTCGCCTGTGCGAGTCTTTATCGTGGTAGGTTTCACGAATTGCTCTACATGCAACGAATCTTCGAAATGGAACACGATAAAATCGGTCACCGAGTGCTGATACACCAAGTATACCAACTGAGGCACAGAGTCTTGAGTGTAGTAAGCCAAATAGTTATTCCCTGCTTTCATACGACGCACATCAAACACCGTATCAGGAATAAAAGCCGCTTGAGTGATAGCTTTTTGGTTGGCGCCAAGATTGCGCAATAGCGATGTGATGATTTGACCATTAGCCACACGCCCCTTCACCTCATCCAAGTCGGTAACATCCACACCATACTTAATATAGCGTGGATCTTCCACCACCACCTGAGTCGAGTCGTTCGTTTCGGTAGTCGCTTCCGTTGCCTTGCCTTTGCAGCCCACGAATAATGTGAGAGCAAATACAAATGGCAATATGATTTTGAAATAGTTATGCATTATAAATTTAATTAAATAAAAAAACAATCTGTATGCCAATTAGCAATATTATTTTCAATATAAGTTGATATATTGTTGTAATCGTTGATATTTCGTATCACATGGTCGTGATAACGTGGTTGCCAAGCAAACTCATCATTTATTTTATGCGCATATTTTGTTACAGCAGATTTTATACTACCAACAAATGTAGATAAAAGAGGCAATCTATTTTTTGCAATGCCCTTTGTCATGCGCTCTTCCAATGTAGGGACACGGCATGCCGTGTCCGTCGATGGAGAATGAACTTCTACAAGCAAATGCAAATGATTTGGCATTATAACATACTGTAATATTTCAATATATGATTGATGCTTTGGTGTTTCATTTATCACATAATCAAGATATTTACCTATCTGAGATAAACAAATAACATCATTAATTATTTGCCCGAAAAAGTGTTTTTTGCTTTTTGTACAGATGGTTATAAAATACATCCCCTCATTATATTCAATCCAATTGGCACGTGGAGTTTTTCGTTGAGGCAGATTATTATTCATCTGTTTTTTATGTTTTAATGATTCAATTTTGCAAATTTTATTGCGGACACGGCATGCCGTGTCCCTACTTTTGGCATTATGCTCTCATTTACGGACAAGGCACATTTACCATCCGGATTTAATTAATAACTAATAACTAATAACTAGTAACTAATTACATTATTTCTTGGCCGTTGATTTCGAGGGCGAAGTGGAGTTTGAAGTAATCGGCAGCTTTGCGGCACAACAACATGCGCTCCATGAATATCTCGAAATAGTCAATCACGGCACATATCTCGGTGTTGATTTGTAGGCGCAAGATGAGTTTACGAGCAGCTTTATCGGTAATCAATTCCGAACTCTCTACTGCATAATTCACACGGTCGTGAATATCAAACGCAATAGAGCGCGGATTGCGCACACGCGAACGGCGCACATCGCATTTGTCTGCCAATATCAGAGCCGCAGCAATAGCATTCACTGGATAGGCAGTATGCTCGTCGTGATTGCCAATAGCCGTAATCACAGCCGAAATATCAACTGCAGGCATACCCAATTTGTCGAGAATACGGAACGCCATCACTGCCCCACTTTGTGCGTGGTCGGCACGGTTAATCACGTTGCCAATATCGTGCATATATGCAGCAATTTTGGTAAGCTCGATAGTGTGCTCGTCATAGCCCAAAGTCGCAAGAATCTCTGCCGCTACAAAAGCACATTTGGTTACATGAGCAAAACTATGCTCAGTGTAACCTAATGCTACCAACGAGGCATCGGCTTGTTTGATATAAACCTTAATCTCCTCGTTATTACGAATATCTTCGAAAGTCATAATTACTCACTTTGTTCGTGTCGAATTACTCGCTACGCGAGTGTCAAAAGTCGAAATTTTTCGCTTCGCTCAAGATTTTTGCTACGCTCGGCATAATCAAAGTAAAACTTTGCTTCTGCTCTCTCTTATCGCAAAAAATCAACAGTTGCGGACACGGCATGCCGTGTCCCTACCATTATAATCTCTTTTGCGGACACGGCACGCCGTGTCCCTACTTATTTTGTCCAGCCTTCAACTGCCTCTTTAGTTGGGTTTGTGAGGCCGAGTTTGTTCTTTTTGTTATAACCGCAAAGGTCTTGGTGGAGTTTGTTCACGTTGGCGTCTTTGAGTTTAGCCACCATGTCGAAACCAAGTTTTTGCAATGGTTCAACCCACTCAGCAGGCACACCGATTTCAGCATATTTTTCAGGACCATCTTTCACCACTTTTTTCTCTGGTTTCATTTGTGGGAAGAATAGCACCTCTTGGATTGCGCTGTTGCCAGTCATCAACATCACGAGGCGGTCGATACCGATACCGATACCTGATGTAGGAGGCATACCATATTGAAGTGCGCGCAAGAAGTCTTGGTCAATCACCATAGCCTCATCGTCGCCTTTGTCAGCCAAGCGCATTTGTTCTTTGAAGCGTTCTTCTTGGTCGATTGGGTCGTTGAGCTCTGAGTAAGCATTAGCTAACTCTTTACCGTTAACCATCAACTCAAAACGCTCAGTCAAACCAGGTTTAGAGCGGTGCATTTTTGTAAGTGGCGACATCTCAACTGGATAGTCGGTGATGAAAGTAGGTTGGATGAAGTTGCCTTCGCAGAACTCACCAAAGATTTCGTCGATGAGTTTACCTTTACCCATAGTTTCATCGATTTCCATATTGAGTTTTTTGCACACTTCGCGGATTTCATCTTCCGATTTGCCTTCGAGGTCGTAACCTGTGAATTCTTTAATTGCTTCGAGGATAGGAAGACGGCGGTAAGGAGCTTTGAACGAGATAGTTTTGCCATCGATTTCGGTCTCAGTGCAACCATTCACAGCCACGCAGATGCGTTCCAACATCTGTTCAGTGAACGACATCATCCAGTTGTAGTCTTTATATTGAACGTAGAGCTCCATACAAGTGAACTCAGGGTTGTGAGTGCGGTCCATACCTTCGTTACGGAAGTTTTTACCAATCTCATACACACCTTCGAAACCACCAACGATAAGACGTTTCAAATACAACTCAGTAGCGATACGCATATAGAGGTCGATGTTGAGTGAGTTGTGGTGAGAGATGAACGGACGAGCCGAAGCACCACCAGCAATAGATTGAAGGATAGGAGTTTCCACCTCAGTGTAGCCAGCCTCATCCATCACAGTGCGCATAGTTTTGATGATAGTCGAACGTTTCAAGAAAGTATCTTTCACGCCTTCGTTCACCACGAGGTCCACATAGCGTTGACGATAGCGCATCTCTTCATCGTCGAAAGCATCGTAAGCCACACCATCTTTATATTTCACGATAGGTAGAGGGCGCAATGATTTGCTCAACACAGTGAGTTCTTGAGCGTGCACCGAGATTTCGCCCATTTGTGTGCGGAACACGAAACCACGAATACCTACGAAGTCGCCGATGTCCAACAATTTTTTGAACACGGTGTTGTACATTTCAGGTTGAGCTTCGGTGTTGATATCGTCGCGCGACACATACACTTGGATACGACCTTTTGAGTCTTGCAATTCGATGAACGACGCCTTACCCATGATACGGCGGCTCATGATACGACCTGCGATACACACAGGGCGACCACTCTCTTCGTCCTTAAACTCAGCTTTTATATCTGTCGAGAATGCATTGGTTGGATACTCTGCAGCAGGATATGGGTCAATACCCATTTGTCGCAATGCGTCTAACGATTGACGACGAATCACTTCTTGTTCTGATAATTCCATCATAAATATATATTTTTTTAAATTATTAATCTATTATTTATTTTAACATAAGTACATACCTTTCATTGTTCGTTTACAAAACATTGTGCATTTTTCTAGTTATGAATAGACAATTTATTTTTTCAAGTACATGCCCTAAATCATGTCTATTTGTTATAATACGAGCAAAGTAAATATATCACAAGGCTTGTACTTAAAAAAAAGAGAGTTTACCTGCAAAACAAAAAAAACAACACTAAACACAATAAACCAACCACAAGATTTTTATTAAGAAAAAAAATATGTACTTCTGTTGAAAACTAAAACATCATCCGTTGATTAACACGCGGCGAAGTTTGTCCAATGTTTCGGCCATAGATTGTGTACTTTCGCCACCAGCAGCGTTTTTGTGGCCACCACCACCGAATTGTTCTGCCATAGTGTTTACAGCTACATTACCTTGCGAACGGAACGAGAGTTTGATTTGTGTTTTATCTTCACGCACCAAAACCGACTTATTAATATTTTCGATTTGAAGTGGCATATTCACGATACCTTCGGTGTCACCCACTTTGTAGTTGAATTGTTTCAACTCATCTTGAGTCAACACGATGATAGCAGCATTAGCCTCTGGGATAATCTCCATCTTGTTCAAGCAGTAGCCCATCAAGCGCAAACGGCTTTCTGAATATGTGTGGAACACCTTATTGTATATAGCATCTTTATCGACGCCTTTTTCGAGCAATGCTTTGATGATGATATATATTTCAGGGTTATTAGAATTATAAGTGAAACCGCCAGTGTCGGTCATCATACCGGTGTAGATACACTCAGCCGATTCAAGCGACACCTCCTGATAGAATCCCAAACGGCACATAAAACGGAATGCCAACTCACTAGCCGACGACACCTCTGGATGCGAAATCACCACATCGCAATTGATATTTGGGTCCAAGTGGTGGTCGATCATGATTTTCTTAGCCTTGCTTTGTTCGATGAGTGGTTTCATACCATTCACACGGTCGAGGGTATTATAATCGACGCAGAATATGAGGTCCGATTCTTTAATGATTTTCACAGCCTCAGTTTTGTTCTCTTCCATCACGAACACTTTGTCGATACCAGGCATCCATTCAAAGAACGAAGGATAACGGTTAGGCACCATCACAGTGACATCCTTGCCCAATTGTTTCAATAGGTGATAGAGTCCGAGAGTTGCGCCGAGCGAATCGCCATCAGGCGAGATATGACCAGTTAATAATATTTTGTTTGCATTGTCGATAAAACGACGCGATTGCACGATGTAGTCTTCTTTGATAATTTTAGATAACATAATAACTTTGAATTTTAAGATTTGTTGTTTAACATTCATTTGAGAGATAAACATACCGGCAATCACCACCACTATGCCCATCAACATAATCCATTCAGGCGCAGCCTCTACGATACAATCGAAGAATGTTTTGTCGATCAAGTCGCAAGCAAGAGCTGTTTGATACAACCCCACTGCCCCGATAATCCATGCCAATATAGCCGTAACACCTGGCTGTATGTTGTTGAACACATTGGCACGAGTAGGACCGATAGCACGCACACCATACGAGAAGAACAAGAATGCGATGCACGAAGCCGACAAAGCCAAACCTACGATTGCGCCAAAGGCATTCCATGTAGCATCAGCCGACCAATCAATCGCTCTCACCACATCCATTTCGCGCACCAACATCGTTGGCACAAAGAACAACAACGAGGTACAGAACATGTAGAACACCACAGTCAGTGTGTTATATTTTTCTGGTATCTTGCGCAATACGAGTGTATAGACAATCGATGCCAACACGGCAATGAATAGAAGCAATATACCCAACACGTCGGCCGACAATTTGCCACCATCGAGGATAATCATCAACACACCTGCCACCGATATGATAATACCGAGCACATTCATCAACGTCACCTTTTCGCGCAATACGAAGAATGCAAATATCGGAGTCAACAAAGGTATGAACGAGAGCATCACCGATGCGATTGTAGGACTCACATGGCTCAACGATTCAGCTTCGCAGAGAAAATACACAAATGGTTCCGAAAACGAAGCCAACAAGAAATATTTCCAATCCTTAAATTCAATTTTTTGCAACTGGCCCATTATGAGTCCAGCCACGCCAAGCACCAAAGCAGCAATAGATATACGCATCGTCACGAGCGTAGCTGCAGGGAACGTTTGCAAGGCAAAGTCCGACATCAAATACGATGCCCCCCAAAAGATTTGTGCAATAACCAATGCGACTATCGCAATTGTCTGTTTTTTCATATATTAGTTTTTATTTAAGATTTATCTTTCAATTTTAGACAGAATGACATATCTCCCCTACTCCCTACTCCTTACTCCCTACTCCTTGCGAAACAAACAGCCCCACTATCACCACTGCGATACCAATCCATTTCACTGCTTCGATTGCTTCGCCATATATCATCCACACAGCCAATGCCGTGATAGCTGGCATCACGTTGCAGAACGCATTCGCCCTTGCCACACCTATCCTACGCACCACAAAACAGAACAACACAAAACTCACCACCGACGCAAACACCGCTAACACCACGATCGACATCACCGACATCGGTAGCACCTCGCGCGCACCCCAATTCTGCAAGTCGAGCATCAAGAATGTTGGTATGAAGAACAACAAGCTCGAGGCGTGTACCCAAAACACGATGCTCACATTCGTGTAGTCGCTCGGTATTTTGCGCAATATGGTCGAATACATCGCTGCCGACATCACCGCACCCATCAACACAACCAAACCCAAACCATTCACATTCATATCACCTTTCTCTACAACCAACATCAACACCCCCACCAACGACACCACAATGCCCAACATATTCCACCACGTCACTCTCTCCCTCAGTAGCACCCATGCTACGAATGGAGCGAATAGCGGAATCGTACTCATCACCACCGACGTCATAGTTGCACTTGTCATCGACAAACCAAAAGTTTCACACATAAAATAACTGAACGGCTGAAACATCCCCCCTACCAAAAACAACCACACATCTTGCTTACGAGGCTTTTGCAATCTGCCAGCCACCCAACCATATAGTCCCAACAACACAGTGGCCAAACCAATACGCAACGTAACCACCGTAATCGGACCAAAACTCAACAAAGCCTCTTGAGTAAACAAAAACGAACACGACCACACAGTCATCGCAATCATTATACCCACATAGGCCGCAAAATTCGTATTTTTCATTATCTTACTATTTTTAGACATAATGATTTTTTTCTTTTAGACAAAAAGACAAATCTAAACATATTCTTTTTTTCAGAAAGGTCTCGCTTTTACTACGTAATTACTTCCTTCTGGCGTGTTTTTTACTACGCTCAGCATAGCTCGAATAAATTCGGCTCTGCACTCGCTTATCGTAAAAAATCTCGACACTAAAGACATATAAAAAAATGTAACTTAAAACCTGTCTTTTTTCCGCCAAGATGAAACTTAGTTTCAGCGAGGCGTATGTCATGAAAAATAAATTTTGTCTTTATGTCATTCTGTCTAAAAAAAAGAAAATTTATCTGCGGAAACCAATAATTTGGCGCACCTCGTCGATTGTCTTTCTTGCGCTTTCGCGAGCCTTTTCGGCACCCTCGCGCGCAATGCGGTCGAGCAACTCAGTGTTAGCCATATATTCAGCCAAACGCTCGCGTATCGGAGCATTGAACGCCGCAATATCCGCTGCCAACTGCTTCTTCAAGTCGCCATAGCGAATCGAGCAGTCGTTCCATTTCTCGTCGAAATATTGATAAGTGTCAGGTGTAGAAACAATATTGAGGAACGTAAACAAATTCTCAATCACCTCAGGGCGTGTGCTATTTGGCTCTTGCGGACCTTGGTCGGTTACCGCTTTCATCACTTTTTTCTTGATTGTAGCCTCATCATCCATGAGATAAATACAGTTACCTTCCGACTTACCCATCTTGCCCGAACCGTCCAAACCAGGAATCTTCACAGCCTTTTCGCTCAACGAGAAATTCTGTGGCTCAGGGAAGAACTCCACTCCATACATCGTGTTGAAACGACGAGCGAATTTACGCGCCATCTCCATATTTTGCTCTTGGTCCTTGCCCACAGGCACCTTCACAGCACGGTGAAGCAAAATATCCGCCGCCATGAGCGTAGGATAAGTGAGCAATCCAGCGTTCACGTTGTCAGGTTGTTTGCGCGCCTTCTCTTTGAACGTAGTACAACGCTCCAACTCGCCAAGGTAAGCATTCATATTGAGGAAAAGGTAGAGTTCCAACACCTCTTTCACATCACTTTGCACATAGATAGTCGATTTCTCAGGGTCAAGACCACAAGCCAAATACTCCGCAAGAATCGTGCGTGCGCTGTTCACAATATTTTCAGGTTTCGGACGCGTAGTCAACGAGTGCCAGTCAGCAATAAAAAAATAGCAATTATAATCATTTTGCATCTGCAAAAAACTCTTCACAGCGCCAAAATAATTTCCCAAATGCAAATTGCCCGTAGGGCGAATACCACTTACAACAGTCTCTTTCATATATAGTTACGATTATTTAATATTATCATCCAAAGCCAACCACCATCGACCATCGACTATCGACCGTTGACCGTTGACATTTAATTTGCAAAGATACAAAAAAAAATCCATTTATGCAATAGTATAATTGTAGGGACGCACAGCTCGTGCGTCCGATGGCACAAATGGGTAAAAACAATATTTATCATCGGTCTGCCGACCGAGACAAGAAAAATCATATTCTCATCTCTTCATGTCGAAATCAAACGAGCGAAGCGTCTTTACATTTTTTTTGCCTTTATGGTGTATTTTTTTTTTTTGGGGGGGGGGATTGTTTTTGTAGTTGTTCTAGAGAGGCTAGATGCTTCGCTATCTAGATTGTTCAACCTGGCGGTGATAGGACGCAGCACGCTGCGTCCCTACGTTGATGCGCCCCAATACACACTCTCATTGTGTATTGAGGATGACTGTTTACTACGGTGCAGGTTGCTTGAGGGTTGCTTGAGGGTAGTACACAACGAGAGTGTGTATTTTTTTATTCAACTTTTAGTGTACTGGATGCTTAAAAAGTATAGACGCAAAATGACAAATGGACAAAATGACAAATGGACACCGTGTCGTTTTGCAAAAAAATGAATGAATGAAAAATAATAAAAAAAATACGCGAACCTTATTAATAATATTTATATATAAGTATATTTATTTTTTTCTGATGAAAATGACACAAAACACGTTCGTGTCATTTTGTCATTTTGTCTTTTTGTCATTTCATTACTCCCTTTAATCGTGTCGAAAGTCAACAGTCAACGATTAACAGTCGGACTCGCTCACCTCAAACATCCAAACAAGCAAAGCAACTCCATGTAGGGACGCAGCGTGCTGCGTCCAATGACCCGAAGGAGCAAAAAAAAAATCTAAAAACATTTAGTTTTCGAGATTTTTTTTGTACCTTTGCAAGCACTTAACCTCACAAGAAACATTAATTATGAAAACAATTATCAACGCTAAAAACGCAATTTACCTATTTTTCTTAATTCCGATTTTGACATCGGCTATATCATTTGCTATGCCAAGTGATATAAACTACAAAATTCCTACTGCGATTTATTTTTGTTGCAATCTAATTTCAGGCTTGTCATGCTGCTATCTTGCTTATAGCCCAAATGAATTCATCGTAAACAAAAAACAAAAAGCAAGTATGTATATATTAACTCTATACTATCTAATTTTTAATTGTTTAATCAATCGTTTACTCAGCTTAATAAGCGAAAATTATACAATATACAACATAATGAAAAACATGTGTGCAGATGAATCTATGCTAATGATATACACATCATTGGCATATGCATTTTTTGGCATATTTTTCTGGGTTGGCTACTTAATGTTTATATGGGGTATCCCAACTAAAAGATCACAACGTTGGCTACTTACACTGCTGCTCTTTACACCATACATAGTTGATACGATATGCCCATTCTTAACAATAGAGACCGACTATCGCTATATGATAGTCAATACTCTCGAAATCGCTAGCTACGGTACAATGCTATACCTAACACTCAAAATATACCAAACTAAAGAAATTACAAACTAAAGCAAATAACATAGAGGCGCAACAATTTGCGTCTCTATTTTTTGCTATATAAATATTTTTTTGTATCTTTGCACGTTATTATGCGGATGCTATATCAAGTCTATAATACTAATCAAAAAATCTATAAAAAACAATGACTCAAAAAATTCAACAATTCATCAACGACTCATTTATTGCTCGTTGGTCAGCATTGATTCTCATCGCTTTGATGATGTTCTTTGCCTACATGTTTGTGGACATGCTCTCTCCACTTAAAGAACTTCTCGACACTACACTCGGTTGGGATAGTAGTACTTTTGGCACTTATGCTGCATCAGAATACTTCCTCAACGTGTTCTGTTTCTTCCTCATCTTTGCTGGTATCATCCTCGACAAGATGGGTATCCGTTTCACTGGACTTCTCTCTGCATCGTTAATGGTTATCGGTGCTTGCATCAAATTCTACGCTATGAGCGAATATTTCGTTGGCACTGGTCTCGAATCTTGGCTTGGCTCTTGGTGGGTTGCTCTTCCTGCTTCTGCCAAACTCTCTTGCCTTGGCTTCATGATCTTCGGTTGTGGTTGCGAAATGGCTGGTACTACAGTATCTAAAGCTATCGCTAAATGGTTCAAAGGCAAAGAAATGGCTATGGCTATGGGCTTGGAGATGTCTATCGCTCGTCTTGGCGTGTTCGCTGCTATGTGGCTCGCTCCTATGGTGTCTAATAGCTTCGGTCAATCAGTATCAGCTCCTGTATTGTTCGGCGCTGTACTCCTTATGATTGGTCTTATCTTCTATTTCGTATTCGTTGTTATGGACCGCAAATTCGACAAACAACTCGAAGCTGCTGGCGAACTCAAAGAAGAGGCTTCTGAAGAAGAATTCAAATTCAGCGACCTTGGCAAAATCTTCACTAGCAAAATGTTCTGGTTGGTGGCT
>JAZLDO010000129.1:0-14424 GCA_045614825.1 Candidatus Aphodosoma sp. | reverse complement strand
TATCTGTTATCTGTAATCTGTTATCTGTAATCTGCGCATTATAAACCTGTGCAATTAGGTTTCGTTTGGCTACAGTGCGCGAATTTTGCAATTTCAACGTACCCGAAGCTGCATTTCTCGGATTGGCAAACAAAGCCTCTCCATCTCTCTCTCGTTCTGCATTCAAACGTTCAAACTCCTTCCATGGCAACAAAATCTCCCCTCTAAACTCTACACTATTCACTTCTAACTCATCACTTCTAACACCTAACTTTAAAGGTATATTTTTGATTGTACGCACATTACGCGTAACATCATCACCACGCACTCCATCACCACGAGTTACTGCGCGTGAGAGTTCGCCATTTTCGTACCAAAGAGAAATACTCGTGCCATCAAATTTCAACTCACACACTACCTCCACTCCTACCTCCTCACTTCTAACTCCTAACTCCTTTAATGCTCTATTATACCACTCTCTCACCTCCCCCTCTGAATATGTATTTCCCAATGATAACATTGGATAGCGATGCTCCACCTGTTCAAAACCACTCTGAGCCAAATCACTACCTACACGTTGTGTAGGACTATTCGGATCGAAACAATCGGGATTTTCTGCCTCCAATTTTATCAATTGGTGCATCAACGCATCAAAATCCTGATCGCTAATAGTAGGCGCATTCTCTACATAATAGCGATATTCGTGTCCTCGTATTTCGTCACGTAAGCGTTCAATCTCTTGTTTCATAAGTGATTAAAAATCCAATTAAACATAACATTTCAATCATACAAAGATAAATAAAAATCTTGATTTATGCAACAACCAATAAATAAAAGATATATAAAAAAACGAGATATAAAATGTTTTAAGTTTTACATCTCGTTTTGTATTGATAGAATTATAAATTATTTAATTCTAAGTTTATATACCTCAAGTAAGCGTTTCAAGTCATCGACTTGTTGTTGAATCTGACGACCGCGATCGGTGTCGCGCACCATCATACGTTTAGTGTCGAATTCGACCAAGAAACGTGTTCCTTTGATATCTACACCTTGTTCTATAGCCTTTTGTCGAGACTCGAATGGCTCATGCTGAACTAATTGCATACCATGAGAATTAAAAACAAGTGTATAACCTGCAATACCTGTTTCGTCGTGATATGGACGAGAGAAACCGCCATCGATGACTAACACTTTACCATCGGCACGAACAGGAGATTCGCCTTTGATAGTTTTCACAGGCACGTGTCCGTTGATGATATGTCGATGCTGACCGATAACTCCAAATTCATCAAGAATATGATCACAAATAGCCGAATCGTTACGAAGTTTATAGTATGGTCCCTGATTTTCTTTTTGTGGTGTTTTATCAGAAAGTAAATAACGCTCAAAATTAGCCATTTGATGTTTGTCAAATGAAGGAGAATCTGGCCCAGCCCACCAATACCACATATAATCAAGTGCAACTTGATATTCATCTCTATCCTTACAAGGAAGACATGCTATACGAATAAGACGATCAACCTCATCAAGATAAGCCTTACCTGAAAGTGTTTTCCCGCAAATATTAATTTTGCGGAATGAGCCATCATCATTCATTGGAACTGAGGCATGGAATAGCAAATTACCATTGCACACAAGATACATACTACCTTTATCTAATAACAAACGAAGATGTTGCGCAAGTTTTTGACTTGCCGCAAATGATTGACATAATTTATCCATCAAATCACGTTCTCCAGGTGTTAATTCGTATGGATTTTCTTTTGTTACAGTTGGAAAAATAGAATCCTTCATCGGATATTCTATACCATCAATGGTAACTATGCCACGTTCTTGATCAACAAGATGAAGTCTATCTCTAAATTCCATTTTCCATTCAGGATTACGCTCAAAAAGCGAATGTTCAAGTTTCCATTGAATAATAGAAATAGCTTTATGCATTTGTGAAATAAGACGCACATTGCGTTCGTCGTAATTCACATCAGCGTACTTAAGTTTTGGTATATACGGCGTACAAGGGTCATTTTCGTACACCTCCATTGCAAATGTAGCAAGAGGAATCATATTGATACCATAACCATCTTCGAGAGTATTGAGATTGGCATATCTCAAAGATAAACGTATAACCGTAGCAATACAAGTCTCATTGCCTGCCGCTGCACCCATCCATACAAGGTCGTGATTACCCCATTGAATGTCCATATCGTGATACTGACTAATCTGGTCAAGTATAAGGTGAGCTCCAGGACCTCGGTCGTAAATATCACCTACAAGGTGAAGACGATCAATGACAAGACGTTGAATGAGCGTACACATCGCAATAATGAAAGCATCAGAGCGGCCGTTATCGATAATACTACGAAGAATTGCATGAACATATGCAGTTTTGTTTTCATCATCTTCGCTCTCATGCATCAACTCTTGAATAATATAAGAGAAAGCCTCAGGCAAAGTTTTGCGTACCTTCGAACGTGTATATTTTGAAGCCACCGCACGACATATACGCACGAGTCTAATCAATGTAATATTATACCATTCATCAAGGTTTTCTTCTTCTGCCTTAACGATTTCAAGGCGTTCTTTTGGGTAATAAATAAGTGTGCAAAGATCGTGTTTTTCTTTTTCACGAAGTTCTTTGCCAAACTCATCATTCACCTTACGCACCACTGCTCCACTTGCATTGCGAATGACATGGTCGAAAGCCTCATGTTCGCCATGAATATCCGACAAAAAGTGTTCTGTCCCTTTAGGCAAACTAAGAATTGCCTCAAGATTGATAATTTCTGTGGCAGCCGCTTCGATAGTAGGGAAAGTCTTACCGAGCAACTCTAAATAGCGTTTTTCCATTGTATTAGTTTAAGATTAAGTTAAGGTTTAAGATTGTGAGGATTATATTTTATCGACCTGCTTGTTTTATATAGTTACGCAAAGTATTATTGAAATCATCTTCCTTCATCAAATCTTCGAGGGCGATATGCATTCTATATCTCCAACTATGGAATGAATTAGATGGCACATTAATGCGCTCTGCTTCTGGATTATCACGGCGAAGTTCAGGCGAAATACTCATCAAGTCTTGCCATTGGAATATCGACCACATTGCTGGAGAATAGAGGTGTTGCACAAGAATATCGCGACATACCCACCATTCGCAGAAGTAAGGAGCTTCGCCCCAGTGGCCAAGTTCTTGATTATAGAAACGTTGAGTCACATCACGATCCTCTTCCCACCAACCACGTATTGTACTCATATCGTGAGTAGAAGGTGTTACAACCGACAAATATGGAGCATCTGCAGGATGGAAGAATTCGATTTTATCGGTTTTAGGAGCACGTTGAATTTCGAGGCTCAAAATAGACAATTCATTCATCACTGCAGTCACGCAGTGTGTCATCATACCCAAGTCCTCTCCACAAATCAACATATTCGAAGCAGCCTTCAATGCTGGCAATTTACGCATACCTGATTTATACCAGTGAGCATCCTGACGGCGATAGAAATATTCTACATAAAGTTCTTCGAACACACGTTTTTGGTGGTCGTTCAATGCAGCAAAAGTAGAGAGCGTTTGCATGCCATAACGTGGATAGTATTGACGGCCTTCAGAGCCTTCTACTTCGAACAACAATACGTTAGAAATCAAGTCGAACATACCATATTTCACACGTTCAGAGATTTCGCCACGTTTGAATCGAGCTTCTACATCTGTTTGATTAGCCCATTCAGGACGAATGCGCCAAGCAAAACCATGTTCGATATATAGACAGTTGTCTTTCACCCAACCAGCCTCATCGCCAAAGTTTTCCCAAAGGATATGGTCGGTGATATAAGGTTTAGTGAAACGTTCATAGTCGAACCAGAGACCACGCGACTCAAACTCATCCACATACAACGGAATAGAAGGATTGAGGTAACCCATAATACCCTCTTGATGACGTGCAGGAATTTGCCAAATACGGAAGAAACCGAGTATATGGTCGATACGGAAAGTATCGAAATAACGAGCCATTTGCTCGAAACGTTTTTTCCACCAATCGAAACCAGTGCGTTCGATAGCCTCCCAATTGTAAGTAGGCAATTCCCAGTTCTGACCCTTCACAGCAAACATATCAGGCGGAGCACCAGCGGCAGTGTCCATATTGAAAAGTTCAGGTGCAACCCAAGTGTCAACCGAATTGCGATTCACACCGATTGGAATATCTCCCTTCACCACAACCCCATGAGCGTGAGCATATTCCACAGCTTCGCGCAATTGCAAGTGGAGTTGATATTGGCAATACCACCATTTAGCAATATGGTCGAACCAAGGGTGCGAAGAATGAGTCAACTCATCAGCTTTTTTGTCTGAATAAGTAGCAAATTCGTTCCATTGACGATAGTCGCAAGTACCACGTTGGTCGCGGATGCAGCAATAAATTGAATAAGGTTTCAACCAATGTTTGTTATCTTCAAAGAATTGTTGGAAGTCTTTCGACGCCAAGAATT
Organism: Candidatus Aphodosoma sp.; assembly: GCA_045614825.1. Lineage (GTDB taxonomy): Bacteria > Bacteroidota > Bacteroidia > Bacteroidales > Paludibacteraceae > Aphodosoma. The sequence continues at coordinate 9,957 of JAZLDO010000129.1, read as the reverse complement.
TATCTTTGTTATATTTATAAGCAGCCTCAATGTAGCGGAGTTTGAAGTTCACCACATTCAAGAAATCCATACGCTCCTCGGCATTGTAGATAGGTTGCAAACGTTTGTATTCCTCAACGATGGCATCCTTCTTGTCGATATTCAACTTAGCCAAATCGAGGAACAAAGGGTTGAGTGCAAAAGCCGAAATCGCAGCGTATGGCAACACGTCAGCTTCAGTATGAGTACCAATCGTGTCGTTCAAAGGCAACACTTGGATGAGTTTCAAGCCCACTTTTTCTGCCCAATCAACCATAAGTTTAAGGTCAGAGAAGTCGCCACAACCGAACGAATTTTTAGAGCGGAGAGAGAATACAGGAATACCCACACCTGCACCATGCCAAGTGTTTGTATCAAAACGAGCAAAAGTGTCGTTCACCACCACCATGCGCTTACCGTTAGCAGGAGGCACAATACGGTCTTGACCATATTCAAAACGAACGAAACAATTATTTTCAGTATTATACACACCATATTTATAGTGAATATCATTCTTAGCCTTGCTCAAATCGAGGTTAATAGTCCACATCGGATACTCTTTATTCGACAACAATAGCGGTTTATCTACCGACCAAGCGCCCAACGCCTCACAGTCGCCCACGATACAAAGAGCCTCGTTCTTAGCCAATAGCGGAGCTTTAACTCTGAGTATATGAGTATAACTCTTATCATTATTGCCAGCACAAGGGGTATAATTCTCTTTCAACAACACATCCACAAACGGAGCTGTCATAAACGTATTCTCCACAGCCGACACACTATTCCAAGCATCAATCAACAACACAGTGTCAACACCCGTTTTAGTTGCCACAGCGCGAGGAGCACCCCACTCTTTTGTAGTAGTACCATCGTTGTGGTTTTTCAATACATACTGATACTCTAATTTTTTAGCCTTCGTAGCAGGAATTTCAAGTTCGAGCCACCACTCCTCGCCTTGCGAGAAGTTCATAGCCAACGCCTTAGCCACGTCATTATCACCAAGTTCAGGAATATTACCCACAACATAAAGTTGCTCCCCCCACTCGGTGCGATAATTAATTCTAAATAAAAGTTTCATATAATTATAATTTTGTTATTATTCTAATTGGCAAAGTTACAATTTATTTTTGATATGAGCAAATATAAATAAAACAATCAACGCAAATAATTTTGATTTTTCATATAACATAGATAAAAAACAATAAACATCGTTAAAAATATAAAAATTAACACTTATAAAGTTATAAATAACCACAAAATCCTTATTTTTGGTTAAAAAACACAATACCACATTAATTTTTTCGTTACCTTTGCACATCAAACAAAAAAAACAACATAAAAACACAATGAAATTATGAAAAAATTTATGTCAATCACAGCATTTGCACTCACAATAGTAGCGACAAGTGCACTCACAAGTCTTGTTGTAACCAAAAACATTGACTCACTCGGTTCTAAAAATGATTCTACCGAAACTAAAATTTCTGCTCCTATATCATTTACTAATTTCAGCAACGACAACACTACTCGCCCTGCCGATTTTACATATGCTGCCGAAAAATCAGTAGAAGCCGTTGTCCATGTAAAAACTAAAATCGATGTCAGCAATCACTACTCTATGAACATCGACCCATTTTTCGACTTCTTTTTCGGTCGCCCATCTCAACCTCGCGAACCGCAATACCGCGAAGGCTCTGGTTCCGGCGTGATAATCTCTACCGATGGCTATATCGTTACTAATAACCACGTTATCGACAACGCTTCTACTGTCGAAGTAACTCTCAACGACAAACGCAAGTTCGATGCGAAGGTCATCGGCGCCGATCCCTCAACCGACATTGCTCTCTTAAAAATTGAAGCCGACAACCTACCTATCATCTCATTTGGCAACTCCGACAATCTCCGTATCGGCGAATGGGTATTAGCCGTTGGCAATCCCTTCAATCTTACATCTACTGTCACTGCTGGTATCGTCAGCGCCAAAGCTCGCAATATCAATATTCTTAATACCGAAATGAAAATCGAATCTTTCATTCAAACCGATGCAGCCGTCAACCCTGGCAATTCAGGTGGTGCTCTCGTCAATACTCGTGGCGAACTAATCGGCATCAACACTGCTATAGCCTCACAAACAGGTTCTTATACAGGATATTCATTTGCTGTACCTATTTCAATTGTTAGCAAAGTTGTCGCTGATCTCAAAGAATACTCTGTCGTACAACGTGCCGTATTAGGCGTACAAATTGCTGATATTAATGACAAACTCGCAAAAGAAAAGAATCTAAAAACACTCAAAGGTGCATACATAGTTGCCGTACAAGAAAATAGCTCCGCTGCCGACGCTGGACTCAAAGAGGGCGACATTATAACGAACATAAACAACCAAACGATCAATTCTGTTGCCGAACTACAAGAACAAGTCAGCCGCTACCGTCCTGGTAACGACATAAAAGTCAACTATATCCGTAACGACAAAACACAATCTGTCATCGTTACGCTAAAAAATCGCTCAGGCAACACTAATGTAGTAAAAATCGCCGACAACTCAATTCTCGGAGCTACATTCAAGGAAATCGACAAACATACTGCCGAAAAATTCCGTCTTAATACAGGTATCCAAATCGATACTATCGATCGCAATGGCGCATTAGCTAAAGCTGGACTAAAGAAAGACTTCATCATCCTAAAAGTCAATAGCCAACCTATCCGCTCCGAAAAAGACCTAACCACAATCGTCAACCAAACCATCAATGCCGACGATCAAAACCGAGCACTATTCATAACAGGCATTTTCACTAATGGCCAAATCGCCCATTTTGCCGTAAATCTCGAATAAAAACACAAAATGTACAAATAAAACACCAACCCAACCCTCTCCATAGGTGCAAGCAAGGTGTGCCTTAGAAAACCGCCAAAAAACGAAACCATTTTTATTTGTACATTTAGACATTTTTACATACATTATAAAAAAATCAACAAAACTATTGCATATGTGAAAAAAAAGTAGTAATTTTGCGTGCTTAAATTGTAATATATAGAATGAGACAGCTAAAAATTACTAAATCTATTACCAATCGCGAGAGTGCATCACTCGACAAGTATTTACAAGAGATTGGTCGTGAAGAACTTATCTCAGTAGATGAAGAAGTAAAGTTGGCTCAACGAATCCGTAAAGGCGACCGCGTAGCATTAGAAAAACTAACACGTTCTAACCTCCGTTTCGTAGTTTCCGTTGCAAAACAGTACCAAAATCAAGGGTTATCTCTACCCGATTTGATTAACGAGGGTAATTTAGGCCTAATTAAGGCAGCCGAGAAATTCGACGAAACACGTGGTTTCAAATTCATTTCTTATGCAGTATGGTGGATACGTCAATCTATCCTCCAAGCTTTAGCGGAACAATCGCGTATCGTGCGTTTGCCACTCAACCAAGTGGGTGCGTTGGGCAAAATCAACAAAGCTTTATCGAAATTTGAACAAGAAAACGAGCGTCGTCCATCAGCAGAAGAACTCGCAGAGGAACTCGACATCCCATTCGAAAAAATCTCTGACACAATTAAAATTTCAGGACGCCACATTTCGGTTGATGCCCCATTCGTTGAAGGCGAAGACAACTCTCTTCTTGATGTATTGGTAAATGATGATTCTCCTGTTGCTGATTCTACTTTGATCAACGAGTCACTCAACAAAGAAATCGACCGAGCATTAGACTCAATGCTTCAAGACCGCGAACGCGACATTATTAAAATGTTCTTCGGTATCGGTTGTCAAGAAATGACCCTTGAAGAAATTGGCGATAAGTTCGGACTTACACGCGAACGTGTTCGTCAAATCAAAGAGAAAGCTATTCGCAAATTGAGAAACAACTCAAAAAACAAACTTCTTAAAGTGTATTTAGGATAATATCCCTAAAATCTACACAACAAATAACTGAAAGAGCATTCCCGCAAAGATGCTCTTTCTTTATTAATAAATAGTAGCTTCATATTCTTAATTTTTAATTCTTAATTATCTTGAATCTAAGTAAGAGCTCAATATCAAAATTACTTTGGTACTACTCAATACCATCGCTCATTGGCACATTGGTCAATGCGCTCTACAACATCATCGACCGAATCTACATCGGTCAAGGTGTTGGCGCATTAGCCATATCGGGCTTAGCTCTTACTTTCCCTATAATGAACCTTCTCGGTGCTTTCGGTATGCTCGTTGGCCATGGTGCTGCTGCTCGTGTATCTCTACTACTTGGCAATGGCGACAAACAAGAAGCTAACGCCATACTACCTAACACGCTTTTCTTATCGCTATTCTTCTATCTAATTGTCAGCTCTCTTACATTCATATTCCTCGATCCAATACTCTACGCATTCGGAGCTTCTGAACAAACTCTACCCTACGCCAGCGAATATCTAAAAATCATTATCCCAGGCCACATATTCACCTCATTAAGTTATGCCTACACCAATATTATGCGTGCATCTGGTCATCCTATGATAGCCATGAATACGCTCATAATGGGTGCCCTACTAAATGTTTTACTCGACCCAATATTCATCTTTTGGTTCAATCTTGGCATTAAAGGCGCTGCATACGCCACCGTAATATCTATGTTCATATCATGCGCATGGATAATGCACTACTTCTTCCGCAAAGACAACACACTAAGTTTTAGAGTACAGATCACAGAGAACAAAACTCAAACATCAATTCTCAATTCTCAACTCTCAATTCTCAATTTAAAATTGATGGCATCAATTTTAAGCATCGGCCTCTCATCTTTCCTCCTCCACACTGCCACTTCGTTAGTCAATGTACTAATGAATCACACCCTACAACGCTATGGTGGCGACCTTGCCATCGGTGCTTTTGGTATCATCACATCGTTCACTTCTCTCATCGTTATGTCTATCGTGGGCATGGCTCAAGGCATGCAACCTATCGTTGGCTACAACTATGGAGCTGGTCTATACGATAGAGTAAAAACAACCCTAAAATATTGCATATCAATTGCAACTATCATCACCACAATCGGTTGCATTGCTGCAATAATTTTCCCCCACCACATCGCTCGTCTATTCACAGTTGACACTAACCTTGTTAATATCACAGCCAGAGGATTATCTATATATGCTTCAACATTCTTTGTAGTTGGTTTCCACATCATTACAACCAATTATTTCCAAAGCATCGGACATGCCAAAATATCAATATTCTTATCTCTATCACGTCAAATATTATTACTCATACCATTCATTTTACTATTTCCTCCTATTTGGGGACTCTCTGGTGCATGGATGGCTCAACCTGCATCTAACATAATTTCTGCCATAATAGCAGTTATAATACTCTCTATCCATCTGAAAAAATTATAAAATAACATATCTTAAACACTTTGATTAACATGCGACAAAAATTATTCTTTTTATTACTCATTTTTACAACAGCACTATTTGCAAAAAACGACTCCACTGCCATCTTTCAAGGCTATAGCGGTGGTATGATGGTACACGCAGGTGGTCTCTTTGGCGAAAATCCTAATGCTGCATTACAATCAGGCGAATCTATTTCTTCTCAAGGTCTCACTTATGGTATTGGTGGCTCACTACGAATCAATCTTAAAAAGTATTTAAGAGTTGGTTGCGAAGGTTTTGTTTCTACAATGAATAGCAATTTCACCAACAAACACAACATCTTACAACCAGGTAGTTATATCCGCACTGGATGGGGAGGCCTATTGGCTGATGCTTGTTGGCGTGGCAATAAAGTTTGGCCCTACATCGGTGGCTCTATTGGTGGTGGTGCTATGCACTCTCTCATGGTCGTCGATGGCAATCAAGACGATTGGAGTCCAGAAAGTTATACCATATTGAATAAACAAAGTTTTTTCTACGTCGGCCCTTATGCTGGTATTGATGTTTGCCTAACTAAACGCATTCACTTCACTTTCCGCTTAGATTGGATGATGGCTTTTGCTCAAAAATCAATACTCTTACCTACTGGTCCTCGCCTATACGTAGGTTTTATGTTCTGTCATTAATTACATCTACTATGAATTTTTCAGGAATAATACTTGGATTAATCTCTTTCCTCTGTATCGGACTATTTCACCCTTTAGTTATTAAGGGCGAATACTATTTTGGTACACGCTGCTGGTGGGCTTTTGCATTAGCAGGAGTTATAACATTAATAGCCTCTCTACTTGTCGAAAGTATCTATATCTCTGTCATTTTCGGAGTAATATCTTTCTCTTGTTTTTGGTCAATTCTCGAAGTATTCGAACAAGAAAAGCGTGTAAAAAAAGGTTGGTTTCCTAAAAATCCTAAAAGAGATTACGACAATCCTTCGAAAAAACAATGAAATTTTGGTATGGATTAGGAGAAAAAGTAGTAAAATAATTTGTTACTTTACAAAAAAAATACTACCTTTGCGTGTTAATTACATTATCTATAAAAATGACTATCCCTAATCTCGACAATATATACCAAAAACTACTTGATTGGCGCGAAAAACACATCAAAGAGAAACAATTCATCCTTGTGCTTGCTTTCATCACAGGTCTTGGTTGTGCCCTTGCCGCTTTCCTACTCAAAAGTTCTATCCACTTTGTGCAAGATATCGTTAAGTCGTTGATGGCCAACGACACCCTCAACTATTGGTATCTTGCCTTCCCTGCCGTTGGTATTGTTATTGCTACTCTATTCGTCAAATATATTGTAAAAGACGACATCTCGCACGGAGTAACCAAAATCCTTTACGCAATCTCTCAACACAAAGCTATCATAAAACTCCACAACTGCTGGTCTTCAATAGTTGCATCGAGTATTACTATCGGTTTCGGTGGCTCGGTCGGAGCCGAAGCGCCTATCGTACTCACAGGTTCTGCTATAGGCTCTAATCTCGGACAGTTCTTCAAAATGGATCAACGCACACTCATGCTCCTCGTCGGTTGTGGTGCCGCTGGTGCCGTAGGTGGCATCTTCAAAGCTCCTATCGCTGGCGTTGCTTTCGTTATGGAGGTGTTGCTCATGGACCTCACTATGACATCTATCGTTCCTCTGCTCATTGCTTCGGTTACTGCTACTGCATTCTCTTATCTCTTTATGGGCAACGAGGTTATGTTCCATTTCGACAACTACGCTCCTTTCACTCTCGACCGCGTTCCTTATCTCATTCTGCTGGGCATCGTATGCGGACTCATCTCCCTATATTTCACTCGTGGAATGAATTGGCTTGAGGGTATCTTCCGTCGATTAAAGGTCCCTCACAAAAAAATCTTAGTCGGTGGCTTAATGCTCGGTGTCCTTATCTTCCTATTCCCTCCTCTATATGGCGAAGGTTACGACACTATCAATGCCCTTCTCACTGGCGAATGTTACAACCTTTTCAACCAATCTTTTCTCTACAACTATCGCTTCGATGCTTGGGCTATCGTTCTCTATCTATCACTAATCGTTTTCTTCAAAATATTTGCCTCTGCTGCAACTAATGGTGCTGGTGGTACTGGTGGTATCTTCGCTCCATCACTCTTTGTTGGCTGTATCACTGGCTTCGTAGTTGCCGAAGGGCTTAACATAGTAGGCCTCCCTGTTCCTCACCAAAATTTCGCCTTCGCTGGTATGGCTGGTCTTATGTCGGGCGTAATGCACGCTCCGCTGACTGGCACATTCCTCATTGCCGAACTCACTGGTGGTTACGACCTATTCATGACTCTCATGATTACTTCGGTCATTGCCTACCTCACTATCATCGTCTTCGAACGCCACTCACTCTATGCTATGCGTCTTGCCCAAAAAGGCGAATTGCTCACTCACCACAAAGACCGTGCAGTACTCACTCTCATGAAGATGGACAATGTTATCGAAACCGACCTATCTATCGTAACCCCCGACACTACGCTCGGACAATTGGTGAAAGTTATCTCTAAATCAAACCGTAATCTCTTCCCTGTTGTTAATCCGAAAACACAACGATTCGTAGGAATAGTTTCTCTCGACGAAGTACGCAACATCATGTTCCGTCCCGAACTCTACGACCGCTACAAGGTGCAAGAACTCATGAATATGCCTCCTGCTCGCATCGTAGTCAACATGCCAATGGACAAAGTGATGGACACATTCGAAACCACTGGCGCATGGAATCTTCCTGTAGTCGACGAACAAAATAAATACATCGGATTCGTATCAAAATCAAAAATATTCAATACCTACCGCAAAGTGCTCGTTCACTTCTCAGAAGAGTAATTTTTATTAAACAAAAGTATATAAATTACTGTTTTTATAAAATATGTCTTTATTTAGCCAAGATAAAACTTTTGTTTTAACGAGGCTATATGTAATAAGAAATTAATATACAATATTATACTTAACAACATCAGAAAACATACATAAACAAAAATTTTGTTCTTATGTCATTCTGTCTAAAAAAAGTAAATTATGGCAAACCGTAGATCTCTCAAAAAACAAATCCGTGCTATCCTCGGACAATTGATGGACGAATGTATCATCTGCAACCTCGTGCTTCCTAAATTCGACAACAATGCTCTCGACTCTTTCGCAGGTCGCATCATCGAAATCAACGACGAATTCATCGCACGTGCCAACCACCCAGAAGGTACTAAAGACCCTAAACGCACTAAACAATACTACTCTGCTCTTATTCAAGACTTCAACAAAGCTACTCTCGCTCTTATTGAAGACATGAACAAAATCAGCGAGTAATGGCAAAAATCAACAAGACTAACGCTGCTCGTCTACTCGACCAAAAGAAAATCAACTACCAACTCATCCCCTACGAAGTGGATGAGCAACATCTCGATGCCGGACACGTTGCCGAGAGCCTTGGCGAAAACATCGAACAGGTGTTCAAAACTCTCGTGCTCAAAGGCGACAAATCGGGCTACTTTGTCTCTGTTATTCCTGGTAATCACGAAGTTGATTTAAAGAAAGCGGCAAAGGTAAGTGGCAATAAGAATTGCGACCTCATACCAATGAAGGACCTCCTCCCCACTACGGGCTACATCCGTGGAGGTTGTTCGCCTATTGGCATGAAAAAGCCATTCCCTACCTATATCCACTCCACTGCCACCGATTTCGACCACATATATATTAGCGCAGGCATCCGTGGCCTCCAAATCCAAATCGCCCCAAACGATTTAATCATAGTCAGCAACGCCACCCTTTGCGACCTTATATAATGCAAAATGCACAATGCAAAATGAGCAATTTCAAGTGCCTTGCCTTAAAAAGCGTCAAGAAAAATTAATATAAATTCGTAAACGACGATTTCTGGCGAGGTTACACCAACTAAGAACAAGACACAACATTCATGAGCAATCACCGCAATTGTGAAGAAGCAGTCCGATTGCCCGAGTTTAAATCGGAGTAGAATTTATATTAATTTTTTAGCTTTTTAAGCACAGCACTAGCGTTTTGGTTACTTTTGCGCAATGACAAAAGTAACAAAAAAATATGCAAGAAAAAACTTGTCCACGTTGTGGCGCAAAATTCATCTGTCGTCACAACGACGATATCACCAAATGCCAATGCGCTTCGGTGCAACTAACACCCGAAGCGCGTCAATATATCGCAGAGAATTACACCGATTGCCTTTGTGTGAACTGCCTTCGCGAGATACAGAACAACAAACTCTGGCAAAGTTTTTGAGTAAACAAAAGTCAACAGACAACAGTCAACAGACAAGTCCGGATGGCGACTGTAGACCGTTGACTGTAGACCGTAGACAAAAATTAAAATATTATGAAAGCAAAAATCATCGGCATCATATCGCTAATCGCAGTGTTAGTCATTGCAGGTGTCATCTATTTCCAATACTTCTTCGTGTTTGGCGAAGGCGTCAAAGCTGGCGAACTCAACTACATGGTCCACAAAGGCTATATCTTCAAAACCTACGAAGGCAAACTCATCCAATCTGGCTTCAAAG
>JAZLDO010000128.1:0-17580 GCA_045614825.1 Candidatus Aphodosoma sp. | reverse complement strand
TCTGTCTTTTATTTACCAAGATGAAACTTTAGTTTCAGCGAGGTATATGTAAAAGAATAAAAATATGTTCTTATGTCATTCTGTCTAAAAAATTTAATCAATTATTTCAAATCCACAGTAAGGAACGAGGGCTTTAGGGATTCGGATGCCTTCGGCTGTTTGATGATTTTCGAGCAACGCAGCCACGATACGAGGTAATGCCAATGCCGAACCATTCAATGTGTGGCAAAGTTCAGTTTTGCCTTCGGCTGTTTTATAACGACATTTGAGGCGGTTTGCTTGATAGCTTTCGAAGTTAGAAACCGAACTAACCTCCAACCAACGTTGTTGTGCAGCAGAATATACTTCGAAGTCGAATGTGATTGACGATGTGAAACTCATATCACCGCCACAAAGACGAAGAATACGATAAGGCAATTCGAGTTTTTTAACCAAATTCTCTACATGTGCAATCATCTCATCAAGGCTCTCGTAAGAATGCTCAGGTTTGTCGATACGCACAATTTCTACTTTGTTGAATTGGTGCAAGCGGTTCAAGCCACGTACATCTTTACCATACGAACCTGCCTCGCGACGGAAACAAGCAGAGTAAGCACACATTTTTTGAGGCAACTCTTTCTCGTTCAAGATTACATCGCGGAAGATGTTAGTTACTGGCACTTCGGCTGTTGGAATCAAATAGAGGTTATCCGCTGTTGCATGGTACATTTGACCCTCTTTGTCAGGCAATTGACCTGTTCCATAACCACTTGCTTCGTTAACTACGTATGGTGGTTCTACTTCGAGATAACCTGCTTCGCGAGCTTCATCGAGGAAGAAATTAATCAATGCACGTTGAAGGCGTGCACCTTTACCTTTGTAGATAGGGAAACCAGCACCTGCTATTTTCACACCCATTTCGAAGTCGATAAGGTCGTATTTCTTAGCCAAATCCCAGTGAGGAAGAGGTTCGAAACCTTCGAATACAGGATTTTCGCCTCCTTGACGTTCTACGATATTGTCTTCGGCTGTGCGACCTTCTGGCACTGAGTCGTTAGGCACGTTAGGAATTTGCAATAAGAGATTGCGCACTTCTGCTTCTGCCTCTTCCATTGCAGTTTTCAATTGAGCACTTTTCTCTTTCAATTTAGCCACTTCGGCTTTAGCAGCTTCAGCCTCCTCTTTTTTACCCTCTTTCATCAAACCACCAATACTTTTTGCGTATTGATTCATTTGGGCTTGCATTGCATCCGACTCTTGTTGCGCTGCACGACGACGAGCGTCAGCCGCGATTACGTTATCAATCATCTCTGCCGCAGCAGCAAAATGTTTTTTCTCCAAACGACGAACCACATCTTCGCGGTTCTCTAAAATCATTTTTAGTGTTAACATACAATTAAAGTTGAAAGTTGAGAGTTGAGAGTTGAGAGTTATTCGCTTCGCTCATGATTTTTGCTTCGTTCGGCATAGTTCAAGTAAACTTGACACTGCTCTCGCTTATCGCAAAAATTGAAAGTTCCCCCTCAAAACCAATTCTCATTATTTATTATTTTATTAATTATTCTATAAATCACTCCTCACTCCTCACTCCTCATTACTCCCTTCGGTCGTGATTTTTGCTTCGCTCAACATAACTCAAGCAAGCTTAGTTCTGCTTTCGCTTATCGCAAAAATTCCTAACTCCTAACTCCTAACTCCTCACTCTAAGCAAGGTATTCCTTTTGAATATTTCCCATTGCACCCCACAGGCTACTTGCGGCGTTAGGGTTAAGTTCTTCCATACGTTTGAGTATTTCGCGCACTTGAGGACGATTGCTCACCTTTTCATGTGGACAATTCTTTATCTGTTTACGATATTCATGTTCCACAGCCAATTCCTCAATCTCTGCCTCACGCACCAATGCCAACGGACGAATTATGGTCATCTCGAATTTCGCCATTCTCAATACCGGTGGCATCGTTGCGTATGCCCCTTGAAATATCTGATTCATCAACAACGTCTCCAATATATCATCTTTATGATGTCCGAGAGCCAATTTCGTACATCCATACTCCTCTGCGGCTTTAAACAAAGTCTTTCTCCTATTCCACGCACAAAGGAAGCATGGTCCACGACCATCTTTAGTATCTTCATCAAAACATGTAGTTTTATGCACAAACTTCACACCTCGCGACTCACAAAATTCACACAAATACTCAATATCTGATTGATAAGGCACATTCTCTACACTCACATGACATGCCAACACCTCAATCTTCGGCTTAAATATCTTTTGTCGTGCAGCCAATACTTCAACCAGTGCCAACGAATCCTTTCCTCCCGACAAACCAATCATTATACGGTCGCCATCCTCCAGCATCGCATAATCCTTCATTGCCTTATTTGCCATTCGTTGTATTCGCTGCATATTTTTTAGAAGATATATTTAGACAGAATGACATAAAAACATATTTATTTTATCCTTACATACGCCTTGCTATGCCTATAGCATATCTTGGCGAAAAAAATGACAAACTATCCAGATTATATTTATTTTGATTTATAAATTCTATATTTTCGTTTAATATCTAATTTTTCAAGATTACCAAAATTAATTACCAAACCATCATTTATACCTGTTATACTCAAATAATTCACCAATTGCATCTCATGTGCAGGAATTATTTTATTAACTGATTTTATCTCTATAATAACACAATCTTCGACTAATAAATCTATCTTAAATTCTCCTATAACCCTATTTTTATAGGTCACAGATAAAGGTTTTTGTGATTGCACTTTTAATCCTAAATCCTCTAATTCAGCGATTAGTGCATTTTCATAAATAGTCTCCAAATACCCTGGCATGAAGTGAATCTTACTCTATACGCAGCATCAATAATCGTCTTTATTATTTTTTCAGTATCCATTAGGTATTCTAAATCTGGCATTCTTTCGCCAAGATACATCGCAGATGTAGCGAGGCGTATGCAAAAAAGAAGAAAAATATGTTCTTATGTCATTCTGTCTAAAAAAATCTCTCAAAAAAATCAATCCAACAAATCAGGACGAAGGCGTTCTGTGCGTTCGAGAGCAACTTCGTGTTCCCACTCAGCAATTTTCCTCTCATTTCCACTCAACAATATCTCAGGCACCTTCATACCACGATAATCCGCAGGACGAGTATATACTGGCGGAGCCAACAAATTATCTTGAAACGAATCCGACAATGCCGACTGCTCATCACCTATCGCACCAGGAATCAATCGCACGATAGCATCCGATATAATCGCAGCAGCCATCTCACCACCAGTCAACACATAATCGCCAATCGAAATCTCCTTAGTGATAAGAGCCTCACGCACACGGTGATCAACACCTTTATAATGACCACAGAGGATAATTATATTCTCCTTCATACTGAGCTGATTAGCCATAGGTTGACAAAACTGTTCGCCATCAGGAGCAGTAAAAATCACCTCATCATATTCACGCTCCGATTTCAATTTCTCGATACAACGAAAAATCGGGTCGCATTGCAACACCATCCCAGCGCCAAAACCAAACGCATAATCATCCACTCTACGGCGCACATCAGTTGAATAGTCGCGTAGGTTATGCACCACTATTTCCACAAGACCCTTTTCTTGCGCACGCTTTAGTATTGAGCAAGTTAGCGGGCCCTCCATCATTTCAGGCAATACAGTTATAATATCAATTCTCATATATCACAAAAAAATATTTCAACTTGCAAAGTTACAAAAAATATTTGAAGATATATTAGTATAACAAAAAAATATCTATATGTAAACAATATCCCCTCCGAATACACACTCTCATTGTGTATTCAAGCCCCAAATTTCACCCTATTTTCAAGCAAGGTGCAAGCATACTGCAAGCAAGGAAACAGTCACACACTCACAGTGTGTATTTTCGCCCAAAATCCAATACAAACAATTTGTAAAAAAACACAAAAATATATACCAAATATATAAATAATTTTTACTAACTTTACAACTTGTATAATACCACACATTTCAGAAATAATAAAAATCTAAAATACAGATAATTATGAAATCTAAATCTACTATTTTCAACCAACTATTCCTCATAGTTGCAATATTATTCACTTTTTCTCTATCTGCGTGGGGGGAAGAGATGACAATCTCTTTTGCAAGTACAGCGCAACGAGTATCGCAGGATAATTCAAAGCAAGTATGGAAAAATGGAGATGTTACTTTTACAAATAACAAAGCAAGTAGTACTACAAATGTAGGCAATTTTTCAAACCCTGTCCGCCTTTATGCAAATAGTCAGATAGTAATTGAAGTTCCAGGCAACATAACAAAAATCGTTGCAATAGCAAGTAGTTCATCTTATGCAACGGCATTAAAAAATTCAGTTGAAGATGAAACATCAGTTAGTGGTTCTACTGTAACCATAACACCGACTGCATCAGCAACCTCTTACATTATAAAAAAACTTACAGCTCAAGTACGTCTAAACTCTATTACGGTAACCTACACTCCACCTACAACTCCAACACTTGAAATAGAACCTGCATCAATTGATTTTGGTGATGAAGAACAAAATACCCTCAAACAAGAAACATTTACTATTGCAGGTTCAAATCTTACTGGTGAAATTACACTTACATTAGACAATACTACTGATTTTTCTATTGACAAATCATTTATTTCGGCTAATACAGCTAATAGCGAACAAACTATTACTGTAACATTAAATGCAGAAACTATAGGTAAAAAAGAAGGTAAAATTACTATCTCAACCTCTGGAGTAAACAACCAAATAGTTTCTTTGTCTGCAAATGTAATTGCTCCTAAACAAAAATTTAATGTGAGGTTTTGGCATAATGGAGAAAATGTAAAAACTATACAAATTGCGGAAGGAGAATCTTTAGGTGAATTTCCTATTATTGATATTCTTGAATCTTGTAATTCTAATTTACCAACTTTTGCTGGTTGGGTTACTGATTATGTTGGTTATGAAAATATAGAAAACACAACAACACCTACTTTTTTTGTACCAACACAACCAATCAATGGAGAAACTAATTTATATGCAGTATTTGCAGATGCATCTAATGAATCTACATGGAATCTTGTGAAAAATGTATCAGAATTAGCAGATGGTTCAAAAGTTATTATTGCCTGTCCAACAAAAAATGCAGCTGCAGGAACACAAAATGGATCTTATAGAAATAGTACTTCAATCTCTTTATCTAGTGAACAGATTACTGATATACAATCATCAATAATATTTACATTAGGAAATACATCTTCAGGATATTCTTTTTATAGTGATAATGAGAAACATTATATGGTTTTAACATCTGATGCTAATGCAGTTCATACGGTCAATTCTCTTAGTAAAAACGAACATTATTGGAATATAACAATATCTGGTAATGCTACTTCTATAACAAATAAAGGTTATACTAACCGTAAATTGCAATATAATGCAAGTTCTCCACGTTTTGCTTGTTATACATCAAGTCAAACAGCAATTGCTCTTTACAAAAAAACATCTGCACAAGCAACAAAATGGACTGTTTGTACACCAAATGATGCTCCAGAGCTAACTAAACTTACTCAACCTCAAAATTTAAATCTCACTGCAACTGAAAATAGTATAACTGCAATATGGGATATTGTTGATAATGCTTCAGGATACATTGTTTCGGTTAATGGCGAAAATTCACAAGAAATAGACAATAATACAATTACTATTTCAAATCTAAAACCAGAAACAGAATATTCTATAAGTATAGTTGCTAAAGGTGATAATGTAAGTTTTAAAAATTCAGATGAAACAAAAGCTTCAATTATAACCTCAGCAATTACTCCTGCACAAAAATATATAGTTACATTCCATTATAATGATGGTTCAGAAAAAATTTTAGAAACATCAATATTGGAAGGTCTTGCTGGGTATGCTCCTACTCTTAGTGAAGATAATCACAATATTACATTTATTGGTTGGAGTAAAGAAGAAATTACAGAAGATCTCACAGAATGTCCAGATGTCTATGACAACGAGACAAGTGAAGTACTTACTGGTGATTTAGATTTATATCCTATTTATAGTTCACAACAAACTACGATAAAACCTTTTGACCTTAGCTCTACAGAACCACAACAAGTTGTTATTGCAGCTAATATCAATGATAAATGGTATGCTTTACCAAAATCTTTGCCAAAACCAAATGGAGGAACTCAATCTTTTGAATTATTAAAAGTAGAAACTACACCATTAAATTATGTTACATTAGCAAATGCCAATGATTATATATGGACTATAAGTAAGACTCCAAAAGGTTACACAATATTTAATGGTGATAATTATCTGTCTGGAGAATCATCTGGGACAAAATTATATGCAAATGCAAAAGATTCTGTAAATTGTACTATTTCGAAAGAGGATGATAATTATGAAATTAGACCAAGTACAGCAACTGATCGTAGTATTATTTTTAGAACAGGCTCGTATAATGTTGTTGGTCACTATAAAACAAGTAATATAGATAATGAAGAATATTATCAACCAACAATTCTTCCTGTTATAAATGTAACAAAAACTTATTCATCAACTCCTAAATGGTATGTTGAAAAAGAAACAAATATTACTAGTGATATTTATGCTGATATAGTTGTATCATCAGGAGCAAAACTAAATGTAACAGCAACTGCGGATATCAACACCCTAACAATAAAATCAAATCTTGATAAAGCGGGTGAAGTGAATGTTACTGATGGTGCTTTAAGTGCAAATAAGGTTATTATTGAAAAAACTATCGACTCAACTCGTTGGTTCTTCTTCTCGTTGCCTTTCGATTGTCAAATTGATGACATCGTTGCTATCGCCGCGAATGGTGATTCTCTTACATATGATACACATTATGTGATTTCTAAATACAACCCAACTCGCGCAGAAGGAGCAAATAATGCATGGGAAGAATTGCTCGACACTAAACTTAAACTCAATGCTAATCAAGGCTATATAATTGGACATTGGTATAAGCCAAGCGATAGTATTATAGTAAAATTCCCATCTACTGATGCTCAAACTATATCAGTACCTGAAGACAAAACATTGAATTATACCGACACATGGTTTGTTGGTGGAGAAAACAGTTCGAAAGGTTTTAACCTAATCGGCATGCCTTATTATCAAAAAGTAAGTGGAAACTTGACTCCTAATTTAGTTACAATACCTAACAAAGACGGCAAAACCTACACTCAAACTGATTACACAAATGCCAACATCGCTCCTTTCACAAGTTTCTTTGTACAAGTAGCAGAAAACACAGCTCCTAAATTTACTATATCTACAAAATCATCCTCAGCACCTATGCTTCGCGCTAAAGATGTAGTGGCTAAGGCTACTATCACTCTCGCTGATGCTAATGGTGGTACTGATGCAACCACTATAATTAACAACCCAGCTAATACTACTGACTACGAAATTGGTCACGACCTTGTGAAATGGATTGGTTATGCCGAAATTCCTCAAATCTATAGCTTACAAGGCGACGAAATGCTTGCGTTCAACTCGCTTGCTATCGACAATTCTACAGTAATTCTTCTCGGTGTGTATGCTCACGCTGATGGCGAATATACTTTTGCCCTCAGCGAAAAATCTATAGGCGACCTCCATGGTTGGGAACTCTACGACAACGAAACAGGCAAAACGACTCGTCTCGCCAACGAAGAACTTACCGTTTATCTTGAACAAGGCACTCACGACGGTCGTTTCGAAATTCGCTTACAACAACGTATTACTACAGACTGCGACAATGCTATGGGCGATATGATGACTTGGACAGCTAACGATGCTCTCAACATTAGCAATATACCAGCGGATGCTGTAGTTTATATCTACGATGCTGTGGGTCGTATGATATATGTAGCAACTCCTAATGCAACGACATTCAACTACAACTTTGTGGCTCGCGGTGTTTATAACATCGTAGTGCGCACAGCAGGTAATGCCATTTCATTCAAAACTATCTATTAAAATTCCTAAAATCTAAAATAAAATGAAAAATTATATCAAACTTGTAGTAATCGCTCTATTCGCAGCAGTAACATCCTTGTCTGCACAACAATCAACTCCATTTGACAATCGACTACCTGAAATATGGCAAGCTGATATGTCGAACGTAAGCTTTAAAAAGCCGATAAATATTCGCTCTGCAAATCAACGTTACACACCTACTGAATTTAGCAAAGGTCGTTCGTATGATATATTGAATACCGACAATAAAATAAATACTCCATCATCTACTACGTTACAAAACAACAATAGCAGTAGCTATTATCGTTCATATGGCATCAACCATAACACAACACAAAACGTAACTTACAATGCTCCAACTCAAATGGAACAACTAACTATCAATGCAGCCGAAAGTACTCCGTTTGGAGATGTTATTTCGACAGGTGATATAATGCGTGTTGACCGCGACAACAAACCTAAAGATCCAGCCCCACTAAGCGATGTCGCTATCCCTCTACTTTTGATTGCTGGAGTGTATGTGGCTATTAAACTAAAAGCTAAGTGTTGAAAATATTTAAGCTTATACTATAAAATTAAAAACTAAAACTATGAAAAAACAGTATTTTTTGTTTATCATCATATTAAATCTTCTCTCTACTGGTGTGTGGGGAGGAGATTTTTTGGTTAACTACTACCATAAAGGTGCAATAGTACACACTCAACAAGTAGCAGAAGGTTCAACAATAGGTGTGTTGCCTGAACTCAATCTTGAATCGTGCGACGACGAAATCAACCTATTTGCTGGCTGGATTGCCGAAAATGATGTAACAAAATATCAAACTAACAACAGTGCAACCCCAACATTTATTACCGAAGAATATATACCAACTACAAATATAAATCTTTATGCTGTATTTGCCGATGGCAAATCTACCGGTGAATTAATATGGCAACGTGTAAAATCAAAATCAGAATTAAAAGATAACGACCAAATTATCATTACTGCCCATAGCCACAACTACGCCATAGGCAAAACTATTGACAACAATAGATTAACCGCTGTCGGAATAACAAAAAGTGAAGATAAGTCAACTATCACGCCCAACGATGATATACAGATATTTACGCTCAAGAAAAACAGTGATGTTTTATGGTGTTTAAGCACCAATGATGGCTATTTGGGAAATATGTCTGATGAAAATTCAGTAAAATATTATGCAGAAATAAAAGATTGGAGTTCATGGGGATTCACATTTGGAACTACATCATACACAGCTCTAATCGCAAATCAATACAGCAAACACAAATATCCATATCTATATTACAATGAAAACAGCAATTTTTTTGCTTGTAGAAAATCATCGACAGCCAACCTCTCTATTTATAAACAAACCACTGGAACGACAATAAACTACATCACTTGCACTACTCCTGATGCTGTAGAATACACTATCACACTGCACGATGGCGGCATCACTTCTGAAATAAAATGTATGAGCGATGCTTCTATTACTCAACCAGAATCAACTCAGACTGCTAAACATTGGGAGTTTTATGGTTGGGCAACTGCACCTACAAACGGAACAACAACAGAACCAGAAATAGTTACCTTCCCATACTCTCCAACCGACAATATTGACCTATATGCTATATATACAAATACCACTGCCGACAGCTTAATAATGTCAAACAAAACCATTCCCGCTACTTGGCAAGTAAAAGAAACTCGTGCATACAACACCGTGATTACACTATATACCCAAAATAGTATTTCTATACCTAAAATAGAAAACATCACCACAATAGAAATTGAAATGATGTACACAAATAGAGACATTGAAAGGACGCTTTATATATCAAATCAAGTAGGCGAAAGACTTTTTATACAAAAAGCATATTCTGCATATAGGACTTACACTTTATCATTCAAAAAACCAACAACGACTGAATTAAATATCACATCATCATCAATAACACACAATGATGGTATTGTTATAAAAAACATAACAATACATCATCAACCAATATATTCTTCAGAAATCAAAGAAGATATTCGCCATACAATCACATTCGATTCACAATCCAAGACTGACTTAATAAAACATTACTCAATATCTCAAAGTCATGGAAAAAGCGTAAAACTTCCCCAAAACACATTCACCAACGATCTTGACTTTATTGGATGGAACACTATGACTGATGGTTCTGGCACACAATATGACGACGAAGCGACCATCGACAATATCTCAAACGACATAACCCTATATGCTGAATGGGGACGAATTGAATCGATAGAGAATCAAGAAATTTTAAATATAGAAGAAGCTGCTACCATCAACAAACTAACAATAAAATCGGATGTTAATGGCAATACTGGCGAAATAAAAATCAATAACAACTCTCAAGTATCTATAAATCATATAATTTTTGAAAAAGAAATTGACAACTTACGTTATTATTTCTTCTCACTCCCTTTCGATTGCAATATAACCGACATAAAGGCTATAAATGATAATGGCAAATATCTCACATACGCACCTAACAGTACTGAGGGCGATTGGGTTATATGTCGTTACGACCAAACAGTTGCAGCCAACAATGCAGGAGATACAACAACTAATGCTTGGATAGAAATTTTAGATAAAAACTATACACTAAAAGCCAATCAAGGCTATATAATTGGTTATTTTTGCGAAGATGAAAGAGTAAATGTAATATTCACCTCAAAAAAACAGCAAACCATCACAGCCCCTAAAAATAAAACTTTTGATTTAGGCGCGGAGTATCAATGGTACACTAACGGAGAAAGAATATCAGCCAATGGATGGAATTTGATTGGTTCGCCATACTACGAAACAATAACAGACGGCGAATTAACCCAATTTGTTACAATCCCAAACAACGATGGTAAAACTTACACTCAATGTCTATATTCCCAAGCTTTAGAACAAAGATTGATAACTCCATTTTCAGCTTTCTTTGTGCAATTAAAAGAAAACACAGCTCCTACAATCACCACAACATCTCTTGATTATTCTACACTAAATAATGACAAATCAGATATAATAACTCTAACAATTACAAATAACACTAACCAAAGCGACATAACTACAATAATAAATCATAGCGAATGTACTGCCGAATACGAAATTGGTAGTGATTTGAAAAAATGGATTGGTTATGCCGACATTCCTCAAATATATACAATCGAGAACGAAACACCATTAGCTTTCAATTCTCAAAAAATAGCAGAAACAACCATTTTAATGCTTGGCATCTATTCACCAACAAAAGGTAAATATACGTTCTCAGCAAATGAGAACTGCCCAGATATCTATCTCACCGATAAAAATAAAAAAATAACAACAAATCTTGCTCTATCGGATTATACAACAGATTTGTCAGAAGGAACAAACAACGACAGATTTGAGATTAGTTTCCAAAAAACGACCTCTACACATCTGCCTCTACATAATGCAAAAATTGAATATTTTGTAGAAAATGGTACAGTCTATATTACAAATTTACCACAAAAAGCAACAATATACATATATGATTGTAGCGGTAAAATGGTAGATATAGCAACTTCTAATTACTATACTCTACCCTCTAAAGGCCTATATCACATTATTATAATAGAAAATGATAGAAAAATTGATAATTTTGATGTAATATATTAAAATTTTTATTACCTTTGTAATCGAAAAATATTCACTATTTAAAAATTTATAATCTATGAAAAAACTATTATTAACTCTCGCGCTCGTAGTATGTGCATTCATCTACGCAGATGCTCAACCTCGCACTATTGGTGCTAATGTTGGTTATGGTTTAAGTTTTTCTTACCAACACTCTCTTAGCGAAGCTAACTTTTTAGATATCGCTGTTGATCTTCCTGGTTTCGGTGCTATCGGTGCATCTTGTACTTATGATTGGGTGAACCCATTCAACACTTCAATTCCTTGGAATGAAAAAGGTTCTTGGAACTGGAGTCTTGGTGTTGGTGCTGGTGCTGGTTTTGGTTTCGGTGGTTGGGGTTATGCTGGTGTTGTAGGTCACTGTGGTGTTGCTTACGACTTCTGGTTCCCTCTTCAACTTTCTGTTGACTACCGTCCTAACATTGGTGCTTCATTTGGAAGAGAGTTCGCAGGTTTCTATGGCTCAGGACTTTACACTGGTATCACAATCGGTGTTCGTTACAAATTCTAATCTTATTCAACAAAATAAAAAAGGTTGACTCAATTGAGTCAACCTTTTTTATTCCATATTATATTATTTCTGACGTGGGAACAAAAGGATTGGAGTGCCATGGAACTCCCATGTTTCACGCAATTTATTCTCTAAGAAACGCATATATGGTTGCTTGATATATTGAGGTAAGTTAGCAAAGAACACAAATGTTGGTACTTGTGTGTCTGGCAACTGCGATACGTATTTAATCTTAATATATTTACCTTTATATGCTGGTGGTGGATAATTTTCGATAAGAGGCAAAAAGAATTCATTGAGTTTCGCTGTCGAAATCTTACGTTTCTTATTCTCATACACCTCAATAGCAGTTTCCACAACTTTATAGATACGTTGTTTTGTGAGTGCCGAAGTAAAAATGATTGGGAAATCGGTGAATGGAGCCAAACGCTCGCGAATTGCATCTTCGTAACGTTTAATATCTTTTGGTGTTTTGCTCTCAATCAAATCCCATTTATTTACACAAACAACCAATCCTTTACGATTCTTTTGAATAAGTGAAAAGATGTTGAGGTCTTGACTCTCAATACCACGAGTAGCATCAATCATAAGAATACATACATCCGAATTCTCAATAGCACGAATAGCACGAATAACAGAGTAATATTCAATATCTTCATTCACTTTTGCTTTCTTACGAATACCAGCAGTATCTACGAGATAGAAGTCGTGACCAAACTTGTTATAGCGAGCATAAATAGAATCGCGAGTAGTACCTGCAATGTCAGTTACAATATGACGATCTTCGCCAATAAAAGCATTAATAATTGAAGATTTACCTGCATTTGGACGGCCTACTACAGCAAAACGAGGGAGTTCCTCAAGTTGCTCGTTAGAGTCTGGTTTGAGATATTCAAGAAGGCGGTCGAGCAATTCGCCAGAACCAAGACCATTAATTGCCGACATGATATAAGGGTCGCCAAGACCAAGTCCGTAGAATTCTGCAGCTTGATATTGAAGGTCGAAAGTATCGACTTTATTTGCCACTAAAATAACAGGCTTCTTAGCCGAACGAAGTATTTGTGCTACGTGTTGATCGAGATCGGTAATACCGCTCATAACATCAACAACAAACATAATAACATCAGCCTCTTCGATAGCAATTGAAACTTGTCGGTTGATTTCTTCTTCGAAAATATCTTCCGAATTTACAACCCAACCACCAGTATCAACTACAGAAAAATCGCGACCACACCATTCACAAAGTCCATATTGGCGGTCACGAGTTGTACCTGCCTCATCGTTAACAATAGCACGACGAGATTTGGTCAAACGATTGAAAAGCGTAGATTTACCCACATTTGGGCGACCTACAATTGCAACTAAATTACTCATTATAAATAAAATACTTTATGATTGCCGCAGTCTTCACAGACTCTCCGTCACTCCCGTTATTCATCATCAGAGCGGAAAGGCAACCGAGGTTAATAATTCGACTGCAAAGTTACAAAAAAATCCGCAAAAATCAACAAAAAATCTTGCACAAATAGAAAAAATATCGTAACTTTGCATAAATTTAGGCTATAACAAACCAATTATATGAACACAAATAACAGAAAACATAATTACTATCCTCTCGGCGCTGTTCAGTTAGCACCGCAAGCATCTGTTTTCTATTATTTTATTAATATCAAGGAGTAACTATTTTTTAATAGATAGTTACTCTTTTTTTATAAATTCTGATTAAACGAATTGATCAAACAAAAAATAAAAAAGGCAAGGTAATACAAAAAACGATCTAATATATGAAAAAATTATTGCTTAAAAATGCGCTTATCTTCCGCGATTGCGGATTTGAGAAGACTGACATTCTCATTGTTGATGGAAAAATTGCAGAAGTACGCACTTCACTCAAAGATGAAGAGGCTGAAGTGATAGATATGGTTGGTTTGTCAATTTTACCAGGTTTGGTTGACCTTCACGTACATCTTCGCGAACCAGGATTTGAACACAAAGAAACTATTATGTCAGGTACGTCTGCCGCAGCACGTGCGGGTTATACTGATGTGTTTACTATGCCAAATTTGCGTCCTGCACCTGATACTACTGAAAATCTAAACGTACAATTGCGTGCTATCCGTAGCGATGCGAAAATTAATGTTCACCCATACGGTTGTATCACTATGGGAGGTCGAGGCGAAGGTGAGTTGGTTGATTTTGCTGCACTTGCTCCATACGTATGGGGATTCTCGGATGATGGTCGTGGTGTACAATCTGACGAACTTATGCGCAAAGCAATGATTGAATGTAAAAAATTGAATAAAACTATCGTTGCCCACTGCGAAGTTAATGAGTTGTTGAAGGGTGGTTATATCCACGATGGTGAGTATGCTCGCAGAAATGGCCACCTTGGCATTTGCTCTGAGAGTGAATGGAAACAAGTTGAACGTGACTTGAATCTTGTACGTGAAACAGGTTGTAAATATCATGTTTGCCATATTTCAACTAAAGAGACAGTGGAACTTATTCGTGAGGCTAAGAAAGAAGGATTGCCTGTAACTTGCGAAACTGCACCACATTATCTTATTTTGACAGATATGGACTTAAGAGAAGATGGTGCTTATAAGATGAATCCACCTCTACGCTCGGCTGAGGATAAAGCGGCGTTGATTAAGGGTATTCAAGATGGAACTATCGACTGCATTGCTACAGACCATGCTCCTCATGCAGCAAGCGAAAAAATTTGCGGTTTGAAAGATAGTGCTTTCGGCATCACAGGTCTTGAAGTTGCATTCCCTCTTTTATTCACTTATTTAGTGAAAAAGAATATTATTACTATGGAGCGTCTCATCGACCTTATGTCAACTAATCCTCGTAAGATTATGGGATTACACCCTGTTACTATAGGCGAATATGCCGACCTTGCCATTGTAAATCTTGATTCAGATTATAAACTCAATACAAACCATTTTGTATCGAGCGGCAAATCTACTCCATTTGCAGGTTGGAAAGTCAATGCCGAATGCGTAATGACTATGATCAAAGGCGAAATTGTTTACTCTCTCTACAATGCATAAAACACATTCTTAATTGACTATTCGTCACCCAAATATTAATTAACAAACGATTATATAACAATTCATAAATCATTTTCAAATTATGAATTATGAATTATGAATTATGAATTAAATAAATTATGACTCCATACAATAAAAAAATCGTTCTTGAAAACGGCTATGAATTTTTCGGTTATGGCTTCGGTGCAGATCGTGAAGTTGTAAACGAAATCGTTTTCAACACTTCGATGGTGGGTTATCAAGAGATTATCTCAGACCCATCATATACAGGGCAAATGGTTGTTATGACTTATCCGCTCATCGGCAACTATGGTATCACAGATGAAGACTACGAAACAAAATTCCCAACTTGTGGTGGTCTCATCGTACGTGAATACAACGATGTACCTTCAAACTTCCGTTACACCAAAACACTTAACGAAGTACTTGAAGAGCACAATATCCCAGGTATTATGGGTATTGATACTCGTCGTCTCACTCGTATTATCCGCTCTGAAGGTTCGCAACGAGTAATTATCACTGACATAAATACGACAAAAGAAGAGGCGTTAAAACGCATTGCTGAGACTCCAATAATGCATGACCACGTAGCTCAAGTTAGCTGTAAAAAGCGCTGGTTCTCACGTACTCCTAATCACAAATACGATGTAGTAGCTATCGACTGCGGTATTAAATATAACATTATTCGCGCATTAAATGCTCGAGGATGTAATGTAACAATTGTGCCTTACGACACTACAGCAGAAGAGATTCTTGCCTTCCAACCAGATGGTTTGTTCCTCTCTAATGGACCTGGTAACCCAGAAGATGTTACATCTGTTATCAACCTCGTGCGCGAATTGCGTGGTAAATTACCTATATTTGGTATATGCCTTGGACACCAAATGATTTCACTTGCATATGGTGCTCAAACCTACAAACTCAAATTCGGTCACCGTGGTGGTAACCACCCTGTGAAAAACTTGCTCACTGGCAAAGTGGAGATTACTTCACAAAACCACTCATATGCTGTAAACGAAAAATCGCTCGAAGGCACAGGATTGGAAGCTACTCACATTAATATATTAGACAACACAATCGAAGGCGTTCGCTCAGAAAAAGATAAAGTATTCTCGGTACAATATCACCCAGAAAGCGCCCCAGGCCCACAAGATAGTGCTTACTTGTTTGATCAATTCATTAAATTAATGCAGAATTAAAAGTTGAAATGTGAAAGTTGAAATGTGAAATTTCATACTAAATAACTTTCAATTTTCAAATCTCAAATTTCAAATTTAGAATTATGCCAAAAAGAACAGATATTAAAAAGATAATGGTCATCGGTTCGGGCCCGATTGTAATCGGTCAAGCTGCCGAATTTGACTACGCAGGTACTCAAGCATGTCTTGCATTGAAAGAAGAAGGTTACGAAGTGATTCTCGTAAACTCTAACCCTGCAACTATTATGACAGACACCAACATTGCCGACAAAGTGTATATGGAACCACTTACGCTCGAATATGTTGCTAAAATCATACGCTACGAACGCCCTGACGCTATCGTACCTAGCCTCGGTGGACAAACCGGTCTTAACCTAGCTGTACAACTCGCAAAAAAAGGTGTTCTCGAAGAATGTGATGTAGAAATTCTTGGTACTTCGTTTGAAAGTATCGAACGTGCCGAAGACCGTGAACTCTTCAAAGAACTCTGCGAATCATTAGGCGAACCTGTGCTCCCTTCTATCATTGCCAACAACATGAAAGAGGGTCTCGAAGCTGCTGAAAAAATCGGCTATCCTGTAGTGCTCCGCCCTGCATTTACGCTCGGTGGTACTGGTGGTGGCTTTGCCGACAATGAAGAGGAATTCCGCGAAATCATGCGCAATGCCCTCACTCTTTCGCCTGTGCACCAAGTACTCGTAGAAAAGAGTATCAAAGGCTTCAAAGAAATCGAATACGAAGTGATGCGCGATGCTAACGACACTGCTATCACTATCTGTAATATGGAAAACATCGACCCTGTTGGCGTCCACACAGGTGACTCTATCGTTGTTTGTCCTTCGCAAACTCTTACTAACAAGGAATATCAACTCCTCCGCGACTCGGCTCTCAAAATCATTCGCGAATTGAAAATCGAGGGTGGCTGTAACGTGCAATATGCACTCGACCCTCACTCGTTCAACTACTACCTCATCGAGGTTAACCCTCGCGTGAGCCGTTCGTCTGCTCTTGCTTCTAAAGCCAGCGGTTACCCTATCGCTCGCGTTAGTGCTAAAATCGCCGTAGGTCTTCGCCTCGACGAAATCCAAATCGCAAATACTCCAGCTTCGTTCGAACCTGCTCTCGACTATGTGGTTAC
>JAZLDO010000127.1:0-6046 GCA_045614825.1 Candidatus Aphodosoma sp. | reverse complement strand
TCTTCTGAAGTTGGTTCGAGGAGCTCGATTTTAGTTTGACCGCATTTGAAGAATGCTGTACGTACTTTTTGATCTACTACTTCTTCGATGCTGTAGCATTTTGTACCGAGGAGTTGTTCGTAATAAGGAATTACTTCATCGAGTTTGTTAACTGCGATACCAAGGTGTTCAATGTGAGTTGGTTTCATAATGTTTTAGAATAAAGTTTATAAAATTAGTTAATTAATAAAATTTTAGTAATTAGTAGCGAGTAACTAGTAGTTAGTAGCGAGACTTGCGTCAACTATATCACTCGGAACTGATTTTGGGGCTATGTCAAGACATAGTTCACCCCTAAATAAAACACGGTGCAAAGATACTGAATTTATTTATTATGGGCAAATATTTTAATAAAATAATTAGCCGAAAACCAAAGTTTTTTTTGTGCTTTGATTTTCGGCTAATTTTATAGTTGTGGTGTTTTTAGATTATTTGATTATTTTTCTTGTTGCAATTTGTCAAAAACAAAAGCCAACTTACCTTGGGTGGGGTAGGTTGGCTTTTTGTTGTTAAGTTCTTATATTTTAGATCTTAATTTTTATAGATTCGTTTCCTATGCAAACAATATAAAGACCTTTATCAAGAGTTATTTCTTCTCCTGCATAATTGTCAATTGATTTTACAAGAACACCATTTATAGTATAGATTGTTATAGTGTTATTGTTGATGTTATGAAGTGTAATGCCATTGTTATTTATTTCAATATTGGTAGCGTCAATTGTAACGTTTGGTATGGCAGTAGCATCAAAACTTCCTGTGATAGTAATGTCATTTGCCGGCATAGTTTCCGGTGCTTCGCTCCAGCCGCTAAATACATAGCCTTCTTTTTCTGGTTCATCACGAAGAACAATTTTACTACCGTAAGTAAGGCTATCTATAGCAAATACTTCGTCATCAACCATGTAAGTGATAGCATAAGTATTTATTGAGAAATGACCAGTTATAGTAACATCATTAGCAGGCATAGTTTCAGGTACTTCGCTCCATCCGTTGAAAGTATAGCCCTCTTTTGTTGGTTCATCTCGCAGAACGATTTCACTACCATATTTAAGGCTATCTATAGCAAATACTTCGTTATCAACCATGTAAGTGATAGCATAAGTATTTATTGAGAAAGAACCAGTTATAGTAATATCATTAGCCGGCATAGTTTCCGGTGCTTTGCTCCATCCGCTGAAGGTATAACCTTCTTTTTCTGGTTCATCACGAAGAATGATTTCACTATCGTATACAACACTATCAGTAGCATATTTTTCACCATCAATAACGTAATTTACAGCATAATTATTTATAGTGAAATATCCTATTATTTTAAGATTTTGTGCTGGCATAGTTTCTGGAATTTCGTCAAATCCTTCAATTTTCCAACCGCTGAAAGTATATCCTTCTTTTTGGGGTTCATCTATGAGAGAAATATTTTTACCATAAGTACGACGAGTATCGCAATAAAATTTATCATCCACATAATATGTTGTCCAGTATGAATTTGTTGTAAATGTTCCTGTTATCGTTAAATTTTTTGCAGGCATGGTTTTTGGGACAGATCTTCCATCTTCGAGTCTCCATCCACTAAAAGAGTGTCCTTCTTTTTGGGGATATTCAGGAAGTATAATTTCACTGCTATAAGAGAGACTATCTGTAGCAAAAATTTCTCCGTCAACAATATATGTTATTGCATAAGTGTTTATAGCGAAAGAACCTATGATTGTAATATCTTCAGCAGGCATAGTTTCTGGAATTTCGCTCCAACCCTTGAAAGTATATCCTTCTTTAGTAGGGGTTTCGGGAAGAATTATAGTATCTCCAAATGTGATTAATTCTGTCAAATAAATGCTATCATCTATAGCATAAGTAATGTTGAATTTCATTAAATTTATAAAATTTTTCCAAATTGAATCATTTTTATATTGTTCAATTGAACCAACTGGTACTTTTAATTGTGCATTTGAATATGCAGAACTTGTAAATTCTGCTCCTGTTGGAGGAGTTGGATTTTTAACTTCGATAGTTTGTATGGATGAACATTTTTTAAAAGAACCTGGTGTAACGTATAAATTCACTTCAGAAATGTACTCTTCGTCTGTTCCTAAGATATTTACATTTTCTCCAATAATTAATTCTTTAAGTTTAGGGAGGTTGGAAAAAGGAGCGTCGTATGAGATTATATTATAGTAATTAATCTTATCATATTTATCATATTTTTCTTCACTTATGCTATAGCGTGATTTATTAGAAAGATTTCTTCCAATATATAATTTTTCAATTGGAAGATTAGCAAAACAAGAATTATAGTATTCTATACAAAAGTATATATATTTATTATCTGCTTTTATGCGTCCTGATTTTGTATCATAATCTCCTTTATAGAATATATATAATGGAGTTTCTCCATCTTCAAAAATGAGTTCTTTTAAGTTATTACATCCAGTTAGAGCATATTCTCCTATTAAGTTAACACTCTGCGGAATAATTATCTTATTTAAATTGCTGCAATTTTTAAAAGCATAACTATATATAGATTTAATACCATTTTCTATTTCCACAGAAGATAATTGTGAACAATCTTTAAATGCTGTATGAGATATAGAAATTACAGTATAACTATTGTTGTTATATTCTACTTTATTTTTTATATGTAGGTCTGTTGGTTTAGAAATATTATGGCCTATAATTTCAACATGATTTTTATTTATAATAGAATATTTAATATTATCTACTTCAAATATTGAAATTAAAGTATCGTTTTCTGAAAGATTCCAAAAATTTTTCCAAGGTTGAGTTTCTTGATAAATAGTTAAAGAACCTGTTGGTACGTTTATTTTTGTATTTATATATTCTGTAGATGAAAAACTAGTTTTATAAGTAGGTGGAATAGAAGTTTTAAAGTTAATTTTAGTTAAAGACTCACAACTGTCAAATGCGTTTTCTCCAATAGTTGTTAAATTGCATCCTAAAGTAATCTGTTTAAGTCCTTTACAATTAGAAAAAGCATTATATCCAATTTCTTTTACTGAATTAGGTATCTCTAAAGAAGTGATTTTTATACAATTTTTAAATGTTTTGTTAGGTATCTTAGTTGCATTTGAAAGTATGGTAATGGTATCTAAGTTTGTACAATTTTGAAATGCTCCATCCCACTTTTCGTCATTTTCTAATATTGGTCCATCAATTGAGTTATATAGTGTAAGATCTAACATTTTTAAATCAGAAACTAGTGGACCTATTGTTACAGATTTGATATTTGAGCCAGAAAAAGGAGGATTAGGCACATAATAGTAGGCATCTCCGTTGTCACTTCCCCAACTTGAATATTCGCTATAAATATATTTTTCTGTAGATATATTTCTTCCAATATACACATTTTTTAGATTAAATCCTAAAAACATTGCAGGGTATGGTTTATAATTCTTAGCATAACCATCAGTAGATGTATATTGGTAATATTCTCCTGTATATCCAAAAGTTAAAGGGTTAGTGGCATCCTCTATTCTGATATCTGACAGATTAATACATCCTTCAAATATCCATGGTAAATAATTTAATCCTGCACCTATTGATATATAGGTTAATGATATACAATTATTAAATATTCCATGGCCTAATTTGGTAATGTTATTAGGTATAATCATTGATGTTAAGTTAGAGCAACTAGAAAAGGCATTATCTTCAATGTTTTTTACGTTGTTGGAGATATTAATATTAGTAAGATTGTAGCAATTTTCAAATGCAGATTCTCCGATTGATATTACGCTATTAGGAATATTATATTCTTTTAAGGATTGGCAATTTTTAAATGCTTCTTTTTCTATAGAAGTTATATTTGGAAGATAGCAAATAGATAATTTTGTGCAATTTAAGAAAGCCCCATCTCCCAAATTTGTTAGAGTTTCGATTGATATTTCTTTTAAATTATTACATTCTGCAAAGGTTTTTGTTCCAAATGTTATAATTCCATAGTTGTTAAATTTTTCAAGAGCAGAGCAACCATAAAAACATTCTGCGCCTATTTTTGTGACAGATTGTGCAATATTTATGGTTGTGAGGTTTGTACAATTTTTAAATGCTTTTTCTCCAATGTATGTAATGCCGTCATTAACTAT
The DNA here is from genome assembly GCA_045614825.1 of Candidatus Aphodosoma sp. Classification (GTDB taxonomy): domain Bacteria; phylum Bacteroidota; class Bacteroidia; order Bacteroidales; family Paludibacteraceae; genus Aphodosoma. The sequence goes on along the minus strand of JAZLDO010000127.1, from coordinate 1,907 downwards.
TAGTGAAGAAATTGTTGTGTTTGAAATTGCAAATTCATCACTAACTTCAATAACATTTAATTCTTTTCCATTGAATTGGACTTTTGATGGTATTGATAATTCGTTTGTGATTGATTCTGATATAGATGAGGCTTTTACAGTTAAATCAGTAAAAGATGTAATGTCATAACGAATTCCATCTACTTCAAAATCGTAGGCATGTGCCATTACGCTACACAATAGCACCGCTATTGTTGTTAGCAATTGTTTGATTGTTTTCATTTGTTGTAATTTTTTTTGTTAATATTTTATTTATCTATAATTGTCTATTCCTGAGATACTAATGTGAAAATTGGGAGCAACATGTTCTTTATATTCATCTGTTATTTTGTATTCCCATGTAATTTTGTTTGCTTCCTTTTCTATAAATTTACTACCTAAAATAATATTTTTGATGGATAGAGGATAGACCATGTTGTTGTCTTTTGCTTTTAGTGGGAATAATAATAAAGGAGCAAATATATTGTCTGGAGTTGTAATCCATTTTCGTTTATTATTGTCAATTTTGAAGTCTATATCATCTACATAAGTCAAAAGTCTAATTTCATTTTCTATATTATATTCATAAGGCTTGAATAAATGTTTCCATCCGTACCATCCTCTTAGGATAAAATGGCGACCTTTTATTTTTTGTTTCATAAGTTCTGCTATAAAATCTAATTTGTTATTTTTTTTGTTTTCGTTAGCATAGCTTACCCAAGCGAGAATAAAACCAAAAGACTCAATATTTTCTGGTACTTCATATTCGATGCAAATTCCTTTTGCATTATCTCCATATAATCGCCATAATGTTAAATCATCTTTTAAATTTGTTAGAGATGTGATATATGCATGCACAGAACTATTTCTTCTGTTTGTAAATTCTTTTTCACTTATATGTACGCCCGCTTTTTTTAGATAATTATCTGTATAATCCATTTCTGTTGTGTCGTTCATGGTTATTAAAGATGACATACTATGAAGTACTTCTTCATTATTGAAAATTCTTGTCAATGTTTCTGCTGATGTATATCTGTATATAGAACTAGGAATCTCTTTGTCATTCAAAAGTGTTTTTATTAATTGCATTTCTGATGTTCTATCTAACCATATTTCATGATTATTGTATCCGAAGTTTTCGTCTGTGATAGATGAGATTATAGATGATAAATCTATACTATGAGTATCAGCACACTCTTTTATGTAGTCTTGAACTTCTTTTATTGTTATGTGGCGATAATTATCGCAGTTTTTTATCAGGTTAATAATTTCATTTATATTAAGAGTCTTTTTTTCTATAGCATCATAAGGAGATGTATTTGAAAAGCTAAATTTATTTAAGGGATTTTTTGTTGTTTCTTTATAATATGGGTTTTCTTTACAGTAGAAATTATCGTTTTTTAGTATTACAGAGTAATATGATTCAGAACAATACTGTCTTTGTTGGTAGAAAAGTTTGTCTTCATTATCTTCATTTAATGCTGATGAGATAACCATTATTATACGATTTCCTTTTATAATAGTTAAATCTATATAATATGAAGAATATTCGTTGTTATCTTCAGGTTTTTCAAATTTCTTTTTTGTTATAAATGAGTACTGAGGGTCATTATTAAATTCTTTTAATAATTGTTCTAATGTATTGTTTATATCCATAATTTTTAATTTTAGCCTACTTATTCTCTCGATTTTGGCATTAAAGGTTAATACTTGGGGTATGGACATAAAAAAGACGTGGGAGAAGCATCCTTGCTTATCCCACAGTCTGGCCTTCGCATTGCCTTTTACCAAGATAAGCAACTCAGCCAGCCCACGCCAATTATGTATTATATGTTTAAGTATGCAACGAAAGTTATCCTCTTTTGGGGGAGGATACAATCGTGGCATAC
>JAZLDO010000126.1:0-4605 GCA_045614825.1 Candidatus Aphodosoma sp. | reverse complement strand
TTACAATTATGAAGTTTTTTAAATTAAATCAATTCAACAAAAACCTCTTTACCTTCTTCAGCAATAGCCACTTTGTTCTCACGAGCCAACCAGCCAAGTGCTGCATAAATTTCTTTTTCAGTCAATTTAGTTGCTTTTTTGGTGGCTTTCAATTCTAATTTACCACCTTCCAATGCATGCCATACAAGACCTGCATTTGTACCAATTTTTTCAATCATGTTTTCAAAAAAATTAAAACCTTTAATACTAAGAAAATACAAACTTGCAATACGAGATTGTCATCTCTCACAAATTCAGGTGCAAAGTTACAAAAAAAATCCCAAACTACCAAATCTAACCATTTCACCCACAACCCAATGCACCAACAACATCTCTTCTCCCTCCTAATCCTACCTTCTACCATATTACTCCCCAACTCTCCCATACCTTCAATATACTATAAGCATAGTATAAAAACCATATCCACCCTATTGCATAATTCAAAAAAAAATCGTATCTTTGCTTGTTAAAATAAGCAAACAAAGAACTCATGTTCTCATGTCTTCTTGCCTAAAAGTTAAATCAGAATAGCAAGTCACGTTACTCGCTACTCGCTACTAAAAATCTTAATATGAAAATATACAAATTTGGAGGCGCATCTGTTAAAGATGCCAACGGCGTACGCAATCTTTGCGAAATAGTAAAACAGTCTAACGATAATCTCGCAGTTGTTATCTCGGCAATGGGCAAAATGACCAATGCTTTTGAGCTTGTTGTAAACAGTTTTTTCAACCACAAATCTGATGTCGAGCATCACATCCAAGCCATAGTCGACTATCACGAGGCTATCATTGCCGACCTCTTTGGCAACCAACGTGACACTATCGACACCCTCGTGGCCGACCTATACTCCCAACTCGACGAAATCATATCTCAACGTCCTTCACTTAGCTACGACTTTGAGTATGACCGTATTGTGTCATTCGGCGAGCTCCTTTCAACTACTATCGTAGCCACATATCTCTGCCATATCGGCCTCCCTGCCGAATGGATCGACGTACGCAAATGCATCATCACCGATGCCAACCACCGCGACGCCAACGTTGACATGGAAATCAGTCTTAACCTCTGTCGCGAAGCTTTCCTTAACAAACAACTCACAATCACACAAGGTTTCCTTGCTGGTACAAAAACCAACCAAACAACCACACTCGGTCGCGAAGGTTCCGACTATACTGCAGCAATCCTTGCCAACCTTCTTGATGCCGAAAGCGTAACCATTTGGAAAGACGTTCCTGGCGTGATGAATGCCGACCCAAAACTCTACGAAAACGTACAAATTATCCCTGTACTTTCATATAAAGAGGCTATCGAACTCAGCTACTGCGGTGCATCAGTCATCCACCCCAAAACAGTGAAACCTTTGCAAAACAAACGCATCCCTCTACACGTAAAATCGTTTGTTAACCCAGCTGAGCCAGGATCTGTAATCACCAACTACACCGAACGCCTCGAACTTCCACCTATCTATATCAACAAACGCAATCAAGTACTCCTCTCGCTCACTCCTCGCGACTTCTCTTTCATCGCCGAAGAACGACTCAGTAAAATATTTGGCGTACTTGCATCTTATCGTCTCAAATCAAGCCTCGTACAAACTGCTGCTATCAGCTTCTCGCTCTGCGTTGACTACAACGAAATCAACTTCCAACGCATGATCGACGAACTCAAAGACGAATACGAAGTGCTCTACAACACCGACGTCGAACTCATCACTATCCGACACTATACCAAAGAAATAGTTGACAAACTCATTGGCGAACGCCTCGTTTTCGTAGAACAACGCAACCGCGTAACTGCCCGCTTCGTCGTCCCTGCAAACCAATAAAGAATTGAGAGTTGAGAACCGAAGGTCTTTGAGCCTTTGGCGAAAAAATTGAGAGATTAAGTCCAGATGGCAATCAAGCTTTGCCTCTGATCAATAAGTCCTCGAAGAGGGCTAACTATACTTAACTGCTGGTGACCAAAGGGAACCTGCAGAAGATAAACGCTTATAGTAATACGTCCCCAACGGGGGCGAATATATAATTAAAGACATACGCCCTTTTGTCTTCATGTCTAATGAATACAATTCTACCATTTTTACAAGACTTAGCACAAAACAACAATCGCTCGTGGTTTCAAGAAAACCGCGAGCGATATGATATTGCACACCAAGCAATGCTCGACCTAACAGCCACTCTTATTAACGAAATCGGACAATTCGACCCACAAGTGCGCTACCTCGAGCCGAAAGAATGCCTCTTCCGCATCTATCGCGACACACGCTTCTCACCCGACAAATCACCATACAAACGCCACTTCGGATCATACATCGCCATGAACGGCGGTCATCGTAGCCTATTCTCTGGCTACTATATTCATCTTCAGCCAGGCAATTGCATGCTATCAGGAGGCATTTGGTGTCCCGATAATCAAGGCATCAAACGATTCCGTTCTTATATCGACACCGAGTATGAAGAGTTGTTCGACATAATGGCACAACCCGATTTCAAACACTATTTCGGCGAACAACTCACCTGCTTTGAATCGCTCAAACGACCACCTATAGGCTATCCAGCCGACCACCCAGCCATCGAAATACTTAAAATGAAACAATGGCTCACCGAACATCGTTTCGACGACTCACTACTCAACAATCCACAAGAACTAATTAAACACCTTACAGATGCCGCTCGCACTATGATGCCTTTCTCACACTGGTGCAACCGTGGCCTCCTCGAATAAAAACTAAAAAACATAAAAACCTCCCACAAATAACACAAATCTTCACAAATTTTACATATTTATTATTTGTCCAATTCGTATAATTTGTAGGCAAAAAATAAACATCATTAAATCTGTCATTCTTCCGCCGAAATACACCATAGGGTAGTAAGGCGTATGTAAAGAAAATATGTTCTTATGTCATTATGTCTAAAAAATATATAATACAATGGCAAAATTCGAACTATTCATAGCCAACCGCTTCAACCGCGAAGAACGCAACAACAAAAGCATGTCGCGCCCCGCTGTGCGTATCGCTATAATAGGCATAACTCTCGGACTTGCCGTCATGCTCATATCCATAGCCGTAATCATTGGCTTCAAAAGCGAGGTACGCAACCAAATCATCGGATTCGGCAGCCACATACAGGTGATGTCATATAACAACTACAACTCCCTCCAAACCGAACCCGTAACACTCACTCCTCAACTCGACAGCCTTCTCAAAAACACACCCAACGTCAGCGACATACAACACATAGCCATTCAACCCGCTATCATCCACACCACCGACGCCTTCCAAGGCATCATCCTCAAAGGCGTTGACTCCACCTACAACTGGAACTTCTTCTCAAAAAACCTAATCGAAGGCACATTACCAAACTCCTCACTCCTAACTCCTAACTCCTCACTAATAAGCTCTTCCATCGCCCGTACAATGAACCTAAAAATAGGCGATTCATTCACTATCTACTTCGCCACCAACGGACTCCGTGCACGCAAATTCACCGTCGCTGGCATCTACCAAACCACATTTGCCGACTATGACAAACTATATATTCTCACCGATATAAGCCACATCCAGCGCCTAAACCAATGGAACGACAACCAATTCTCTACCCTCGAAATTCTCGTTAACGACTACTCTCGTCTCAACCAAACATCTGCCGACCTATTCAATAAAATAATCATATACTCCCACAACACCGACATACTCTATCGCGTCGAAACTATCGAAACACTCACTCCCCAAATATTCGATTGGCTCGCAATGCTCGATATGAACGCCATAGTCATAATAATACTAATGCTTGCCGTGTCAGGTTTCTGTGTCATCTCAGGACTCCTCATTCTCATTCTCGAACGCTCAGCCACTATCGGACTACTCAAATCTCTCGGAGCCAACAACTGGACTATACGCAAAATATTCCTCACTCAATCAGCATACCTGATTTCTCGTGGCATGATTTGGGGTAATATTATTGGTTTATCAATAATTGCTATTCAATATTTTACCCACATCATCCCTCTCGACCCTACCTCTTACTATGTCGATCACGTCCCTGTATATCTCTCAATCCCAGCATGGCTTCTAATCAACATCGGACTCGCCACAGCTTCAATCCTAATGCTCGTTGGTCCATCCTACTTCGTAACCAGCATATCCCCTGCCGAAGCCATGCGCAAAGAATAACCACTCCCAAAAACAAACTTAAAAACATCCATAAAAATCAACAAAAAAAGGCTGTCCACATTGCTGGACAGCCTTATTTTTGTGATCATAAATATTAACCACGTTTTTCTGCGATACGAGCAGCTTTACCTGTAAGGTTACGGAGGTAATACAATTTAGCACGACGTACTTTACCAATTTTGTTAACCTCAATTTTGTCGATAAATGGAGAGTTCATAGGGAAGATACGTTCAACACCTACGTTGTCTGACATTTTACGAACTGTGAAGCGTTTTGTTGCACCGTGACCAGTAATTTTGATAACTACACCACGATAACGTTGAATACGCTCTTTGTTACCTTCTTTAATACGGTAATCTACTGTGATAGTGTCTCCACTTTTGAAT
>JAZLDO010000125.1:0-6851 GCA_045614825.1 Candidatus Aphodosoma sp. | reverse complement strand
GATTTAGCATACTCTTGTGGAGTCATAGTTTTGCCATCGATAGTTACTTCGGTAGGACATTCGCCGAGGTAAGCATCGTAGATGCCACGGAGACCGTCGGCCCATACTGGAGTGAGTTTGTTGAATTTGCCTTTAGCGATAGCGTGAACGTATGCTTTAGCAACGGCGTCGAGCTCGTTGTGAACAGGGAGTTCTTCGCCATACATGATGCCAGGCATAGCATCTTGAGGTACGAGACCGTGATTTTCCATTACTGAAAGAGCGTCAGAGAAAGCACCACCAGGAGCGAAAGTAGCGTTGCCGTGGAGGCGAACGAAGAGGCGAGCGCGTTCTTGCATAGTGTGGCTAACGATGAACATTTCAGAGAGGTCGACAGTTTTGCCAGTGAGACGAAGTACTTCAGCTTCGAGAAGACCTACAGAAGAGAAGCTCCAGCAAGTAGAAGAGCGGTGTTGGTCTTTGATAGGAGTAACAGGTACTTCTTTAATAGTAGTAAATTGGAAACCTTCTTTGTTTTCTTCAGGTTTTGTTTCTGTTGTTTGAGCCGAAACAGCGATGCTACAACCGAGCATGAGGGCTAAAAGTGCTTTTTTCATAGCGTTAGTTTTTGTATTTAATTGTTAGTGTATAGTTTTTGCAAAGTTACGACATTTTTTTGATATGAGCAAATTTGGGTTTTAGTGAAAGGGAAAAATTGGGTAAAAGTGAAAAAAGTGGTTAAAAATAGTGTTTTATTGGGCGAAAATGAGTATCTTTGCAAATTATTTATAAAATTGGCTATGTTATGGAAAATAAAGATATGAATTTATTTGATTTTGTTTTGCTTTGTTGTAAGGCGGTAGTGCGAATTATTAAGTGTATTATTGCTTGGATTCTTCAGACTATTCGTTTGGGATTGCAATATATTTGGATTGTTTTGCCTGTGACTATATTGGGTGTTGTTGGGGGATGGATTTGGTCAAAGCCTTATGCTACAGTGTTTAAAGGGAATGCGACGATTGTTTATGCAGAGGGTATGCGAGATGTGGTGAATGAGGGTTTATTTGATTTTTTGAATTTGTCGAATGCGGCGAAGTGTGAGCATGGATTGTCGTTGGAAGGTATAAGTGCTTTTGATAAAATGTATGTTTATAATGTTATTGATAGTAAGACGGATTCGGTGGTTGATTATGTGGATAGGGATAGGTCGGTTAGTTTTGGTGATACTATTGATGCTATTATGAGAGATAGAGTGCATTTGGAGATTAGAATGTTGGGTAATAGTGATTTTAAGCAATATGAGATTGCTATGAAGAACTTTTTTAATTCACAAGATTATTTGGTTAAGGCGTATGATAGATGTAAGGAGATTCAAAATCAGCGATTGGCTTATTTTACAAAAGAGGTGGAGAGATTGGATAGTCTTTCATCATATGATTATTTTGTAGGGCCTCGTTATGTGTCGTTTGATACAGAGGATAAAGTGACTGTGGCTAAGAGACAAGATGTTTATTATGATGCGTTGATAGAGGTGATGAAACATAAAAATTATTTAGAGATGCAGCAGATGTCAACTCCCGAGGTTATTAATTTTCAGACGCCATTTGTTGTTTATGCTTTGCCACGTGGTTATAAGCTTGTTATAGGTTTGGTGTGTGGTGGTGTGTTGGGTTTATTGTTGGCATTGGTGGTTAAATATTGGGCAGTTATTGTGGCTTACTTGAAAGAGAAATAGGATGTTTAGGACGACGAATAAGCATAAGATAATAAATGATCCGGTGTTGGGATTTATTACAATACCGAATGAGTTGATATATGAGTTGGTGCAGCATCCGTTGTTTCAGAGGTTGACTCGTATCAAGCAGTTGGGGTTGGCGAATGTGGTTTATCCGGGAGCGCAACATACGCGGTTTCAACATTCGTTGGGTGCGATGCATTTGGTGGGTGAGGCTGTGAAGCAGTTGAGACTGAAGGGGCATGTGATTACGGCGGCAGAGGAGAATGGTGTGTTGGCGGCGATGCTATTGCATGATATAGGGCATGGGCCGTTTTCGCATGTGTTGGAGCATACGATTATAAGTGGGGTGTCGCATGAGGAGTTGGGACTTAAGATGATGGAGCAGATAAATGAGGAGATGGGAGGAAGATTGAGTTTGGCGATAAAGATATTTAAGGATGAGTATGAGAAGAGATTTTTGCATCAGTTGATATCGTCGCAATTAGACATGGATAGGATGGATTATTTGTGTCGGGACTGTTTTTTTACGGGAGTGATGGAGGGTTCGATTGGTGCGGCAAGGATAATTAAGATGTTGAATGTGTCGGATGATAAGTTGGTGGTTGAGGCGAAGGGTATTTATTCGATTGAGAACTTTTTGGTAGCTCGGAGGTTTATGTATTGGCAAGTGTATTTGCATAAGACTTCGGTGCCGGCAGAGAAGATGTTGGTGAATATATTGAAGCGGGCAAAAGAGTTGGTGAAACAAGAGGTTGAGTTGTTTGCGACACCAGCGTTGCGATATTTTTTGGAGAATGATGTGGATGCGGACTCGTTTGATACGGATTATGTATTGAAAAGATATGTGGAGTTGGATGATGTGGATGTGATGTCGGCAGTGAAGGTGTGGATGAAGTCGGAAGACGTGATATTGCGAGAGTTGTCGAAAGGATTTATTGAACGTAGATTTTTTAAGGCGGTGTCGGGAGATGATATGTTGTTGTATAATACTGAAAATTTGAAGCGTCAATATGCAGAAAAATTTGGTGTGGATGAAAGTTTGGCACGATATTTTTATGTAGAGGAGTCGGTGAGAAGTAATACGTATAATCCTGATGGAGCAAATATAATGATTATGTATGGCGATGGGCGATTGGATGATGTGGCGCATGCGTCAGATATGATGAATGTAGATATGATGAGAGAGGTGATAGAGAAGAGGTATTTGTTTTATATGCCAATCTATAAATAATGCACAATGCACAATTCATAATTCACAATTAGTTGATTTATGAATAATTAATAAATAATGTTGGTTGTTGTGGTCGAGAGGTATTAACTCTCAACTCTCAACTTTCAACTTTCAACTCTCAATTTTTAAAATATGGAATTTACGGTACAGCAGATTGCTGATTATTTGAATGGTGTGGTGGAAGGTGACGGCACGTTGAAAGTGTCGGAGTTGTCGAAGATTGAAGAGGGGCGTCCTGGGACTTTGACTTTTTTGTCGAACCCGAAATATACACAATATATATACACTACACAGGCATCGGCTTGTTTGGTGAATAAGGATTTTGTGGCAGAGCAGCCATTGACTACTACGCTTATACGTGTTGATAATGCGTATGAGTGTTTGGCAAAGTTGTTGACTTTGGTTAATAGTTTGAAACCTAAAAAGCAGGGTATTAGTGCAAAATCAGATATTCATGAGACAGCTAAGTTGGGTGAGAATGTGTATGTTGGCGCATTTGTGGTGATAGGAGCTAATGTTGAGATAGGCGATAATGTGAAGATTTATGCAAATACGTTTATAGATGATAATGTGGTAGTGGGTGATGATACTGTGATATATGCAGGGGTGAAGATATATGAAGGATGCAAGGTGGGTAAGCGTTGTATGTTGCATGCAGGAGCAGTAGTGGGAAGTGATGGATTTGGACATGCGCCAGATGCAGAGGGGCATTATCATAAGATACCGCAAATAGGTAATGTGGTGATAGAAGATGATGTGGAGTTGGGTGCGAATACAACGATAGATAGAGCTACGATGGGATCGACTATAGTGCGTCGCGGAGTGAAGATAGATAACTTGGTGCAAGTGGCACATAATGTTGAGATAGGAGAAGATACAGTGATAGCTGCACAATCAGGCATTGCGGGATCTACGAAAATAGGTAAGCGTTGTATGTTGGGTGGTCAGGTAGGAATTTCGGGACATATTACGATTGCCGATGGGTCGATATTCGGTGCGCAATCGGGTGTGCCAAGTAATATTAAAGAGCCAAATCAAGTGTGGCAAGGGTATCCTGTTATGCCAATTATGGGATTCAGGAAGTTGAATGTATTGCAAAAACAATTGCCTGATTTGGCGCGTAAAGTTTATGATTTGGAGAAGAAGATGAAATAGTTGGAGGGGTTTAGCAGAAGTACATATTTTATATTCATTGGTTTGTAATTTGATGTTTGTTTTTTGAAATTTAGTGGGGATATTTATTTTTTTAAGTACAAACTTTTTGTTGTAAACATATGTACTTGTATAAAAAAATAATTTGTACTTATGTTTAAAATAAAGTAATTATGGCAAAACAAGTGACATTAAAAGCAGCTTTTACGCTTGAAGGTAAAGGTTTGCATACAGGATTGAATATTACATTGACAGCAAAACCAGCTGCAGAAAATACAGGTATAATTGTTCGTCGCGTAGATATGGAGGTGGATAATGAAATTCCAGCTTTGGCAGAAAATGTTGCGGCAACAGAACGCGGAACAGTATTGGTGAAGGGTGAGGCTAAAGTGAGCACAATAGAACATTGTATGGCTGCACTTTATGCTGCAGGAGTGGATAACTGTGTGTTAGAGGTGAATGCGCCTGAGTTTCCTATACTTGATGGTTCGGCGAAGCCATTTGTTGAAGCAATAAATAGTGTAGGAGTAGAAGAGCAATTGGCTGAAAAAGAGTATTATGAAGTGACATCGAAGAGAGTGTTTACTTCGGAAGATGGAGTTTCGTCGATTACAATATTGCCAGATACAGAATTTTCGGTGCAAACAATGGTGAATTATAACTCTTGTGTGTTAGGCAGTCAGTATGCGATATTGGATTCGATGAAAGATTTTGAAGCGCAAGTGGCAGGATGTCGTACATTTGTGTTTGTTCGCGAAATAGCACAATTGGCCGAAGCAGGATTGATAAAAGGTGGAGATTTGGAAAATGCATTGGTTATCTATGATCAGCCAGTAGAGCAAGCACAATTGGATAAAATAGCAGAGCTTGTAGGTCAAACAGCTCCTCGAGTGTCGGAATTGGGATATTTGAATGGACCATTGCAATTTGATAACGAACCAGCACGACATAAATTGCTCGATGTGATAGGAGATTTGGCATTAATCGGTCGTCCTATTAAAGGTCGTGTCATTGCAGTTTGTCCAGGACATGGCGTGAATACAGCTTTTGCAAAACAAATTCGTAAAGAGATACGTAAACAAGAGGTGTTTGCGCCAGTGATTCCATTGGACGCAAAACCAGTGCTCGACATCAATCAAATCAAAGAATTGTTGCCACACCGCTATCCATTCTTGTTGGTAGATAAAGTGATGGAAGTGGGTGATAATCATATTGTAGCAATTAAAAATGCAACATTCAATGAGATGCACTTTATTGGGCATTTCCCAGAAGAGCCGGTGATGCCTGGTGTATTGCACGTAGAGGCAATGGCGCAATGTGCAGGTATTCTTGTATTGTCGCAAGTAGAAGACCCTAAAGCGTACTCGACATATTTCTTGAAAATAGATGGAGTGAAATTCCGTAACAAAGTAGTGCCAGGTGATACAATAGTGATGAAAGTGATGTTGACATCGCCAATACGTCGTGGATTGGCAACCATCAAAGGTTACTGTTTTGTGAACGGCAAAATCACAACAGAGGCTGAAATGACAGCGCAAATAGTAAAAAATAAATAATAAAAAATATGAAACAACCATTAGCATATATACATCCAGAGGCAAAGATTGCTGACAATGTAGTGATTGAGCCGTTTGTTACTATTGATAAAAACGTAGAGATTGGGGCAGGTTCTCGTATTAGAAGTAATGCAGTTATACTTGCAGGGACTAGAATAGGTGAGAATTGCACCGTGTTTCCAGGAGCAGTGATAGGAGCAGAACCTCAAGACTTGAAATTTAAAGGCGAAGATTCGCTTGTAATTATTGGTAATAATACAACAATTCGTGAATGTGCGACAGTGCATAGAGGAACGGCTTCACGTGGAAAAACTATTATAGGCGATAATTGTTTGATTATGGCATATTGTCATGTTGCACACGATTGTATTCTTGGTAATAATATTATAATGAGTAATTCTACACAATTGGCAGGTGAGGTAGAAGTGGCTGATTTTGCAGTGATTGGAGGCGGTACTCTCGTGCATCAATTTACTCATATTGGTAAGCATACGATGATTCAAGGAGGTTCGAAAGTTACAAAAGATATACCACCATTTGTAACAGTAGGTCGTGAGCCAATTACATACGCAGGTATAAATTCAATTGGACTTCGTCGTCGTGGTTATACAAACGAACAGATTAATAATGTGCAAGATATCTATCGTTTGATATATAATTCGGGATTGAATACAACAGATGCAATAGCAAAAATAGAGTCGGAATTCCCAGCAACAGTAGAACGAGATGAGATATTGTTGTTTGTGCGTAATTCGGCGCGAGGAATTATTAAGTAAAAAGTGGTAAGTCGAAAGACTTTGATTTGTTATATTTAAGAGGCTGTGTCAAAATTTATATTTTAACACAGCTTCTTTGTTTTTCTTGCTGAAAACATGTTTTATAACATGTTTTTGTTTTGTTAGTGTATAAGTTACATTTAGTATTGAAACTTCTGATTTACAGAGATAAGCGTTAATTTATGTGGCGTAATAGGTATATTTCTTATTTGAAAATATTTGCTAAAATGTTTGTATATCTAAAAATCTTTATGTAACTTTGCACTTTCTATTAGAAATGAGGTAAAAGATGTAAGATATTGGACTGAAATCCATATTTTTTGTCTTGTATCTATAGTCTAATATCTAAAAGTCTTAAATTATGAAACCTAATTATATATTTGAAACAAGTTGGGAAGTTTGCAATAAAATTGGCGGAA
>JAZLDO010000124.1:0-13122 GCA_045614825.1 Candidatus Aphodosoma sp. | reverse complement strand
ACATGTTAAAAACTACCTTGTTAACTTTAGGTGTGTCGTTGGTAATATTGCTTATTGCAGTATTAGCTATGGCATTTCGTCCACTTTTTCTTAAAAAAAAATTTCCAAACATACATATAGGTGGTAATAAAGCACTTAAAGAACGTGGCATAACATGTGCTACATCTCAAGACCGTGAAGCTCAAAATCAAGCAAAAAAACATAATTATAAATATAAAATGGATAATAAATGAAAAAATTATTACTCTTTTGTGCCGTTGCTGTAATGTTGGCATCGTGCAATCAACCAGTTCAAAAAACAGAAACTACATCCGAAACTGCTTGTAGTGTGAAAGTTGAAAATGGCTGTCATCTTCCTATTGCAGTTATCAATGTTGATTCACTTCTTCAAAACTATGATTTGAATCTTGAAGAGAGCGAGCGTCTTATGCGTAAAGGTGAAGATATGCGTTTAGACCTTAATCAACGAGCTAATAGTCTTCAAAATGAAATGATTGATTTCCAAAAGAAACTTGAGAATCAAGCTTTCCTTTCTCGCGAACGTGCTGAAGCAGAGCAACGTCGTTTGGTGAAAAAAGAACAAGACCTCAATGTTTTGGCTCAAGAGAAAGAACAAGAACTTATGCTTGAACAACAACAACTTAGCATTCGTTTGCTTGATAGTGTTAATAGTGTGGTTCGCTCTATCAATGCGAATGGTAAATACCACCTTGTTATTACAACTAGCGCATTGAATAACAATGTTCTTTTCGCTGCTCCTGAATATGATATTACTGCAGAAGCTATCGAACTTCTCAATGAGCGTTATAATAAAAGTAAATAATCTCTCTCTCGTTAATATTTCAAAAAAAGGCTACATATCGCAATGCGGTATGTAGCCTTTTTCTATGTAGTTTTTTGCACTTATTGAGTGTAAAATTTATTAGTTTCTTTGTGTATTTCTTTTTTTGTATTATACTAGCTTATGAAAATATTGTATTTTTATGGTTTTGGGGTTTAATATATTAAGTTATACAAAAAAGACTTTATTGCTTTTTTTTGACATTGATATAAGTTTAAGGTGAAATGCATTATAACTATTTGATTTTTAGCTTATTGTATGTCTGTTTCTTGGGTGATATTTATTAGTTTTTTAAAAAAAGAATGAATAAACATCAATCTTTTAATTATGTTGATACGAACTTATTTAATACGTTTAATTAAAAATTTATGAAGAATTAAATATTTTCTTGATAATGTAAATAAATATTTGTAATTTTGCATGATAATGGATGTTAGTAATAATTTATGTGTTAATCGTATACTTTTGTTGTATGAAAAAAATATTGTATTTTTTTATATCTGTTTTTTTGTTGTTTTCGTGTGAAAAGCGGATTGATAATTCATTGAAAGAGGATGATAATTATTATGTAAGGTATGAAACAGCTTTAGATAGTGAGTATATTATTAAATCGGCTCAAGCAACTATGAGTACAGATAAGGGTGATAGAACTTTAATAATAAAACCGAAATATTTTTGTGAAACTTTTGGTCCAGTTTCTTATGGATTTAAAGCTAAGTTTTCTTCTACATTGAATGTTAGCACAACTTTGAAATATGGTACTTATGGTGTTAAAATTTATGTTAGTAAGAATAATGAGCCTTTTGTTTTAAAAGAGATCAAAAGTACTAGTTCAACTAATTTAAATGCTAATTATACAATTGATTTTTAAGTAATAAAAAACACGTAACATGTTACGTGTTTTTTTTATAAATATATTCTAAATTCTCTGTCAATGCTCTCCAAAGATTATCATTTGGCACTGGAGCCGAAATGTTGATTGGTTCTTTGCTGACAGGGTGGATAAATTCAATGCTGCGGGCATGAAGCGAAATGCCTCCATCGGGGTTGGAACGTGGTGCTCCATATTTCAAGTCGCCTTTGATAGGGCATCCCATCGAGGCTAACTGACAGCGTATCTGATGATGACGGCCTGTATGAAGGTCAACCTCTAATAATGAATATCGTTCGCCATGTGCGATGAGTCGATAACTGAGCGAAGCGAGTTTTGAGTTTGGTTTCTCTTTGTCGTAGGCGTACGATTTGTTTTGCTTTTCTACGCGTACAAGATAATGGCGTAGAGTGCCTTCCATTTCCTTTGGCGTACCACAGACTATTGCCCAATAGCGTTTTTTGATATCTTTGTGTTCGGCAAAAAGCTTATTCATGCGCTCAAGAGCCTTACTTGTTTTGGCAAATACAACAACGCCACTCACTGGACGGTCCAATCTGTGCGTCACCCCACAAAACACATTGCCAGGCTTATTGTATTTCTCTTTCAAGTATTGCTTGATAGTCTCAGGCAGAGGCTCATCTCCCGTTTTATCTCCCTGTACAATCTCGCCTACAGCCTTGTTTATTATGATAAGGTGATTATCTTCGTAGAGAACATTCATAATTGATTAGATTTGAGATAATAGACACGAGATATTAGACTTTTTGTTTTTTTGTCTCGTGTCTTGTATCTTGAGTCTTGTTATTTTCTTTGTTTCACTGCTTCGTAAACGATGATACCAGTGGCAACTGATACATTGAGCGAGCCGATTTGTCCGAGAATTGGAATTGACACCATATCATCTACAATGCGAAGAATATCAGGCGAAATGCCCACATCTTCTGCGCCCATTACGATGGCAAGAGGTCCTTTATAATCGGTTTTAGAGTAGTCGTGTGAAGCTTTTTCTGATGCAGCAATCACTTTAATGCCACATTTTTGGAGGAATGAAACTGTGTTGTGTAGGCTATTTTCGCGACAAACAGGTATCACATGCAAAGCCCCAGCCGAAGTTTTTATGGCATCGGCATTAGCTGCTGCGCCACCTTTCATTGGCACAATAATCGCGTCAACACCTGCACATTCGCATGTACGGGCAATAGCACCAAAGTTGCGAACGTCGGTAACGCCATCAAGGATTACGATGAATGGGTCTTTGCCTGCTTCGTAAAGAGCAGGAATAATGTTGTCGATGCGTTGATATTCGATAGAAGAGAGGTAAGCTACAACACCTTGGTGGTTTTTCATTGTGAGCTTATTGAGTTTTTCAAGTGGTACTTTTTGAATAGGTACTTGAATGTCTTTTAGTCTGTCGAATAGTTCTTTAGTTAATTCACCACCCATTTCTCTGCGGATGAAAACTTTGTCTAACTCTTTGCCAGCGTCAATAGCTTCGATTACGGCACGAATGCCGAATATCATGTTTTTCTCTTTTATCTGTTTCATATTTTAGATATTTAATTATCAATTTTTTAGCTAAGGGTTAAAACCTATCGGTCCTTAATTCTTAATGATGGTATATTCCCCATCCTTCAAAAGTTTCAAATAGTTCTTTTTGATTAAATTTTTTGATAAAAGGGATTTGATAGCCTATTCCCCATTCAATCATCTCGGCTTTTGTTAAGTGGGTTTTGACTGTTGTTTGCACATACAAATTGTCCCATACACGGCAACGGATGCCAAGCCGGAAATAATTCCATCCATCTTCTTTTTCGATGTTGTATTTGTAAAGCATTGGACGTTTTTTGTACTTATATTTGTACGTGTCGTCTGTGTAATAAGCCAATCGGATAGGGTCGTATAGATAAATACCCCAATCTAGAATTGCTGTTATTCGTCCAATTTTGAATTCGTTGTTTATGCTTATACCAATTCGGAATTTATTTGATAAATCTTCATTGAGAATTATATAACGTCCGAAGCGAGTATGTTTTAGTTGTTCTTGGCGTTGCTCTGCTGTTAAACCTTCAAGGCGAGTACCTCCTTGTTGATTAAAAACACCATCATAGAATGCGTCAAGACCACCTCCGAGAGAATACCAATTGCATATATTGTATGTAGCTCCTATGTGTAGTGAGCCTATAGCATATCCTTTCTCGTCTCCATAGTAGAGTTCACGATAACCACCTGAACCTGTGATGTTAATGCTCCATTTATATGGTAATGATGGAAATATTTGTTTCTTATGGTGTTTGCAATATTTGCATTCCGTTTCAAGACGATATGTAGCACCTAACGATGCATATAATATATTGATGCCTCCGTTGGGTTGGATAATTGAGCCATTACTCATGTGCATATAGCCACAATCGGCATGTAGAGCAAATAGGTTGGTTATGGGAAAATTGAAATTGGCTCCTGTTGAGAGATAGACATTTACAATTGAGCCTATAAGGTTATTGCAAGTGGATCCATAGTATGACCAGCCTGGAACTGTTTCAGGATTGTATTCTTCATAAACGCGGTTATAGGTTTTATTGAAGAAACTGAGTCCGGCTCCAACTTTCCAATTAAGTTCGAAGTGAGGAGATTTTACTATGTCAATGAGTAGGTAGGGATACATAGCAAAAGCTTGACCTAATATTTTATGGTCGCCAAGGTTTAAACCAACAAAACCGACTCCAAGAGTCGGTTTGCCTAAGTATTGTTGCCATGGGTACTCGCCCCATGAAGGAAATTCTACAGCTAATTCACCTCCTAAAGAGAGGTTAGGATTTATGCTTTCTAATGTTTTGTTTATTGGCACTACTTTACCACCTATCATTTGTGCTTTGAACACAAATGACTCAGGTTGGCTATATAGTATAGTTGTTAAACCTGTTATAAGTAGTAGTGTAATAAAAAAACTACGCATTATTATCTACGCATGCTACCCATGCCATAACGATTTGTTCTGCCACCAAAACGACTGCCACGTGCTGTTGAATAAGGAATAGAATAACCTAAACCAAAGCCAATATAGTCAAATCTATACAAGTGAGTTTTACCTGTGAATTGTATGGAAATGTTGTCAAATACGCGAATACGTAAACCAGCTCTCAAGTATAGAGGACCATCAATTACGTTAGGATCGAATTTGTACCAAAATTTATATCCGCCATTATTGATGATAGCAATTTTGTCATATAGATAGTAACCTGCGTCAATGATACCCATTACTCGACCCATAGTGAACGCATTAGAGAAAGTTAAACCTAGTCTTGTTCCATTAGGAGTGAATCCTAAGTCAATACCAGGGCCTAATGCATAGCAATTAGTGGCTTTCCAAAGGATATCTCCGTGAAGGTTTGATTGTACTTCAGGCATTTTGTTTTTTTTGTCGTTGCGGAATCCTCCGTCAATTACAGCGTTAACCATAAATTTGTATGGTAAGTTATCTGCTCTACTCATTCGTGGATGAGAGTATGCCGCACTACCCATTCTGTAGCGAAAACCTAATGAACCATAAAGTATGTTCATTGTTGAGTTTGGTAAGAATATTTCACCGTTGTTGGTTGCATTGTATCCAGCATCTAAAGCAATTGCGGCACTTTTGTTGACATTGAATTGTAAATTGATGCCAGCAGAAAGATATGCAGCAACGTATCCACCATTAGCTGCGTTTGTCTTATTAAAGAATGCGACACCCATACCTGTTTTTAATCCAAATTCAACAACATCAGTACGTACAAAGTTCCAATTGATGTATGGATATGCGGCCAACATCATTCCTAATTGACTTGGATTGCCTAAATCTGCACCTAGAATACCAACACCGATAGTAGGATATCCCCAATGTTTTTCCCACGAATATCTGCCTGTTGGAAGTATTTCATAGTTTAATTCACCACCTAAAATAGGACCATTTGGACCTAAATTTTTATATACGTTTGTTGGAAGTACATAACCACCATAAAATTTAATCTTTACTGCATTGTTGTTTTGTGCTGTTAACGAGAAAATTATACAAAAAAACAATAAAATAGATAAAATTCGTTTCATGATTTAAAATAAAATTTGTATCTTTGCCGAGTATTAATCGGGGATGTTGATGATTTTATATATGAGTACATTTTGATTTGCAAAGGTACTATTTTTTTTTAATACGAACAAAAATTATGAAGACAATTTTCAAAAAAGAGTTTAAATCGTTTTTTTCGAATATTACAGGGTATATTGTAATTAGTTTATTTGTATTGGCTAATGCTTTGTTTTTGTGGGTGTTGCCAGGGGAGTGGAATGTATTCGATAGTGGATATGCTTCGCTTGATGCTCTGTTCATTTTAGCACCATGGCTTTATTTGTTTTTGTGTCCTGCAGTAACAATGCGTTTTTTTGCTGAAGAAAAAGCGGAAGGAACTATTGAATTATTGTTGACAAAACCGATTTCGCGTTTGAATATTGTGGGTGGTAAAGCTCTTGCAGGATGGGTATTGGTGGTTATTGCGTTGTTGCCTTCTGTGTTATGGTATTTTTCTGTATATATGCTTGCTGAGCCAATGGGCAATGTTGATTCGGGTGCTTTTTGGGGGTCGTGGATTGGGTTGTTGTTTTTGGCGGCGGTCTATGTGGCGATTGGTACGTTTGGATCTTCGCTTACATCCAATCAAGTGGTAGCATTTATCACTTCTGTGATTATCTCGTTTTTGCTTTTTTACGGATTCGAACTCGTTGGGTCGCTATTTTCAGGCGAAACAGCCTATTGGTTGCGTCAATTGGGTATAAACGAGCACTATAAATCTATTTCGCGTGGTGTAATAGATAGTCGTGATTTAGTCTATTTTATAGCTCTTACGGCTGGATTTATTTATCTTACAACACGACAAATAAAATCAAAATAATCTGGCGAATTTAGATAACTTTCAACTTTTAACTTTCAAATTTCAAATTTCATATGTTGATTCTAATTACAAACGACGATGGCATTCAAGCCAAAGGTATTCAAACGATTGCGCGCGTTGCGGCAAAGTATGGCGATGTGGTAGTAGTGGCACCTAATGGGCCTCGTTCGGCTCAGTCGAGCGCATTGACTATTGAAGTGCCAGTTTCGGTTAAATCGGTACCTTCTGATGTAGAAAATATTAAGCAGTATGCCGTTAGTGGCACTCCTGCCGATTGTGTAAAATTGGCGATTAGCCAGTTGCTAGACCGAAAACCCGATCTTGTGATTTCGGGTATCAATCATGGGTCGAATGCGAGTATAAATGTGATATATTCAGGTACTATCGGTGCAGCTATTGAGGGCGCTTTGCATGGAGTTCCTTCGATTGGATTTTCGTTGTGCGACCATGATGCCGATGCCGATTTCGAGCCTTCGTTGCCTTATTTCGAGCAAATAATTGCTAAGACAATCAATTCTGAAATGCCTAAAGATATTTGCTTGAATGTGAATGCTCCTAAAGGCGAAGTTAAAGGTATCCGCGCTTGTCGTCAAGCAGAAGGACGTTGGGCAAACGACTTTGGAAAGACAGAAGCTCCTCGCGCAAACGACTATTATTGGTTGATTGGCGACTTTATGTTCCTCAACGATAACGATATGAATGCCGACCAATGTGCTATCGAAAATGGTTATATCACAGTTGTGCCATTGCAATTTGATATGACAGCATATAAGGCAATAGATTTCTGTAAACAATATGAAACAGAAGCTTGATACACTTTGGTTTGGGATGCTTATAGGTTTGGTGATGCCAGTTGCCATGCTCTATCTTTTTGTGCAAAACAATACATTTGACGGGTTTTCATTAAAAACCATTCTTGGTTTGGCAAGTACGAATAGTATGATTGTCAAATTATTGTGTATTGCGATATTTCCTGATATGGCTACTGTGTTTTTGCTCAATACTTGGGAGATGTGGCGTGCTTGCAAAGGTGTATTTGCATCACTGTTTCTTTTTATTGCTATATCAGCACTTTTTGTAGTTATCAATTCTTGATTTCTTTTTAACATAAGTACAAAAAAATTATGGGATAATTAAGTTTTTTTGTGCTTGAATTGTTTTAGTTGGTTACTTTTTTTAAAAAAGTACATGCCTTGTTGTTTGCGTACGCTCGAGCCGAGCGTACCTACATGTTGATTTTATTTGAAATGAAATATTTTCTCATAGCAGGTGAAGCCTCTGGCGATTTGCATGGTAGTCGGTTGATTGCTGAGCTTAAGCGTCGTGACCCTGAAGCGCAATTCCGTTTCTTTGGGGGCGACTTGATAGCACAGTCGGCTGGGGTAGAGCCTATTGTGCATTATCGCAATATGGCGTTTATGGGTTTTGTCAACGTATTGCTTAATATCGATAAAATATTTTGTCTTCAGCGACTTGCCGAGCGCAATTTGATTGATTTCGCTCCTGATAAAGTCATTTTAATCGACTATCCTGGTTTCAATCTCCGATTTGCAAAGTTTGTGAAGCGTAATCTGCCATCTGTCGAAGTGGATTATTATATAGCACCTAAACTGTGGGCATGGAAAGAGTATCGTTTGAAGTCAATTAAACGATATGTTGATAGAATGTTTACCATATTTCCGTTTGAGACAGAGTGGTTTGGAATGCGTGGATATAAGGTTGAATATGTGGGTAATCCATCGGTTGATTCGGTGGCGGCATTTATGGCTCTGCCATTCGATGAAGCGCAATTCCGTGCTGAGAATGGACTTGACTCTCGTCCTATAGTGGCATTGTTGGCAGGTAGTCGTAGGCAAGAAATACGTTCGTGTTTGCCTATTATGGTGCAATTATCCGAAAGTTATTCTGAGTGTCAGTTTGTTGTAGCGGCAGCATCAGGTGTTGAGGCTGAGTTTTATGAATCGGTAGTAGAGCAAACGGGAGTAAAAATAATTTATGGGGCTACATATTCTTTATTGCGTGTGGCACGAGTTGCAGTGGTGAATTCTGGCACTGCAACTCTCGAAACTGCACTTTTTCGAGTTCCTCAAGTGGTCGTATATAAGGTGTTTGGCGGTAGGTTGACCATGCTACTCAAACCTTTGCTCATCAAAGCGCCTTGGGTGTCGTTGGTGAATATTATAGCACAACGTGAGGTGGTCATCGAATTGCTTGCGCATAACTATACACTTGAGCGTACGAAGGTAGAGTTGGATAAGATAATAGTGGATGGTGAGGTAAGGCAGGAGATGTTGCAAGCGTATGATGAGATAATTGATGTGTTGGGTGAGGCAGGGGCAGATGCTCGTTGTGCTGAAAAGATTTATAAAGGGTAGTGACTGTGAACTTGATATCATTTTTGTCTCACACGGAACGCACGGAAAACACGGAATAAATATGTTTACTTCTTACGGATTTTTTTATTTTAGATTCGCAATTTTTCAGCTACGCTAAAAAATCAGCTTTACGGATGACACGGATTGTCATACGGCGTTTTTATGATGAGCAGATGTTAGTTTGTTGATTTTTTGATGGTTATTATATAGAGTTCTCTCGACAGTGTCGAGGGAACTTTTTTTGTGGGGTTTAGGAATCTTTAGGGATGGGAGAAGGTAGGGTTATAGTATGTTTATAGTATATTTATCCTATATTTATAGTATATTTATCCTATATTGAGATAAGGCGTAAGTAACAGGGAGTAGGGGGAGGGGAGCAGGGGATAAGTTTTTGGTTTGTGTGGTATTGATTTATAGTGAATTATTGGGTTGATTTTAGGAAATAGCAGAAAGTGGGAGAAAGGACTTGACTTTTGAGGAAAAATTTTGTATATTTGCATGTTGAAAAATAAAATTAATGATGAAGCTATGAATTTAGAAAATAAAATAGTTATATATCAGACAGAAGATGGACAGACACAGATTGATGTTCGTATGGAGAATGAGACTGTGTGGTTGACTCAGGCTCAGATGGCGGAGTTGTTTCAAACAGATAGGACGTCTATTGTGCGACATATTAATAATATTTATAAAGTTGAAGAATTAGAACGAGATGCAACCTGTGCAAAAATTGCACAAGTTCAAAAAGAGGGAGATCGAACAGTTCGTCGTTTGGTGCCATATTTTAATCTTGATATGATTATTTCTGTAGGGTATCGGGTTAATTCAAAAAGAGGCGTAAAGTTTCGTCAATGGGCTAATAGGGTATTGAAGCAATACCTTATGAAAGGATATGCTGTGAATGAGAGAATTAGACGTGAGCAGATAGAGGAGCTTCGTCAATTGGTGCAACTTGTTGGACGGACTTTGCAAAATAGAGAGATGACGAGTGAGGTGGAGAGTCAGGATCTTTTAGATGTGGTGGTGGATTATACTTATGCACTTGATACACTTGATAATTATGATTATGAGCGACTTTCGATAGATAAAATAACACCAGAGGAGTCATTTCGTGCTACGTATGAAGGGGCAATGCGGGAGATTGAGCGTTTGCGTGAGCGATTTGGTGGCTCGGTTTTATTTGGAAATGAGAAGGATGATTCATTTAAGAGTAGTATAGGGCAGATATATCAAACTTTTGGTGGAGAGGAGTTGTATCCAAGTGTAGAGGAAAAGGCAGCAATGTTGCTTTATCTTGTCACAAAAAATCATTCATTTAGTGATGGAAATAAGCGAATTGCAGCTACGTTATTTCTTTGGTTTCTAAATGGTAATCATATACTTTATAATGCCGATGGTAGTAAACGTCTTGCGGATAGTACGCTTGTGGCACTAACGTTGATGATTGCTGAAAGTAAGACTGAAGAGATGGATGTAATGGTTAAAGTAGTTGTGAATCTGATAAATAAAAACAACTATGAATGATGGTTGTTTAAAAGATTTGACTTTTGAGAAAAAGTTTTGTGTTTTTGTAAAAAATTAAAATAATAATTCGCAATGAATATACCACAGTCTCATATATTGTCTACGAGTAGGTTGAATCGTATATTTGACAAAACGGTTGCTACATATAAATTTTATTGGTTCTTAGGAATATTGGAACTATATGTTAAGCAGGGTAAAACAAGAATGAATGTGTGGGAAATAATGATTTTAATGGTAGCCAATGCTTGGTATCCAGTGAATTATTTCCGCCTTTCTTTTGGGAAATCAGAATCACTTTATGATACAATATTGAAATTGCAAAAAGAAAATAATATTCCTATAAATTTAGGAATGAATGAGTTGATTGTTGTGCTTACAAATTTAGTTCAGTATAAAGTAGATGTTAGAAAGCAATTAGCTTTTTTGCAAAATAATGTTCCCTATCGGTTTCTTCGCCCTTGGATTGATACAAGTGATGATAGAGAGGTAGTTTTACGTTCTCAAAATTTTGAAAATGGGTGTATTTATAAGTTAGAAAAAAAAAGAGATGGATTGTGGGTTGAACTTAATCCTATGTGGTTAACTTATTTGCAAGAAAATTATGATATTCTTACTGCTTTTTCGTATTGGGGATTAACTAATTTTTTACAAGTTAGAAATCCTAATGTGCCTAATATTTCAAGTAAAATAATAAAGAAAGAAGAACGTAGTTCGTTATTAGAACAGAGAAAATTTTGGAATGTTGCAATTAATAATGGATTGGAAATGCGTTGCTTATATACGGAAAAGTTGTTATATTCAGAAGAGTACGATTTGGATCATTTTATTCCATGGAGTTTTGTTTCTCATGATTTGTTGTGGAATTTAATACCAACAGATTCAAGTGTAAATAGTTCAAAGAGTAATAAATTGCCTGACTTGGATTTATATCTTCCAAAGTTGGCAATTATGCATCAAGTTGCGTTGCGTATAAATCTTGAAGTGGGAAAACAAAAAAAATTATATGAGGATTATTTGTCGCTTGGATATACTCCACAAGAGATTGTGTCGATGGATAGACAGCATTTATTTGATTGCTTTTTTCAAACATTTAGACCAATGTGTCAAATAGCTATAAATATGGGTTTTGAAACTTGGAAATATTAGTATTTATGCAACCAGAAAAGATTAATCATCCACATTTGACTGCGATTAAGAGAACAGATTTATCTGTTCCTGTGCGTTATCTTTTGCAACATGGTTTATTAAAGGGGAGAATCTTAGATTTTGGCTGTGGATTTGGGTATGATACTGATGAATTGAAGCGATTAGGGTTTGATATTGTTGGATATGATAGTTATTATAGACCAGACTATCCAGATGGTAAGTTTGATACTATTATCTGTATTTATGTATTGAATGTATTAGAACGATATCCTCAAGCTGATGTGATGATGTCTATTAGTAATCTTTTAGCTCCTAATGGAACAGCTTATTTAGCTGTTCGTCGTGATTTGGAAGAAGAAGGTTTTCGTTTTCATGCAATATATAAGCAATATACTTATCAGTGCAATGTAAAATTACCTTTTGAGAGTCTTGTTTGCAATAGCAGTTATGAATTGTATAAGTATAAGCATTTTAATAAATTACCACGAGAAGAAGGCGTAAATTGTCCATTTTGTAATTTATCTCGTAAGGTGGAAATTATTTGTGAAACAGCGACTTGTGTTGCTTTTTATGATGGTTATCCAGTGTCGCTTGGTCATGCTTTAATTATACCCAAACGACATGTAGCTAATTATTTTGATCTTACTAATCGTGAGCGTGAGGCTATGAATGTTATGTTGCAATATGTAAAGTGTAAGATTGATAAGCGATTTAACCCAGATGGTTATAATATTGGTATAAATGTGAATGAAGCGGGTGGACAATCTGTTTTTCATGTACATATGCATTTGATACCTCGTTATAAAGGTGATGTTGAAAATCCGAGAGGTGGTGTGCGCGGTGTTATTCCAAGTAAACAAAATTATATTGTTGAAACTATAAAGAAAAATAAGGAAATAAGTAATAGGTTTAAGAGGTGGACATCAGAGGATGATGATAAATTGTGGGAGTTGATAAATAAAGGGACAAAAATGGATGATTTGATTTCAATATTTAGTCGTTCATGGAAATCTATATTTTACAGAGTAAAGAAGTTACAATTAAAATATCCTATTTCTAATGAAGAATGGCAGAGGATAATGGAAAAGTATGATGAGGTTTTTAACAGTAGAATAATTAAAAATTAATTTGATGAATAAGTACTACATGAAATAATAAAATAAATTTTATTTTGTTGTATTTGTTAATTTGAATTAATAAAATAGGGAGAATAAAATTTTTTAACTATACTATTAGAGAATATTAAATAAAATATATTTTGTATAAAAAAGAAAGAATAAAAAGTTATGAAATATCCAAGATTTTTAGATAATAAGCCTTGTGGAAAAGATTTATTTGAAGGTAATTCTCACGAAATCATTGCTCAGAATATCGTGAATGTAATAGATAACAGCATTTCTAAAATAATTGGTATAGACGGCGGATGGGGATCTGGAAAGTCTA
>JAZLDO010000123.1:0-6527 GCA_045614825.1 Candidatus Aphodosoma sp. | reverse complement strand
CATAGTTGTCGATTACGTTGATTTCGGTGAAGAGAGGAGTGCGTTGCATAACCTCCTCAGGACCATCGTATTTGCCAAATACTTTGGTGTGCATGAGCATTCCGCGCGAAGCAGGTGCGTTGAACCAACCGAGGTTGAGTACAGGTTCGGGTTCGCAAGCACCGAGGAAGTACCATTCGCCATCGACCCAAGCTTCGACCCAAGCGTGATTGTCGTCGGTATGTGCCCAACGAGGAGTATAAACTTGGCGAGCAGGGATGCCCACAGAGCGAAGAGCGGCAACGAGGAAAGTAGATTCTTCGCCACAACGAGCGTAGGCAGTTTTGATTGAAGCAAGAGGAGATGAGGTGCGAGCGTCGGATGGGGTGTAGGTGACGTATTCGTGGCACCAGTGGTTGACTTCGAGGATAGCATCGTAGAGAGAAAGATGCTCGATGCGAGGTTTTAGTTCGTTGTAGAAGACCCAACGAGAAGAGTCGAGGTTTTCGTTGTTGACGCGCACAGGGAGCACGAAGTGGCGGAATTCGCGGTCGGGGATAGATTTGCCCCAAGGCATTTCGGCACGTGCTTGGAGAGAGGTTTGCACGTTTTTGAGGAAGAAATTGCCATCGTAGCATGCTATATCGCCGAGAGGCATATAGGCGTAAAGGAAAGTGAGAGCATCGCGCTCGTCGTTGGTAAGTTGTTGGTTGAAAACAGAGTAAAGGTTTTCGTTGTTGATAGTTGTACGACGATTAGAGAAATCGTTGCGAACTTCGTTGGATAGATTTGAGTTGCTACAAGAAGCAAATGCCATAGCGATGATGAGGGCAGTGGCAAGGTGGATAATAGATTTCATGGATAATGTATGTGATTTTGGATTTAAATAGTTTAATTGATAGGATTTGCAAAGGTAGTAAATTTTTGTAAAAGTACAATATTTTTTTTGGGTTAGAAATAAGAAAAAATCGAAATGTACAAATAAAAAATGTGACGGTTTGTGTCTGTTTTCTACGGCACAGGTTGCTTGAAGGTATGGTGAGGGTATGGCGAGGGTTTTATTTGTACATTTTGAATAAAAAGGTGATATTTTGTCTATTGTATATTTGAAAAAAAAATAGTATATTTGCAAGTTAGAATTGAGAATTGGGGGTTGATGATTTATGATTAGATAATTAATATTTATAGTTATGATATACAAAAGATTAAACTTGATTTTTGCGGCGATGTTGGTGTGCATTGCAGGGATGGTGGCGCAACTAAATAGTCAGAAAGTAACAACTTTGGCTGATGCTATGTCGGCGCCAGAGGTGAATAATATTGCGTTTTCGTTTGCGCAGTTTACGGATGTGCATATTTCGCAGTCGAATGAAAATAATACTATAGACTTGCAACGTGCGGTGGAAGATGTGAATGGGCAAGAACATATTGCATTTGTGTTGGTGTCGGGCGATATTGCAGAAACAGGTGATTATAAGTCGCTTATGGTAGCTAAGCGTGAGTTGGATAAATTGAATTGTCCTTATTATATTGTGCCAGGTAATCATGATACGAAGTGGAGCGAATCGGGTGCGACTGACTTTAAGCGTATATTTGGTGATAATCGTTTCCGTTTGCAATTCAATGGTTTCTTGTTTTTGGGTATAAACACAGGTCCAATTATCAAAATGGGAGATGGGCATGTGTCGCCTCAAGATGTGGCTTGGGTTGAGCGTCAGTTGAAGAATGTGGGAAAGAAAATGCCTATATTTATTGTAACGCATTATCCATTGAAATCGGGTGATGTGGATAATTGGTGGTTGTTGACTGATGTTGTGCGTAAGTATAATGTGCAGTCGTTTTTAGGAGGGCATTATCACTGCAATATGGTGAATAGTTATGATGGGATACCAGGGGTGTTGACTCGTTCGACTTTGCGAGATAAAAATGAGTTTGGTGGATATGCTGTGTATGATGTGAGTGAAGATAGTATTTTTGTTAGTGAAAAGATAGTTGGTCAACCCCAAGAGCGTTGGACAGCGTTGCCTATTGAGCAAAAATTTTATGTTGAGGGTAATGAAAAAGAGTTTCCTCGTGCGGATTATGCCGTTAATGCTCAATATAAGAATGTGAAGGATGTATGGGTTAGAGAGATTGGTTATGGCATATATGGTGCGCCTGCGGTGGATGAGGATAATGTTTATTTTGGCGATGATAAGGGGATGTTTCATTGTTACTCATTGATGAAGGGTAAAGAGATATGGGCATATCCAACAGCAGAGCGTATAGCTTCAACTCCGATGATTGCGGGTGATAAGATAGTGTTTGGTTCGTGTGATAGAAATATTTATTGTCTTGATAAAAATACCGGTAGATTGGTATGGCGTCATCGTACGGATAATGCGGTGATGGGTTCGCCTGTGATAGCAGATGGAGTGGTGTATATTGGAGCAAGTGATGGTAAATTCCGTGCTTTGCGATTGACGGATGGGGAGTTGGTGTGGTCGTTTGATGAAGTGAAAAATTATCAAGAGTCAAGACCTGTGATAGCTGAAGGTAAAGTGATATTTGGTGCGTGGGATAGTTATTTGTATGCGTTGAATGTGGCGGATGGTTCGCTTGCGTGGAAATGGAATAATGGAAATAAGCGTCCGCATTTTTCGCCAGCGGCAGTGTGGCCGGTAGTGGCAGGGGATAAGGTGTGGATTACTGCTCCTGATAGATATATGACAGCTGTGAATTTGAGTGATGGGACTACAGCTTGGCGCACTAAAGAACATAAGGTGCGTGAAACTATAGGTTTGTCGGAGGACAATAAAATTGTATTTTCTCGTTGTATGAATGATAGTGTATTGGCTGTGGCGGCAGATGATAATCGTTTGTTGTGGAAAGTAGATGCAAAATTTGGTTATGATCATAATCCGTCGATGCTTATAGAACGCAATGGAGAGATTGTTTTTGCGACTAAAAATGGAGAAATTAACTGTCTTCGTTCGTCGGATGGAGCATTGTTGTGGAAGCATAAAATAGGTAATTCTATAATAAATACCATGGTGCCTATAGGCGAGAAAGATTGGGTGTTGACTACGACAGATGGCGTGGTGGCGAGAATTACGGTTAAATAGGGAGTAAGGAGTAGGGAGTAGGGAGTAAGGGGTTTATGTTAAAAGATGCTTATATTGAATATGAGAAATAAGTTAAATATATTGTTGTGTTTGGTTGTGTTGCTCACGGGATGTGGTACTGCTGCGCGATTGAAGAAGGCAGACCGTAAATATGAAAACGGCGAGTATTTTGCAGCAAGTGAGATATACCGTAAGAATAATGGTAAGATTTCGACAAGTAAGCAACGTAAATTGAAAGCTGCGGTTAATTTTAAACTTGCAGAATGCTATTATAACACAAATAATCATGCAAAGGCAGTGCGTTCTTATACTTCGGCAATTCGTTATAAACATAATGATTCGATAGCGTATTTGCATTTAGCAAAAAGTCAGTTGGCTACAGGAAAGTTGAAAGATGCACGAAAGAATTTTGAGATTTATCTTGAGTCGTATCCAGATTCGTATGAAGCGCAACAAGGTATTTTGTCGGTAGATAGTGCGACGGTTTTAGCTGCTAAATTTACACGTTATCAAGTTTCTTTAGCAAAGGAGTTTAATTCTCGTAAAAATTCTGATTTTTCTCCTACATTTATGGGCGCAGATGCCGAGTCGATAGTGTTTACATCAAATCGTACAAAATCGAAAAATAAGAAGATAAATAATCCTATTACGGGAGTTCCGAATAATGATATTTATACTGCTCGTAAGAATAATTCAGGTGAGTGGGAAGAGGTTGAATTTCTTGAAGGAACTGTAAATAGTGATGATGATGAGGGTATTGTATCATTTTCGTCGGATGGAAAAACAATGTATTTTACACGTTGTTTGCCAAATATGCCAGCAGGGCAGATTTATCAGTCAAATCGTTCGGGGGGAGAATGGACTGAGCCTACACTTATTCAGTTATTTGCCGATACAACAATAACAGTAGGTCATCCAGCTATTTCGCCAGATGGTAGTAAGTTGTATTTTGTGAGTGATGCACAAGGAGGTCAAGGTGGTAAAGATATTTGGGTGGCAGTGAATGAAGGTGGACAATGGACTGTACTTGAAAATTTAGGTGTTGATATCAATACTTCTGGAAATGAGATGTTTCCGTATGTACGTCATGATGGAGTGTTGTTCTTTTCATCAGATGGAAGAGCGGGATTTGGTGGATTAGATATCTATATGGCAGTGCAAGATTCAGTAGGAGTATGGCATGTGGAGAATATGTACACACCAATAAATTCAGCAGGTGATGATTTTGGTATTACGTTTAATAGTGATAATAGTGTAGGTTATTTCGCTTCAAGTCGTGGACAACGTAAGCCGATCGATAAAATCTATCGTTTTGAACTACCAGCCTTAGTTTATGCAATCGAAGGTAGGGTGTTTGACGACAAGGGAGATGCGCTTGGAGAGACTACAATTCGTCTTGTGGGCGACAATGGCGACAATGTGAAGATGCGTACAAAGAAAGATGGTACATATCGTATAAATTTGGCTTTGAATACTAAGTATGTAATGCTCGCTTCACATCGTGGTTATTTGAATGCATCGCATCAGTTTAATACCAATGATTTGATAGATAGTAAATTGTTTGAGAACGATTTTACACTTACTTCATTATCTCGTCCGGTGAAGATGGACAATATTTTCTATGAATTTGGTAAATGGACATTGACAACTGATTCAGAGGCAGGGTTGCAAGGTTTGGTGAAAATATTGCAAGATAATCCAAATATTGCAATTGAGCTCTCGGCTCATACAGATATGGTTGGTAATGAGACGAACAATAAAGAGTTATCACAGAAGCGAGCTCAGTCGGTAGTTGATTATCTTATCAAAGCAGGTATTGACAAAGGACGTCTTACACCTATGGGATATGGCGAATCGAAACCTGTGGTTGTAAGCGAGGAGTTGGCCGAGCAATATAAACTATTCTTGAAAAAAGATGATGTTTTGACTCCTGAATTTATCGAAACACTTACTGCTGAACAACAAGAAATCTGCAATCAAATCAATCGTCGTACCGAATTTAAAGTGACGAAAACAACTTATAATCTCTATTAAATACTTCATATAAATACACACTCACAGTGTGTATTCTCTAGCCCAAACCTCAAGCAAGGTGTAAGCAAACTGCAAGCAAGAAAACATTCACAAAACAATACACATTCACAGTGTGTATTTTTGAAATAAAAATATAATAAAACGAGCGAAGCGAGTAGATCTCATATCTTGTTACTCGCTACTAATAATCCAATATATGAAACAATATTTAGACCTATTGCATAGAGTAAAAACCGAAGGCGTTTTTAAAGGCGACCGTACAGGTACAGGCACAACAAGCGTATTTGGACATCAAATGCGTTTTGACTTATCTGAAGGATTTCCTTTGTTGACAACTAAAAAATTGCATATCAAATCCATAGTCCACGAACTACTTTGGTTTCTCAAAGGTGACACTAACGTGAAATATCTACAAGATAATGGAGTGCGCATTTGGAATGAGTGGGCTGATGAGAATGGCGACCTTGGTCATATTTATGGTTATCAATGGCGTTCATGGCCAGATTATAAAGGAGGTAGCATTGACCAAATAAGTGAAGTTATTGACCAAATCAAAAACAATCCTAATTCGCGTCGTTTGATAGTTAGTGCATGGAATGTGGCTGATATAGATAATATGAATTTGCCTCCATGTCATGCCTTCTTTCAGTTTTATGTAGCCGATGGAAAATTGTCGTTGCAATTGTATCAACGTAGTGCTGATATATTCCTTGGTGTGCCATTTAATATTGCATCGTATGCCTTATTGTTGCACATGGTGGCGCAAGTTACTGGTTTAGAGCCAGGCACATTCGTGCATACACTTGGCGATGCTCATATCTATTCTAATCATGCTGAGCAAATAGAATTGCAACTCACACGCGAACCACGTAAATTGCCACGTTTGAAAATAAATCCAAAGGTGAAAGATATTTTTGATTTCAAATTTGAGGATTTTGAAATTGTAGATTACGACCCTCATCCACATATTGCAGGAGTTGTGGCTGTATAAGTTGAGTTGGGTGTAGTGAATTAGTATTTGGTTGTGGTTTAGAAAATATCTAGTTCGTAATAATATAAAAAAAGAGGAGAACAATTTGTTACTCCTCTTTTTTTATGTTAAAAATTGAATTAAAGAATTTCATCAATAACAGCAGTGATTTTTGCTTCTGATGTTGCACCAACGATTTTTTTGCCTGGTACTATTTCGCCGTTTTTGAAGAAAAGGAGTGTTGGAACAGAACGGATTGCAAATTCTTCTGTAGTTTCTGGAGATTCTTCGATATCTACTTCGCCTAATACTGCACGGCCTTCGTATGCTACTGCGATTTTTTCGATAACTGGTTGAAGTGATTTACATGGACCGCACCATGCTGCACCAAATTTTACAACGACTACTGCGTTGTTAGCTAAAACTTCTTTGAAGTTAGC
>JAZLDO010000122.1:0-4227 GCA_045614825.1 Candidatus Aphodosoma sp. | reverse complement strand
TTTCCTGTTGCAATATGGGTCAATGTGTTAGGATTTTGTGGACGGCATTTTATAATGCCATCCACTATCCAATTGAGTTTATCTGATGTACTAATTACAATAAAAGCAGACATATTATTCACTCATAAATTTGATTTCTTCCTCAAGCAATCGACGAACAGCAGCAAACAAATCTTCTTCCAGATGTGCAGCCTCAAGTGGACTCAACTGAGCGTATTCTTGGAAGTATGTCTCTTCTGACTTGATTGAATCAATCAAGCCTTGTACTTTATCATTGCCTTCGTGTTGAATCTTTTTGTTTAGGTTTTCTTCAACCTCTTTATATAGTTCTTCTGACTTAAATATATCGTATGCCACATCGCGTTGGGTTGCTAAATCAAAGCGGAAGCCTTTAATTGCGCTACCTCTCTTCTTGGATTTCACCCAGTACTTGTTAGAATCGCTATCATAGTGCAAATAACCAAAGATGAAACCATACACCCACAGTTGAAGAACATTATCTTGCTCAATTGTAGGCTTGATATGGAAATTCTCCGATAGAATGCGATTGTTCAATTTCTCATCAATATAGCATGCTAAGCGTGTGCCCCTTGATGTCTTTTCATTATAATCGCTTTCGTAAGTATTAAAGTTATTTACAGCATAAACAGGAAGTAGGTCCTCTACCACGAGCACATAAATCCGATCATGTTGGTTCGTTGTTGCAAAAGATGCCGGATTATCGTTTGTGTCAAAGAAGTTGGCATAACGCTTATCTGTTTTAAGATATGAAGTATCTCTGTTCCCTACACCTACGATGACAAATTTATCCATTGCTCCTGCTGATGGTTTATAGCCTTGTGTATTATATGACCATAAAGGAGATGCCAAAACTTGTAGTTGCTCAAGATAAGTTTTTATTTCTTTCTCATCCATTCCACGCAGGACATCATCTATAGACACATTAACAGCATTATCAACTTCTGTAGTAGTTTTGGCAAAATCGAACATTTGCTCTGCTATTTGTTGCTTTGATAAATTCAACCATTTAGCCAGACCACCTTTGTCTGCAAAATATTTATGGAATCCCGCTTTTATAGAATCATTAATGTCGAACATACCCATTTTCTTAACATCTTTCTTATGTAAGAAAATTTGGAATTTAGAGGTTGAGTCGCTTAATTGTTGTTGCGTTAATAACTTATCGCGATACTCCTCTTGTACTTCACTTAAATATGCAGATAGGTTCTTTAATTGTGTTTCGATACCTGCAACGTATTTGTCAAAATCATTATAGAAACGAATAGCAAATAAATGGCGTTGTTCATCACGTAAATTTGCAATATGCTTTCTTAATTCTTGATCAAGTACTTCTGCGATTTCTTCGTTGTACTTAATAGAACTAAACATCCTTTCAACACCTCTTTTAGGTAGTTGATTAATATAGGTATTCCATTGAGTAGGTTGGGTACTTAATGTATTCAAATCTTTTTGCTCTTTATGCATTTCCTCATTGCATAATGCAATTATTTTACGAAGAGCCGAAATAAATGCTATAGTCAATCCCACACAACCAGCAGGAGTGTTGTCCAACAAATCTGAGATTTGTTTATCAACAGCCAATTTCGCAGTCGCGATTTTTTCGTTTAATTTTTCAAGTAGTGGAGCATGAATTCTTTGACCACAATTGTAGTCAATGTAAGTATCAATATCTGCTTCTGTTGTCGATTCGTCTATGTTTAGTGCATACTCTGCATTGGTACTCAATAAATAGTCGGTAACGTCATTGCGACCATTATTTTCTCTAATCATTACATCTTGATGATCTACAAAATCATTTGCATATTGAGTACCATCATGCTTATTCACCATTGAATTGCACAATTGTGAGATAATACGATATGCTACACTACGCCCAACAGCTTGACTATCATAAATCAATTCAGCACTACCTGCAGAAGCAACCCATGCCTTTTTATCTTTGATGTCATATACTCCACCATCTTGTTGGTTCTTGATATTATCAAATGGAGACACCAAATCGTCACCCATTCGGTTAGCAGGCAAGAAAGCACTCTTTGCAACAACATCCAATAAATCATCTAACTTGTTAAAAGCAACGCCAGCTTGATTGAGATTATTAATTAGATAAGCATATCTAAATAAACGTTCCTCTATTTTAGTGTAACCAAAATTTATCGCAGGTTGTGCAGGATTAAGATGCTGAATGTAATCTAGGCTACGCAAAGCACCATAAGAATTGTAAAGCACATTTGCCATAGCAGGTCCGCTATTCAATGCTTTAAAAATTTCAGGCAAAACAATCCATGGATACAAATCGAATTGCAGAGCTAGAGCATCCATAGCCTTATTTACGAGGCAAAGCGTATCCACTAACATACCACTACCAGTTCCACCTGCGACTGAGGAAAAAACATTGATTGTTACAGGATATTCAATACCGTCTTTATTCGTATCTACGGTGTACTTTGATTCTTGAGGAATATGCTGATTGATCTTTGTAATAACAGATTGAATGTTATTCTCTATTCGAGCATAATTATAGTATGCAATAAAACGACCATTCGAACGAACTGCTCCAGCACCAGCACCCGCAATAGAAGATAATTTATCTATATTCTTTTCGGGAACCCAATCGTAATCACGAGGATTATTACGATATGTTGCCAAGGCACCTCTTACAGACACTACTAATAGTTCATGTGGTTCAAGTTTGATTTTTTTGTTTAGATTACTTGTAACCTCTTTGTTAAAAGCTGCGGTATCTGTATCAATAGCCAAGAAACCAATCATTGGAGGAATCTCTCCGTAGCTATCAATGAAACATTTTTTACGCGGAGCAATGTCGCTACTCCTGTACCACCAAGACCAATATAAAGGGTCTTTTTGAGTTTAATTTTTTCTGGCATAGTGATATTAATTTAGAGTTATTTTTAGTTGCTTTTGTTGATTGATAATTGTAGCCACTCCGCTCCTTTGGATTGGATTAGGCGTTATAATATATGCTTTTCCTACAGTATTAGCAGCCTTTCGATTTCGTGTTGGAGTGAAGGATATAGGAGACTCAAACTCTGCATTTACAAGAGTAATGATTTTACCACAAAAGAATTTATTTAATACAGATTGCTTCTCCCTCTTGTTGGAGAATATTACCTTTCTTGCCCCTGTAAAATCAACTTTTTTTTGAGAGATTATTCGACTGGATTTTTCAATGAGGATATTTTTTTTGTACGTCTTGAATGTGGGATATTTAATAGGCTTAATAATCAAGAACCAAAGTAATAATCCTAACAACAATAATGAACATAAACTGATACAAATTTTCCCCCAAGGTGTAATATTGTCACATTTAACGGAAATGCGGTCATTCAGTAAAAAATCAAATTGACTATTGGGTTTGCTGATAGTTAATGATAAATTTGACAATGATGGTATTCTTGCTAATGTTTGTTTGTTTTTGAAATAAACTCGTAAAGTATTTTTGTCAATGAGTTTTGTCGACATAACTTTACAGTACTCATTTTCACCTGAAACAGACAATCCCAAATCTGTGATTTTACCTGTCATAGGTATATCTATATACCTGTTCTTGTCATTATTGCGTATGTTACAAATAAAATACTCCTTTTCTGGACGAACCAAATTGATATTAACATTTGCTGATTTCACGGTCCAAAAATGTTCTTGTGATTTTATCCAGCCTTCTATTTGTTCCGAATAAGCAGCAGATGTTAGCATAACATAGAAGCCATAGATGTGTTTTTTGCCATTGTTGGTTTTGTCATTCCATTTTTGGATTTGTTTTTGCAATTCACTTACACCTGTTGTATGTTGATTACCATCTGTCATTAAGAAAAAGTAATCCACATTTGCGATGGATATCTCGTTTTTATAAAAGTCTTGGATAGGCACATATATATCTGTATGGCAATCATAAACTAGCTCTACAGATGTTAATTTTTCTTTGACAATTTCTTTACCTGTTGCTGTCGCATTTACAGATACTAAGGTTTTTACAGGATGTTTTGAATCAGTGAAAGTTTTTATGACAATTTCTGTGTTTTCATCTTCGATATTATCTACGGCTTTCTCCAAATTAGAAACAACAGAATTCCAAATGTTAGGACTCCCATTATATCCAGCCATAGACCCTGTAATGTCAAGATAATAAACTCGTCTTTCGTTCATTAATTGACCAAAAGAAACTAAGGATAAGCACAACGAAAT
>JAZLDO010000121.1:0-3839 GCA_045614825.1 Candidatus Aphodosoma sp. | reverse complement strand
TAGAGTTTGCGAAGTTCTAAGACAACGAATATCAAAGCGTTATAGTAAACGCCATTTTTTATATGTCTGCCAATCCCACCCTATCATAAGGCAGACGCCCCGGCATGGAATCGGCAACGACAAATGTAATATTTATTTCTTAATAAAACAAAATTTTTGTTGATTATTTTTTCATGTTTTTGAGCATAAAAATAGTATGTAATAATTCCAACTATAAAAAAGAACTATCCTTTACCCTCTAGCAAGGTGCAAGCAACCTATGCCGAAGAAAACAGCCACTGTTGCACCGAGCATTTACAAAGTTCGCAAAGTTAAACACTCAAAAAGCTAACTTTGCAATTGCAAAGTTGCAAAGTTACCATAAACACTTAATTATCAACTATAAAAACCTCTGTAGTCGTAATATTACAAAAATCACAATTCATATATAACTCAAAGATTTTCAACTTGTTAATCCTACTTTGCGAACTTTGCAAACTTTGCAAGTCCCTATTTCTCGCAAACCTAGTTTGTTTTTCCTAATATTTTCCTAAATTAATAGACATATTTTCTAAAAATATAGTCATTATCCTAAAAAACATCACAACTGTATGACAACAAAAAAAGCAGTTACCTAATAAAGATAACTGCTTGATTTTCTTTTGTGGTGCCACCAGGAATCGAACCGGGGACACAAGGATTTTCAGTCCTTTGCTCTACCAACTGAGCTATGGCACCAATTTGAATTGAGAATTAAGAATTGAAAATTACCATTCGGTATCAATATTTAATTTCTTCTTTCTCATTTGCGGGTGCAAAG
Organism: Candidatus Aphodosoma sp.; assembly: GCA_045614825.1. Lineage (GTDB taxonomy): Bacteria > Bacteroidota > Bacteroidia > Bacteroidales > Paludibacteraceae > Aphodosoma. The sequence continues at coordinate 3,040 of JAZLDO010000121.1, read as the reverse complement.
ATACGACTTTTATTTGGATTATGCAAGTTTTTGAACGAGTATTTTTACTCCATGTGTTAAATATTTATATATCAAATATATCTACTCTGCATAAAGAAGGTATTTAGCTCGTTTTTCTCGGAATTTTACTACATCATCTTGCCATTTTGCACGAATTTGATCGGCAGTTTTTCCTGATTTTATCATTTTACGCACCCAATCCACACCAATCAACTTCTCAAAAAATGGGCGAAAAAAATGGTCGCCAAGGTGAAGATTATTATATGCATCGATTAAATAAGTAAGGTCAACCCCACGACTAAATATTGTGTCAAGCGATGGTTCTACACTAAGGTCAACACCCCAACACTGCAAATCTTGTTGCGGTGGTGTCTTTGCTCCAAAACGTGATGTTGGTGTAAAACTATAATCATACCCTAACATATTTGGATGGCCATAACACTGGAATGGATAGTCGGTACCACGACCAAGGCTCACTGGAGTAGCTTCGAAGTAGCACATTGCCGGATAGAGATAAATACTTCGCATATTAGGTAGGTTAGGCGAAGGTGCTATAGGTAGTTGATATAGAGTTTGATGAGTATAGTTTTCACAAGTAATAACAGTAATATTACATTGCGCAGAATCAGGTAGCCACCCCTCGCCATTCACCATGTGGGCAATCTCGCCAAGTGTCATACCATGCACCACGGGCACAGGCAAATAACCCACAGCTGAACGATATTTCATATCCATTATAGGACCATCAACATAGTGTCCATTAGGATTTGGGCGGTCGAGAATAATCATTTGTACACCATGTGTAGAACATGCTTCCATCATCTTAACCATCGTAGTGAGATAGGTATAATAACGCAATCCAACATCCTGAAGATCAAAGAGTACAATATCCAATAGAGCCATAATCGAATCGCTTGGACGACCTGTATTGCCATCATAAAGCGAACGCACCATAATGCCAGTTTGCTCATCTACCCCACTCGACACCTTTTCTCCTGCATCGGCTGTACCACGAAAACCATGTTCTGGAGCAAACACACACTCTATATTGATATTTTGAGTTGCAAGAAAATCGACAAGATGAGTATTGCCATTTAAATTATAACGACGTACATCTTTTTTCTTAAAAACACCAGTATAGATATAACTTGCCTTGTGAGCAACAACGCCAACACGCTTCTCTTTGAGTAACAGAAGATATTGGTCGATGCGATCAGCCCCACAACGCACTATTTGAGAATGCACAATGCATAATGCACACTGCATAATTATTAAGAGTATAGCGAGTCGTTTCATATTACAAATCACGAATAAGAATTTTAGAACTTTCGTCGTTAATAGTTTGTTGCAGAGATTGGAGTTTGTGCCATATATCATTAAAAGCTCCATTATCTGTTATTTTAAAGTTCTCTGAACCAAAACGATTTATCTTGTCAAAAACAAAATGCACTGTGATAAGATTTACATCAATCGCAGGTTGATAGAAACGTTCAGAATTTTGTTCTATATAAATTTCTGATATAATTTCGGTATCAACTAATAGTTTTATATGGTCATGCACAAGACGTATAGGAATATTATATTCAAGAGCTATTTGGTTGGCAGAGATTGGTTTTTGACCTTGACAAAAACGAGAGATTATGATTTTAAGAACAATAAAAAGTGTATAATCTTTATAGCGACGAGATATGTTTTTTGTATCACTTTCGAATGAAAAATTTATAAGATTTTGGCTCACATAACATAGTTCAGCTCCATATAGAATAATAGTCCACGAGAGTTGTAACCAAAAGAGCAACAAAGGAATAGCTGCAAAACTACCATACACAGCATTGTATTGAGAAAGCGATACCTGTCCATTGACATATACGAATTGAATAGCAAGAAATGCAGTACCAGTAACCACCCCAGCAAGCATAGCATCGGTAAATTTCACCTTAGTATTAGGTATAATTACATACACAAGTGTAAAAAGTAACCAGTAAATAACAAATGGAGCAAGCTTAACAAGGAATTGATATACAACAACGAGAAATGAACCCAATGAAGAATCGGCAATAAGTGTCACATATTCATCGACTTTAGCTGTAAGTCCGCTTGAAATGACAATCAAGAAAGGCACAACAATGAGCATAGTCATGTACGTTGTGAATTGACGCACTATAGAGCGATTTTTATTTACATTCCAAATGGCATTAAAGTTAGCTTCGATTTGACGGAATGTATTTATGACAGCCCAAAGCAAAATAGCAATACCAAAACCTACAAAAAGTCCACCTTGTGTATATTCAAGATAATTATTGATAAAGCCCATTACAATATTAGTAATTTCAGGATTATCTCCAATTATATGAATAACAAATCTTTCGATAATATCAGAAAAGCCAAATCCCTTGCCTACAGCAACAAAAAGAGCAAAAGTAGGCACAATGGCTAATATAGTATAATAAGTTAAAGCAGATGCTTTTACTATAAGGTCATCATAAATGAATCCACGAATCGAAATCACGAGTTTTTTTAGCAAACGCACTAAAAAGCGCATAGTGTTGCTCAATTCTGTTTCGGTTATGCGGAATATATCGTGTAGGAGAAAGTGGATTAACCACGAAATCCTTTCGCCAATTGATTTTTTTTGTTTCATAGTTTTTGATTTTTCTTAACAGAAGTACAAAAATTTATTTATCGGTTGATTATTTGTAGTAAATATTTCAAGGTAAGTAAGGATAAAACCTTTTTCAAGTACATGATTTTTTTGTGCTTAAAAGAAATAGATTGTCCTTGCAAAACTCTAAAATAGGAATTATAGTTTGTAAGCCTAAAAATAGAATATGTACTTATGTTAAAACAGAAATAAAAAAAATAATAGTAGGACTATAAGCCGGGTTTTGTACTATCAACCTGCGAAGATAGTGCTTGTCATTTATCTACTACGTCTGTCGCCAGACGTCTCTATCGTTCTACCCTCCGACGATACTCGGGCGAGCAGCCCTAACATGACGTCGGTTTACTTGAACTTTCAACCCATAAGTTGTACTGACCC